>JBIKWU010000326.1:0-4034 GCA_044356115.1 Burkholderiaceae bacterium
CAAGACCTACCTGGCGGTGGCCTGCGCCGTCGACGCGCTCGAGCGCGACGCGGTCAAGCGCATCGTGCTCACGCGCCCGGCGGTCGAGGCCGGCGAGCGCCTGGGCTTCCTGCCGGGCGATCTCGCGCAGAAGGTCGACCCCTACCTGCGGCCTCTCTACGACGCGCTCTACGACCTGCTCGGCTTCGAGCGCACCGCCCGCATGTTCGAGAAGCAGGCGATCGAGATCGCGCCGCTGGCCTACATGCGCGGCCGCACGCTCAACCACGCCTTCATCATCCTCGACGAGGCCCAGAACACCACGCCCGAGCAGATGAAGATGTTCCTCACCCGCATCGGCTTCGGCTCGCGCGCGGTGGTCACGGGCGACACCACCCAGGTGGACCTGCCGCGCGGACAGGTCTGCGGCCTCGTCGAGGCGGTGAACGTGCTGCGCGATGTCCGCGGCATCGCGTTCACGCGCTTCGACAGCAGCGATGTGGTGCGCCACCCGCTGGTGGCCCGCATCGTGGATGCCTACGAGCGTGCCGGCAGCGGCGGCTGAGCCGGCGCTCGCGCTCGCGCTGCAGCGCGGGCCCCGTGTGCCCGACTGGCCGGTGGCGCCGGCGCGGCTTCGCCGCTGGGTGCGGTTCGCGCTGGCCGCCGATGCCCGGCTGACCCTGCGCCTGACCGCGCGCGCCGAGGCGATCGCGCTGAACCGCGCCTTCCGCGGCCGCGACTACGCACCCAATGTGCTCACCTTCACCTATCCGCCGGCGCCGGACGACGCCCGCGGCCTTTGCGCCGCCGACATCGTGATCTGCGTGCCGGTGGTGCGCGAGCAGGCCCGCGCGCAACGCAAGCCCTTCGAGCACCATCTCGCGCATCTGGTGATCCACGGCGTGCTGCACGCCCAGGGTCATGATCACCAGACACAGGCACAGGCCGCGCGCATGGAGGCCCTCGAGACGGCGCTGCTGCGTCGCCTGCGCATCCCCGACCCCTATCTGGCCCGGCCAATGCCCGGCGGGCGCCGCGCCCCGGATTGAGCCCGGTAGCGGCCATCGGGTATGCTGGCCGCTTCGCAACCTCCGGTCCCATCGATGTCCGATGCCCCGTCGGGCGCAGAGCCAAGGCGCTCGCTGCTCGAACGTCTGTCCACGCTGCTGCTGCGCGCCCCCGATGACCGGGAACAGCTCCTCACCCTGCTGCGCGGCGCCCACGAACGTGAACTGCTCGATGATGACGCGCTCTCGATGATCGAGGGCGTGCTCCAGGTGGCCGAGCTGTGCGCCGGCGACATCATGGTGCCTCGTGCCCGCATGGACGTGATCGACATCGCCCAGGAACCGGCGCAGTTCCTGCCGCAGGTGATCCGCACCGCGCGCTCGCGCTTCCCGGTGATCGACGGCGACCTCGACAAGGTGCTGGGCACCCTGCACGCCAAGAGCCTGCTGCGGCTGTTCAGCCCCGAGCCGCCGCCCCTGCGCGCGCTGCTGCGACCGGCGGTCTTCATCCCCGAGTCCAAGCGCCTGAACGTGCTGCTGCGCGAATTCCGCGCCAACCGCAGCCATCTGGCCATCGTGGTCGACGAGTACGGCTCGGTCGCGGGTCTGGTCACGATCGAGGACGTGCTCGAGCAGATCGTGGGCGAGATCCATGACGAGTTCGACGCCGAGCCGAAGGCCGATGCCATCACCCCGGCCGGCGAAGGCCATGAAGGTCCGCGCTTCCGGCTGCGCGCCGACACCGAGATCGAGGTCTTCAACCGGCACTTCGGCACGCGCCTGTCCGACGAGGAGCTCGACACCATCGGCGGGCTGCTCACCGCGCAACTCGGCCGGGTGCCGCGTCGCGGCGACGCCGTCACGCTCGAGGGCCTGCGCATCGAGGTGTTGCGCGCCGATGCGCGTCAGGCCCATCTGCTGCTGGCCGAACGGCTGAGCACCGCGATCGCCGATGCCGCGGCCGCCGTCGACGCCGGCCGCTGACCCGAGCCCGTCGCCGGCCGACGCCGGCGGGGCGGGCGATCCCCACCGACCTGCCCGGCGCGCGCTGGTCGCGGTGCCTGTCGGCGCGGCCCACGCGCTCGGGGTGTCTTTCCTGCCGGGCGCGCTCGCCTGGCCGGCCCAGTTGCTGCTCTTCGCCCTCGGCCTGTGGCTGACCCTGGGTGCCGGCAACCGCCGGCAGGCCGGCCTGATCGGGGCCGGGTTCGCCATGGGCCACTTCGTCATCGGCCTGTGCTGGCTGCATGTGAGCATGCACGATCACGGCGGCATGCCCTGGCTGCTGGCGGCGCTCGCGCTGCTGCTGTTCTGCGCCTATCTCGCGCTGTGGCCGGCGCTGGCCTTGCTGCTTGCCCACGACCGGCCCGGCTGGGGCTGGGTGGCGGGCATGGCGGGCGCGTGGTCGCTCGCCGAAGCCGCACGAGGCTGGGTCTTCACCGGGTTTCCGTGGCTGTCGATCGGCTACGCCCATGTCGACGGACCACTGGGCGGGCTGGCGCCATTCGCGGGCGTGTATGGCGTGGGCCTGGCCGCCACCGCCGTGGCCGCGCTCTTCGCCCTGGCCGCGCGCCGCTGGCGCGGGCCGGACCGGCGGGCGCCGGGCTGGCGCGGCCCGGCCATCGCGGCGGCGGCGGTGCTGCTGGCGGGCACGGTCCTGGGGCAGCTGCGCTTCACGCAAGCGACAGGCGAGCCGCTGAGCGTGCGCCTGGTCCAGGGCAACATCGGCCAGTCGATGAAGTTCGATCCGCCCGCGGCGATCCAGGCGATGCGCTGGTATGCCGCGCAGGTGGCCGAGAGTCGCGCCCGCCTCACCGTGCTGCCCGAGACCGCCTGGGTGGTGCCCTGGACCCACACGCCGCCCGAGATCGCAACCACCGTGCTCGAGGGCCTGCGGGCAAGCGGCGGCGCACTGCTGCTGGGCGTGCCCATCGTCGATGCAGTGCCAGGCAGCACGCCGCGGGTGAGCAACAGCGCGCTGCTGATCACCGGCGGCGGCCCGGGCCCGCGCTACGACAAGCAGCACCTCGTGCCCTTCGGCGAGTTCATCCCCTGGGGCTTCGAGTGGTTCGTGCGGCTGATGCGCATCCCGATGGGCAGCTTCGGCCGCGGCGCGGCGCCCCAGCCGCCCTTCCTGGTCGACGGGCAGCGCGTCGCGGCCAACATCTGCTACGAGGACCTGTTCGGCGAGGAGATCGCCGCGCAGGTGCGCGCGCCGGTGTCCGCCGGCGTGCTGGTGAACATGAGCAACCTCGGCTGGTTCGGCGATTCCCATGCCCTGTCGCAGCACCTGCACATCTCGCGGATGCGCGCGCTCGAGACCGGCAGGCCCATGCTGCGCGCCACCAACACCGGCGTCACCGCGCTCATCGATCATCGCGGTCAGGTGCGGGCGAGCCTGCCCACCGCGCGGGCGGGCGTGATCGACACGCAGGTGCAGGCGACCACCGGCCTCACGCCCTATGCGCGCCTGGGCAATCTGCCCGCGCTGCTGCTCGCCGGCGCGATGCTCGTGGCCGCGCTCGGCCTGCGCAGGGCGGGCATCACGGGCGCGGCGAGGCCTTCCAGTAAAATCGCCGGCTGACCTCATCCGGGACCGCCATGCTCACCTTCCAGCAAGTCATCCTCAGGCTCCAGGAGTACTGGGACCGCCAGGGCTGCGCCCTGCTGCAGCCCTATGACATGGAAGTGGGGGCGGGCACCTTCCACACCGCGACCTTCCTGCGGGCGATCGGCCCCGAGCCCTGGCGGGCCGCCTACGTGCAGCCCTCGCGGCGCCCCAAGGACGGCCGCTACGGCGACAACCCCAACCGCCTGCAGCACTACTACCAGTACCAGGTGGTGCTCAAGCCCTCGCCGCCCGACATCCTCGACCTCTACCTCGGCTCGCTGCAGGCGCTGGGCATCGACCCGCAGCGCAACGACATCCGCTTCGTCGAGGACGACTGGGAGTCGCCCACGCTGGGTGCCTGGGGCCTGGGCTGGGAGGTCTGGCTCAACGGCATGGAGGTCACGCAGTTCACCTACTTCCAGGAGGTGGGCTCGCTCAAG
>JBIKWU010000093.1:0-13852 GCA_044356115.1 Burkholderiaceae bacterium
GGAGGCCAATACTCTATCCCCTGAGCTACGGGCGCGTAGCGGAGGGCGCGCGGTGACCGCCCCCCGAGAGAAGACGGCGAGGATACCCGGATTTCAGGAACCCGTCCAAGCGCGGCGGGCCGCGTCGGGCGGGCCCGGGGCCTGCGGTATCGTGCGCGGATTCCCGCACTCAGCCCCCCGGAAACCCGCCCCATGGACCAGGACCAGACCCGCGCCGCCGTCGACGCCGCCATCACCACCCGCCGCTCCGTGCGCGCCTTCCTGCCCACGCCGGTGCCGCGCGAGACCGTGGCCGAGATCCTCGCGGTGGCGAGCCGGGCGCCCTCAGGCACCAACATCCAGCCCTGGAAGATGCACGTGCTGGCCGGCGAGGCCCGGGCCGAACTCAGCCGCGCGGTGCTGGCGGCGTTCGACGAGCCCGATGCGGCCACGAAGTACACCGAGCCCTTCCCCTACTACCCGGCGCAGTGGGTGTCGCCCTATGTCGACCGGCGCCGCAAGATCGGCTGGGACATGTACGGGCTGCTGGGCATCGGCAAGGGCGACACCGAGCGCATGCGCGCGCAGAGCGCCCGCAACTACGTGTTCTTCGACGCGCCGGTGGGGATCATCTTCACCATGGACAAGATGATGCGCACCGGCGGCTACATGGACTGCGCGATGTTCATGCAGAACGTGATGGTGGCGGCCCGCGGCCGGGGCCTGGACACCTGCCCGCAGCAGGCCTTCTCGCGCTTCCATGCCGTGATCGCCCGCTGCCTGGGCCTGCCCGAGACCGAGGGGGTGATCTGCGGCATGGCCCTGGGCTACGCCGACCCCGACGCGGCGATCAACCGCCTGCAGACCGAGCGCGAGCCGGTGTCGGCCATCGCCAGCTTTCGCGGCTTCTGACCCGCGGGCTGCGCCGCAGCGGCTACAATCAGAGGTTTTGACGAACCCGGCCCGCCCCGAGGACACGCGCATGAGCTCCGCCGCCGAACACGAAACCTTCATCAAGACCCCGAAGCAGCTGATCACCGTGGTGGTGCTGTCCTTCGTGGTGCCCGTCCTGATCATCGTGCTGCTGGTCAAGTACGTGGGTGCCGGCGACCGTGGCGGCGCGGGCAACACCGCCCTCACCCCCGAGGCCACCGAGGCCCGCATCCAGCCGGTGGCCCGCTTCGAGCTCAAGGGCGCGGGCGGCGCCAAGGCGCTGCGCGCCGGCGAAGAGGTCTACAAGGCCCAGTGCTCGGCCTGCCACGCGGCGGGTGCCGCGGGCGCGCCGAAGGTGGGTGATGCCGGCGCCTGGGCTGCTCGCATCAAGACCGGCTATGACGCCCTGCTGAATTCGGCGCTCAAGGGCAAGGGCGCCATGGCCGCGCAGGGCGGCGGTGACTACGAGGACATCGAGATCGGCCGCGCGGTGGTCTACATGGCCAATGGCAGCGGCGGCAAGCTCGCCGAGCCCAAGGCCCCGGCGCCCGCCGAAGAAGCGAAGAAGTAAGCCCCTTCAGGCCGCGCCCGGCGGCTTGCCGGGCCGGGCCAGCAGCGCCTGCAGGGCAGCCAGCCGCGAGCGGGCATCGGCCTGATCGGTCTGCCGGGCCGGCGGCCTCGCCTGCAGCTCCATCTCCGCCAGGAACCGCGACGGCTCGCGCCGCACCGCCTCGCGCCCACGACGCCGGCGCGCGCACCAGCTCAGCGTGAGGCTGCGCCGCGCACGGGTCACCGCCACGTACATCAGGCGCCGCTCCTCCTCGATGCGGGCGCGCCAGGCCGGGTCGGCGTCGGCCTGGTCGGCGGCGGGTTCCTCGCCCTCGAGCCCGCCCTGGTGCGGCAGGATGCCTTCCTCGCAGCCGACCACGAAGACATGGCCGAACTCCAGGCCCTTGGCGGCGTGCACGGTGGACAGGCGCACGGCATCGAGGTCCTCGTCGCGCCGGTCGAGCTGCGAGAGCAGCGCCACGCTCTGGGCCACCTGCGCGAGCGTCGCCTTGTCCTCGTCGGCGCGCTTCTTCACCCAGTCGAGGAAATCGGTGACATGCGTCCAGCGCGCGGCGGCCTGCTTCTCGTCGTCGGCATCGAAGAGGTGGGCGCGGTAGCCGATGGCGGCGATCAGGTCATCGAGCACTTGCGCGGCCGGCTCGCGGGCGGCGCGAGCGGCCATGCGATGGACGAAGGCGCCGAACTCGCGCAGCGGGGCGAGCTGGCGGGGGGCCAGACGGGCCTCGAGGCCGCTCTCGAAGAGCGCGGCGAACATCGGCCGCTGGCGCTGCCCGGCGTACTCGCCGAGCGCCGCGAGGGTGGCGGTGCCCACGCCGCGCTTCGGGGTGGTGACGGCGCGGATGAAGGCGGGATCGTCCTCGTCGTTGGCCAGCAGACGCAGCCAGGCGAGCAGGTCGCGGATCTCGCTGCGCTCGAAGAAGCTCTGCCCGCCCGAAAGCACGTAGGGGATCTTCTCCTTGCGAAGCGCCTGCTCGAGCACCCGCGCCTGGTGGTTGCCCCGATAGAGCACCGCATAGTCGGCCCAGCGGCCGCGGCGCTCGAAGCGATGGGCTGACAGCCGCGCCGCCACCGACTCGGCCTCCTGCTCGTCGTCATCGCAGGCCACCACCGCGACCGGGTCGCCGGGGCCGAGCTCGGACCAGAGGGTCTTCTCGTGCAGCTTGGGGTTGTGGGCGATGAGCCGGTTGGCGGCCTGCAGCACATGCAGGCAGGATCGGTAGTTCTGCTCGAGCTTGATCACCCGCAGGGCGGGGTAGTCGCGGCCCAGGCGCTCGAGGTTCTCGAGCGTGGCGCCGCGCCAGCCGTAGATGGACTGGTCATCGTCGCCCACCGCGGTGAAGGCGGCGCGCGGGCCGGCCAGCAGGCGCAGCAGCGCGTACTGGCTGGCGTTGGTGTCCTGGTATTCGTCGACCAGCAGGTAGCGCAGCCGCTCGCGCCAGCGCTGGGCGGCCTGCGGGTCATCGCGCAGCAGTTGCACCGGCAGCCGGATCAGGTCGTCGAAGTCCACCGCCTGGTAGGCCGACAGGGTGGCCGCGTACTCGCGATACGCGAGCGCCGCCGAGGTGTCGGGCTCGCCGTGCGCCTGGGCGAGCGCCTGCGCCGGGTCGACCATGGCGTTCTTCCAGAGCGAGATGCGCGAGATCACCGCGCGCAGCAGCTGCCGGTCGGTGGTGGCCAGCGCCTGCTGCACGATCGCCGAGGCGTCATCGGCATCGAGGATGGAGAAGGAAGGCTTCAGGCCCAGGGCGCGGGCCTCGCTGCGCACGATCTGCACGCCCAGGGAATGGAAGGTGCTGACCAGCGGCCGCTCGCGCTCGGGCAGCTTCACCAGGGCGCCGAGGCGCTCCTGCATCTCCTGGGCGGCCTTGTTGGTGAAGGTGATGGCGGCGATGGCCGTGGGCTTGATGCCGGCGTCCACCAGATGGGCGATCTTGTGGGTGATGACGCGGGTCTTGCCGCTGCCGGCGCCGGCGATCACCAGGCAGGGGCCGTCGAGATAGCGGATGGCCTCGCGCTGGGCGGGATTCAGGGGGGCGACCGGGTCGGCCATGGGCTCAGATTTCCAGGGGGTCGATCTCGATCTGCCAGCGTACCGCGCCCTTGAGGCCGGCCACCGCCGGCAGCCAGTCGCGCAGGAAGGCGTGCAGCGGCGCGCGCGCGGGCGCCTCGAGAAGCAGCTGGGCGCGCTCGCGGCCGGCGAGCCGAGCCATCGGCATGGGCACCGGGTCGAACAGGGTGAGGCCTTCGGGCGGGGTGCCGGCGAGCTCGCGGGCCTGGCCCAGGAAGGCCAGGGCGGCGTCGAGCTGGCGCGCCTCCACCCGCATCAGCGCCTGGTGCATGAAGGGCGGCAGGCCGGCCTGGTGGCGCTCGGCAAGCTGGGCGTCGGCAAAGGCGGCGAAGTCATGGCGGGCGAGGGCATCGAACAGCGGGTGCTGGCCGAAGCGGGTCTGGATCAGCACCTCGCTGGCGGCGCCGGCCCGCCCGGCTCGCCCGGCCACCTGCATGAGCAGGGCGAACAGCCGCTCGGGCGCGCGAAAGTCGGCCGAGAACAGGCCGCTGTCGGCATCGACCACCACCACGCAGGTCAGGCGCTGGAAGTCATGGCCCTTGGCGAGCATCTGGGTGCCGACCAGGATGTCGACCTCGCCGCGGTGGGCGGCGGCGATCACCTCGCCGGCTGCGCCGCGATGGCGGGCCACGTCGCGATCGAGACGGGCGATGCGGGCCTGCGGGTAGAGCTCGCGCAACCCGTCTTCCAGGCGCTGCGTGCCGCGCCCGAGCGGGCCGAGATCGACATTGCCGCAGCCGGGGCAGGCCCGCGGCACCCGCGACTGGCCGCCGCAGTGGTGGCACTGCAGCCGGTAGCGGGCAGGGCTGCCGGCGCCGCCGCCGTCGCGATGCAGCACCCGGAAAGCGGCGCAGTGCTCGCAGGCGCTGAGCCAGCCGCAGGCCTCGCAATGCAGCACGGGGGCGAAGCCGCGCCGGTTCATGAACACCAGCGCCTGCTCGCCGCGCGCCAGCGCGTCGCTGATCGCCTGGCGGGTGTCGGGGGCCAGCCCATGGACCATCGCCTGGCGGCGCGGGTCGATGCGGCGCAGACGCGGCCAGGCGCCGGCATGCACCCGGTCGGGCAGGCTGAGCAGGCGGTAGCGGCCCAGCTGAGCCGCCCGCCAGCTCTCCAGCGAGGGCGTGGCCGAGCCGAGCACCACCGGGATGCCGCGGCGCGCAGCCAGCGCCACGGCCATGTCGCGGGCGGAGTAACGCACGCCCTCCTGCTGCTTGAAGGAAGCGTCGTGCTCCTCGTCGACCACGATCGCGGCCAGGCCGGGCAACGGGGTGAGCACCGCCAGGCGGGTACCCACCACCAGCCGCGCCCGCCCCTCGACCGCCGCCAGCCAGTGGGCGGCGCGCTCGGCGTCGGGCAGCTCGCTGTGCAGCACGGCCAGCGGCACGCCGGCGAAGCGGGCCCGCAGCAGGCCGGTGAGCTGGGGCGTGAGGCCGATCTCGGGCACCAGGAGCAGCGCCTGGGCGTCGGGGCGCGTGGCCAGCACCTCGGCCAGCCAGTGCAGGTAGACCTCGGTCTTGCCGCTGCCGGTGACCCCGTGCAGCAGCGAGACCCGAAAGCCCGTGGCCTCGCGCAGGCCGGCGAGCGCGGCCTGCTGGTCGGGGTTCAGGGTGGGCAGAGGGCTGCCGGCGGGGCGGGTGGTGTGGGCGCCGGCTCCAACCGCGCCAGCAGGTCGGGCGTCGGCTTCGCCGGCGAGCGGCCGGCGGCGCAGACGGGCGAAGACCGAGCCGCGGGCGCGGGCGGCGGGCGGGGTGCGCAGCCGCTTGGGCAGTGCCGGCAGGGCCACCTCGCCCAGGGTGCGGTGGTAGTAGCCGGCCACGAAGCCCAGGAACGCGAACCACTCGGCGGGCAGCAACGGCGCGTCGGCCAGCACCGCGGTGACCTCGCGCACGCGCTCCTCGGCCAGCTCGGTGGACGGACCCACCGAGGCCACCAGCCCGACCCGCTGCGCGGTCCCCCAGGGCACCACCACCCAGGCTCCGGGCACCGCCCGCGGCACCTGATCGGGGCCGAGGCGGTAGTCAAAGACCTCACCCACCGGCAGGTCGAGCAGCACCCGGGCGTAGGCAGGCAGGCTTCCGGGGGCGCTCAAAAGCTAGACTCCACTTTAAGTTCGACCCCTAAGGCGTGAGGTCATCGGGGGTTTTTCGGGTCGTTCACAGAACCTGTGGATAAAACTGTGGCCAACCTGGCCCGACCGCCCGGAAACCCGCGCCAATCCTTGATGACAGGTTCGTTGCACGGTTTTTGATCTGAGAAAAACCCGTTCTGAATCAAAGAGTTGCAAAATCACCGTTCGATGACGGCGAACCGACAGGACGCACATTTGAGCAGCCTCGTCAAGTGTGCATAAGTCAAGGGGATTCCAGCGCTTCGCTAGCACAAAACCGCCCTCGGCGGGCGCCCTGAGGGTCCGCCAGCCGGCCCGGCGACCGGTCGCGGAGAAGCGCCGCTCGGCGACGAGGGACGGTGACGACCCGCGCCCCGGACCCCGCCGCGCCAGGGGATGAATCGCCCCTACAGCGAGGATGCGCTCGCGCCGCGCCGGCGCATCTCGCGGCTGTACTGATGGACCGTCTCGACCAGGGTGTGGACATGGTCGGGCGGGGTGAACTGCGAGATGCCATGACCCAGGTTGAAGACATGGCCATGACCGGGGCTGGGAGGGCCGAAGCTCTCCAGCACCTTCAGGGCCTGAGCGCGCACCTGCTCGTGGCCGGCCATGAGCACCATGGGATCGAGGTTGCCCTGGATGGCGCAGCGATCGCCGACCAGCGCCCTGGCCTGGCCGAGGTTCATGGTCCAGTCGACGCCGACCGCGTCGCAGCCCGCGCCGGCGATCTGCTCCAGCCACAGGCCGCCGCCCTTGGTGAACACGATGGTGGGCACACGGACCTTGACGCCGCCCTCCTCGCGCTCGAGGCGCAGCGCCCGCAGCACGCGCTGGGTGTAGGCGAGCGAGAAGGCCTGGAAGGCGCCGTCGGCCAGCGCGCCGCCCCAGGAATCGAAGATCATGACCGCCTGGGCGCCGGCCTCGATCTGGGCATTGAGATAGTCGGCCACCGCCTGCGCGTTCACCGCGAGGATGCGGTGAAGCAGATCGGGCCGGCGGTAGAGCATGGTCTTGATCTGACGGAAGTCATCGCTGCCGCCGCCCTCGACCATGTAGCAGGCCAGGGTGAAGGGGCTGCCCGAGAAGCCGATGAGGGGCACCTTGCCGCCCAGGGCCGAGCGGATGGTGCGCACCGCGTCCATCACGTAGCGCAGGGACTGGTTGGGGTCGGGCGCGGCGAGCTGGGCGACTGCCGCCTCGTCACGCACCGGCCGCTCGAAGCGCGGGCCCTCGCCCTCGGCGAAGTACAGGCCCAGGCCCATGGCGTCGGGCACGGTGAGGATGTCGGAGAACAGGATGGCCGCATCCAGCGGATAGCGCGCCAGCGGCTGCAGCGTGACCTCGCAGGCGAGCTCGGGGTTCTTGCACAGGTTGAGGAAGCTGCCGGCGCGGGCGCGCGTGGCGTTGTACTCCGGCAGGTAGCGGCCGGCCTGGCGCATCAGCCACACCGGGGTGTGCTCGGTGGGTTCCCGGCGCAGGGCCCGCAGGAAGGTGTCGTTGGCAACGGCAGCGGTCATGGGGAAGTCTTTCGGGGTGGATCGGCAGCCATCAACGGGGGGCCGCCTCTGGCGCGTGGCCGGCGGGCGATTCGCCAGGGTCGGGGGCCGGCGCGAGCAGTGCCGGGATTCTATCCGCGCCGAGCACGCTGACGCCGTCGCGGGCGCGACGCATGGCCGCCACGGCGCAGCGGGCGAGCTCCTCGCTGCGCAGCACCGGCATCGAGCGCGGCATGGCCAGCATCTGCAGGCTGGTGTAGACGGAAGCCACCCGCTCCACCCAGCCCATGGCGCGGCTGCCGCCCTCGATGACCGGCCGCAGCACGGTGAGCGAGCTCAGCGGCAGCGCCGCCACGGCAAGCTCGGCCTCGCCCGAGAGGCCGGCGCGCAGCCCGCCCATCTGCTGCCATACCGGCGTGGGTGAGACGAGCACCAGGCGCCGCGCACCGGCCGCGCAGGCCGCCTGGGCCACTGCCAGCAGGCGAGAAGGCTCCACCGATACCCAGGCGGCATCGCGGCCATGGAAGGAGCGGCCCGGGGCACCAGGCGCGGCCACGGCCACGAACGCATCGTGCAGCGGCGGCAGCGCATGCAGGGGTGCCAGCGCCAGACCGCGCACCCCCAGCGACATGGGCGCCTGGGCGAGCGCCACCACCTCGGCATAGTCGCCGTCGGCGAGCACGCGGTTGAGCAGGGCCTCGCCGAAGCGGCCGGTGGCGCCGGCCACCAGGGCGACGCGCCGCTGGGTGTCAGACATGGAAGCGGATCACCAGGGGTGGCGCCAGCCGGGGCTCGGGGCGAGCGCTCAGATCACCAGCTCGATCAGGCTGGGGCCGGGCGTGGCCACCGAGCGGGCGAACTGCCGGGCGAAGTCGGCGAGGTTGTCGGCGCGGGTGGCCGACACGCCCATGCCGCGGGCGAGCGAGAGCCAGTCGAGCGCAGGGGAATCCAGCGAGAGCATCTGCGAGGCCCGCGGGCCGGGCTCGCCGGCGCCCACGCCGAGGAATTCGCCGCGCAGGATCTGGTAGGCGCGGTTGGCAAAGACCACCACGGTGGCGTTCAGGCCCTCGCGGGCCATGGTCCAGAGCGCCTGCAGGGTGTACATGCCGCTGCCGTCGCCCTCCAGCACCACCACCCGACGGTCGGGGGCGGCAATGGCCGCGCCCACCGCCACCGGCATGGCAAAGCCGATGGAGCCGCCGGTGCCGGTGAGCCAGTCGTGCGGCGGCGCGCCGGCGGTGGCCGCGCTGAAGGCTCGGCCGAAGGTGACCGACTCGTCGACCACGATGGCATTCTCGGGCAGCAGGCTGCTCAGGATCGCGGCCACGCCCTCGGAGCTGACCGCGCCGGTGGGCAGGTCGGCCGCCGACAGTCGCCGGGCTTGGGCGACACCGGCGGGGGCGATCGCGCTGGCGCCCAGGCGCTCGGCCAGTGCCGCGAGCGCGCCGTCGAGGTCTTCGTCGACCTCGGCCAGGGTGATGAACTCGCAGCCCTCGGGCGCCAGCAGGCTGGGCTTGTCGGGATAGGCGAAGAAGGCCACCGGCGGCGTGGCGCCTACCAGCACGATGCGACGAAAGCGCGCCAGCGCGGCCTGCGCCGCCTCGACCACGTAGGGCACGCGCAGGGCCGCCACGCGACCGGCACCGCGCTGCACCCGCGCGGCGGCGAACTCGGACATCACCGCGCAGCCGGTGCGCGCGGCAATGCGGCCGGCACGGGCCAGCGGCGATTCGCGCAGCGCATGGCCGCCGAGCAGCAGCAGGGTATCGGGGCCGAGCGCCTGCGCGGCCGCGGCCAGGCGCGCCTCGGACACCGCGCGCGGCGCGTCCACGGCGAGCGGACCGCGCGGCGCGGCAGCCTCGGGCGAGACCGCGCCCCAGGCGGTGTCTGCCGGCAGGATCAGCGTGGCGATGCGGCCGGGCGCGGTGCGCGCCTGGGCCACCGCGGCGCGGCCGTCGGTGGCGATGTCATCGGCGCGACGGCTGGTATGGACCCAGTGCGACATCGGCCGGGCCACGCCCTCGATGTCGCTGGTGAGCGGGGCATTGAGGGGGATGTGGTAGGTGGCGTGCTCGCCGACCACGTTGACGATGCCCGAGCGCGCCTTGCGCGCGTTGTGCAGGTTGGCCAGGCCGTTGCCCAGGCCGGGGCCCAGGTGCAGCAGGGTGCTGGCCGGGCGTTCGGCGATGCGCCAGTAGCCATCGGCGGCGCCGGTGACCACCCCCTCGAACAGGCCCAGCACGCAGCGCATGCCCGGGATGCGGTCGAGCGCGGAGACGAAATGCATCTCCGAGGTGCCGGGGTTGGTGAAGCAGACATCCACGCCCGTCTCGAGCAGGGTGTGGACGAGGCTTTCGGCTCCGTTCATGGCGTCGGTCTCCGGGGAGGGGCCCGCGGAGCGCGGGCCGGCCGACGATGCTAACCGGGAACGGCCCCGGGCCCGGGGGCCCGGGCTCGGCTTACGGAAGGCAGGCGGGGTCGCGGCACCGGCGAGACGGCCGCGCCCCGCGCCACTCAGGCGGACTTGCGGCCGGTAGCCTTGGTGGCGGCGGCGACACCAGCCTGGGCCTGGTCGGCCAGCTGGCGGGTGGCCTTGAAGACCTGGTCGTAGGCGCTGGCGGCGGTGGCGATGGTGGTGCGCAGAACCTGCACCATGCCCTCGGATCCGGCCGGCGCGTTCTTGCCCAGCAGCTCGACCGCGGCCAGCAGCTGCCTGTTGCCGTCGACGATCTGCTTCTCGGCCATCGCGCCGAGCTCGGCGCCGGTCTGGCTGGACAGCTGGTAGACCTCCTTGGCCCAGGTGGTCAGGGCCTCGGTGGAGGGCTTGGCCATCTCGCTGATCACGCGGCTGGCCTGCTGCGGGTCCTTGGCGGTGAACAGCGCCTTGAGCTGGTCGCTGGTCTGGGCCATGGCCTCGGTGGCGGTCTTGAGGTTGAGCTCGGCCAGCTTGCCGAAGCCCTCCAGCGCGCGGGTGGCGGCGGCCTGGGAGGCGCTCAGGGTCTCGGCGTGGAGCTTCATCAGGTCTTCGGGGGTCTTGATCATGGTGTCCTCGGGTCGGTGGCGATGCCGGTCACGACCGGCTGGCTTGTTGCACTGCACAATCGCCATTGTCCGGGCGACCGCGGGCGTGTCAAGCCGATTTGTTGCAACGCAACATTCCGACCGGAAATCGTCTGTCCGACGGCGCTCGCGGCAGCGCGGCGGCGGATTCCGGCGACAATGGCGGATCGACGATCGAAAGGCATCGATGGATCCCCTGCCCGCGGTCTCCGGCACCCCCGCCGCAGACGCCTCCCGCCCAGCCGTGCCCCCGCGCGGCAGCGGCAAGACCGAGTATTCGGCGTACATCGAATTCCCCCGGGATGACTGGGCGCGACTGCGCTCCAACACCCCCCTCACGCTGGCCGAGGATGACCTCACCGCCCTGCGCGGCGTCACCGAGCAGGTGTCGATGCAGGATGTGGTCGACGTCTACCTGCCGCTTTCGCGCCTGCTCAACCTGCACTTCCGCTCGGCCCGCAGCCTGAGCGGCGTGAAGGACGAGTTCCTCGGCCGGCTGGTGGGCAGCCGGCCCTACGTGATCGGGGTGGCCGGAAGCGTGGCGGTGGGCAAGAGCACCTTCGCCCGCGTGCTGCAGGCGCTGCTCGCGCGCTGGCCCGACCACCCCCGGGTGGCGCTCATCACCACCGACGGCTTCCTGCACCCCAACCGGGTGCTGCTCGAGCGCGGCCTCATGAAGCGCAAGGGCTTCCCCGAGAGCTACGATCGCCGCCGCATGGTCGAGTTCCTGGCCGACACCAAGGCCGGCAAGCGCCGGGTGGAGGCGCCGGTGTATTCGCACCGCAGCTACGACATCATCCCGGGCCAGACCGAGGTGGTGGAGGAGCCCGACATCCTGATCTTCGAGGGCCTGAACGTGCTGCAGACCGGCACGGTGGATCCGGGCCGCACCCGCACGCCCAGCGTGATCGTGTCCGACTTCTTCGACTTCTCCATCTACGTGGATGCCGACGAGGCGCACATCGAGCGCTGGTACATCGACCGCTTCCTGCTGCTGCAGCGCACGGTGTTCAGCAACCCGCAGTCGTACTTCCACCACTACAAGGACCTGCCGCCCGACGAGGCGGTGGCGGTGGCGCGCGAGATCTGGAGCAGCATCAACCTGCTGAACCTGCGCGAGAACATCCTGCCCACCCGCGAACGGGCCAACGTGGTGCTGCGCAAGCGCGCGGACCATACCGTGGGCGAGGTCTGGCTGCGGGAGATCTGACCCGGGCGCAGCCCGGCGCCCGACCGCACGCCTCAGGCGCGACCTGGCGCCGGGCGTTCAGGACGAGGAGCGCCCGCTGGCGGCCCGGCATGCATGAGCGTGACGGCCGGGATATCCACTGGCGGCGAGGGCCACCGGCGATAATGCCCGATTACCCGGGATACGACGATGCTCCACAGCCTGACTTGCCTTGGCGGCATGGTGACCGCCCCCCATCATCTCGCCGCGCAGGCGGGGCTGTCGGTGCTGCGCGACGGCGGCAATGCGGTGGAAGCCATGGTGGCGGCCGCGGCGGCCATTGCCGTGGTCTATCCGCACATGAACAGCATCGGCGGCGACGGCTTCTGGCTGATTGCCGAGCCGGGCCGCGATCCGGTGGCGGTGCGCGCCTGCGGGGCTGCCGCCGCGCTGGCCACGCCGCGCTTCTATGCCGACCACGGCGACACGGCCATCCCCACCCGCGGCCCGCGGGCGGCGCTCACCACGGCAGGTGCCGTGAGTGGCTGGGCGCGGGCACTCGCCGTGGCCGCGCCCTGGGGCAAGCCGCTGCCGCTGCCGCGCTTGCTGGCCGAGGCGCGTCACCACGCCCGTCAGGGCGTGCCGGTCACGCGCTCGCAGGTGGCGCTTACCGCCAGCAAGTGGGCCGAGTGCCATCAGGTGAGCGGCTTTGCCGAGACCTTCGCGCCGCGCGGCCTGCCGGCGCTCAATGACGTCATCGCCAACCCGCGCCTGGGCGACACCCTCGAGCAGCTTGGCCGCGCCGGGCTCGACGACTTCTATCGCGGCGAACTGGCCCGCAGCCTGGCCGCCGATCTCGAGCGGGTGGGCAGCCCGCTGCGCCTGGCCGACCTGGAAGCCTGCCGGGCCGAGCTCGTGCCGGCGCTGTCCGTGAGCATGTCGGCCGGCCGGATCTTCAACCAGCCGCCGCCCACGCAGGGCGTGTCATCCCTGGCCATCCTGGGCATCTTCGATCGCCTGGGCGTGACCGAAGCCGAGGGCTTCGAGCACCTTCACGGGCTGGTCGAATCCACCAAGCAGGCCTTCCTGTGGCGCAACGCCCATGTGGGCGACCCCGCGCTGATGGCGGTTCGCGGTGATGATCCGCAGGCATTCCTGGCCGACGCCTCGCTGGCCGCGCGGGCCTCCCGCATCGACCCGCGTCGCGCCGCGCCCTGGCCGCAACCCACCTTGCCCGGCGACACCATCTGGATGGGCACGGCCGATTCCTCGGGCCGGGTGTGCAGCTACATCCAGAGCATCTACTGGGAGTTCGGCAGCGGGGTGGTGCTGGCGGGATCGGGCGTCAACTGGCAGAACCGCGGCGCGAGCTTCACGCTCGGCGCCGGCCCCAATCAGCTCGGGCCGGGCAGGCTTCCCTTCCATACCCTGAACCCGGCCATGGCCCGGCTGCGCGATGGCCGCACCCTGGCCTACGGCACCATGGGTGGCGAGGGCCAGCCCCAGACCCAGGCGGCGGTGTTCAGCCGCCACGTGCTCTTCGGCCAGAACCTGCAGGCAGCGGTGAGCGCGCCGCGCTGGCTGCTTGGCCGAACCTGGGGAGAAGAGAGCACCAACCTCAAGATCGAGTCGCGGGTGGACCCGGCAGTGGTCGCGCGGCTGCGCGCCGCCGGCCACGATGTGCAGGTGGTGGGCGCCTATGAAGACATGATGGGCCACGCGGGTGCGGTGCAGGTGCACCCCGGCGGCGTGATCGAGGGCGCCACCGACCCGCGGGCCGATGGCGTGTGCGCCGGGTTCTAGTTCTTGTTGCCGCGCAGGCGCCGCAGGGCGGCGATCTGCGCCGCCATGACCGCGAACTCGGATTGCGCGCGGGCAAAATCGATATCGCTCTTGGCGTTGGCCATGGCTTCTTCGGCGGCCTTCTTGGCGGTCTCGGCCTTGGCCTCATCCAGGTCATGACCGCGGATGGCGGTATCGGCCAGCACGGTGACACGGCTGGGCTGCACCTCAAGGATGCCGCCGGCCACGAAGACGAATTCCTCTTCGGCGCGGCCGGCCACCTTGATGCGCACCGCGCCCGGGCGGATGCGGGTGATCAGCGGCGTGTGCTGCGGATAGATGCCGAGCTCGCCGGTCTCGCCGGGCAGGGCGACGAACTCCGCCTCGCCCTCGAAGATCGAGGCCTCGGCGCTGACGACATCGACGTGAATGGTGCTGGCCATGAAGGATCCTTCGGAAAGCCACCGGACCGTGGCCGCGCGAGGCGCGGCGCCGGCCCGGGGCAGTCGGGCGATTACAGGGACTTGGCCTTCTCGAAGGCCTCGTCGATGGTGCCGACCATGTAGAAGGCCTGCTCGGGCAGCGCGTCGCACTCGCCGTCGACGATCATCTTGAAGCCGCGGATGGTCTCCTTCAGGGGCACGATCTTGCCCGGCGAACCGGTGAAGATCTCGGCCACGTTGAAG
>JBIKWU010000094.1:0-13827 GCA_044356115.1 Burkholderiaceae bacterium
TCGCGCTTGCCGCCTGAACCGTTGCACCTTGGCGCGCTGGCAGGAAAAGGCATGAGCGAAGACCGCGATTATAGACACAGGTCTGCGAGGCCTGCAAGCGGGGCGCCAGACCCGGGATGGCTGGCCCGGGCACGCCGAGGCGGAGCCTGGGCCTCGCGGGCCGCGCCTGAGGTGGTCAGCGATGCCGGAACTCGGGCTTGCGCTTGGCCAGGAAGGCTTCCATGCCCTCCTTCTGGTCTTCGGTGGCGAAAAGCGAGTGGAAGACCCGGCGCTCGAAACGAACGCCTTCGTCGAGCGGCATCTGCTGGGCGCGGTTGATCGATTCCTTGGCCATCATGACCGAGGGCAGGGAGTACTCGGCGATGACCGTGCCCGCGGCGATGGCCTCGTCGAGCACACCGGCCGCGGGGACCACCCGTGACACGAGGCCGGCGCGCTCGGCCTCGGCGGCATCCATCATTCGGCCGGTGAGGATCAGGTCCATCGCCTTGGCCTTGCCGACCGCGCGAGGCAGGCGCTGCGTGCCGCCGGCGCCGGGGATCACGCCGAGCTTGATCTCGGGCTGGCCGAACCGCGCGGTGTCGGCGGCGATGACGATGTCGCACATCATGGCGAGTTCGCAACCACCACCGAGCGCGAAGCCGCAGACGGCGGCGATCACCGGCTTGCGTACCTGAGTGAGCGTCTCCCAGTTGCGGCTGATGTAGCCGGTGCGATAGACGTCCATGTAGCTCCATCGGGCCATGGCCGCGATGTCCGCGCCCGCCGCGAAGGCCTTCTCGTTGCCGGTGATGACGATGGCGCCGATGCCGTCATCGGCGTCGAAGGCGAGGAGCGCGGCGCCGAGCTCGTTCATGAGCTCGTCATTGAGCGCATTGAGCTGGCGAGGACGGTTGAGCGTGATCAGCCCGACGCGGCCGCGGGTCTCGGTGAGGATGTTCTGGAAGGACAAGGCAGGCTCCGGTGCGCTGGCCCGTTCCGGGCCGGAAAAGGTGCGGACGATTGTGCCATGCGAGCGTGATACGCTGGCCTGCGACCGGATGGGACTTACGAGGGAGAACCATGGGCACGGACATCGAATTCAGCCGCGATGGCGGCGTGGCGCGGATCGCGTTCAACCGCCCCGACAAGCTCAACAGCTTCACGCGTGCGATGCACGCCGACCTGCGCGAGGCGCTGTCGATCTGCGAGTCCGATGCCGGCATCCGCGCGGTGGTGCTCACCGGCAACGGGCGGGCGTTCTGCGCCGGGCAGGACCTCTCGGACCTCAGCTTCGAGCCGGGCGCGATGACCGATCTCGGCGCGCTCATCGACCAGAATTTCAACCCGCTGGTGCGGCGGCTGCAGGCGCTGCCCAAGCCGGTCATCGCGCGGGTGCAGGGGATCGCGGCCGGCGCGGGTGCGAACGTGGCGCTGGCCTGCGACCTGGTGATCGCCGGGCGCAGCGCGAGCTTCCTGCAGGCCTTCGTCAACATCGGCCTGGTGCCCGACTCCGGCGGCACCCACCTGCTGCCGGCGCGGGTGGGCGTGGCACGGGCCATGGGGCTGGCCATGCTCGGCGAGAAGCTGCCGGCCGAGCAGGCCGCGGCCTGGGGACTGATCTGGGAGTGCGTCGACGACGCGCAGCTCGATGCACGGGTCGATGCGCTCGCGCGACGCCTGGCCGCGATGC
The DNA here is from genome assembly GCA_044356115.1 of Burkholderiaceae bacterium. Lineage (GTDB taxonomy): Bacteria > Pseudomonadota > Gammaproteobacteria > Burkholderiales > Burkholderiaceae_E > Quisquiliibacterium. Next base: position 1,673 of record JBIKWU010000094.1, read on the forward strand.
CCACCCGTGCGCTGGCGGCGGCCAAGCAGGCGATCCATGCGGCGGGCACGCAGAGCCTGTCGGTGTCGCTCGACCAGGAGCGTGATCTGCAGGCGGCGCTGGGCGCCTCGCACGATTACGCCGAGGGCGTGAATGCCTTTCTGCAGAAGCGCGCGCCGCGCTTCGAGGGCCGATGACCGGCGTGCCCGACCCCGCCCGGGTGTCGGCGGTGGCGCTCGCGATGTGGGTCAACGATGTCGCCTCGCAGTCGCTGGGCATGGAACTGCTCGAGGTGCGCCCGGGCTACGCGAAGCTGCGCATGCCGGTGCGCGCGGAGTTCCTGAACGGCCTGGGCAGCTGCCACGGCGGCTACATGTTCCTGCTGGCCGACTCGGCCTTCGCCTTCGCCTGCAACAGCCACAACCAGCGGGCGGTAGCGGGCGGAGCCCAGATCGAGTTCCTGGCGCCGCCCATGCTGGGCGATGTGCTGGTCGCCGAGGCGGTGGAGCTCCACCTGGGCGGGCGCACCGGCTTCTACGATGTCTCGGTCACCGACCAGAACGGCCGCCGCGTGGCGGTGTTCAGAGGGCGCTCCGCAAGCATTCGCGGTGAGCACCTGCCCGGCGCGACGCCCTGAGCGGGCGACCGCCTCGCACCTGTTGAGATTGCGCATGAACCCCACCTCACCCACCGGCGCCATCACGGGCGGCCTGTCCCATGGCGGCCTGCCGCTCGAACCGATCGAACGCGCGAGCGTCGACGAGCTGCGCGCGCTGCAACTGCAGCGTCTGCAGTGGTCGCTGCAGCATGCCTATGACCATGTGCCGCACTACCGGGAGCGCTTCGACGCCGCGGGCGTGCATCCGCGCGACCTGCGCCGGCTCGAGGACATCCGGCGCTTCCCCTTCACCACCAAGGCCGACCTGCGCCAGACCTACCCCTTCGGCATGTTCGCCGTGCCACGGGCCCAGGTAGCGCGCATCCATGCCTCGAGCGGCACCACCGGCAAGCCGACGGTGGTCGGCTACACGCTGCGCGACATCGACACCTGGGCCGGCCTGGTGGCGCGATCGATCCGCGCCGCCGGCGCGCGCGCCGGCGACCTGGTGCATGTGAGCTACGGCTACGGCCTGTTCACCGGCGGGCTGGGCGCGCATTACGGCGCCGAGCGGCTGGGCCTGACCGTGGTGCCCTTCGGCGGCGGCCAGACCGAGAAGCAGGTGCAGCTGATCAGCGACTTCCGGCCCGACATCATCATGGTCACGCCGAGCTACATGCTCGCCATTGCCGACGAGTTCGAACGCCAGGGGCTGGACCCGCGCGCGAGCAGCCTGCGGGTGGGCATCTTCGGCGCCGAACCCTGGACCAACGAGATGCGCCGCGAGATCGAGCAGCGTCTGGCGCTCGATGCGGTGGACATCTACGGACTGTCCGAGGTGATGGGGCCGGGCGTGGCCAACGAGTGCGCCGAGACCAAGGACGGCCCGACCATCTGGGAGGACCACTTCCTGCCCGAGATCGTGCATCCCGAGACTGGCGAGCCCTTGCCCGACGGCGAGTTCGGCGAACTGGTGTTCACCTCGCTGACCAAGGAGGCGCTGCCGATCATCCGCTACCGCACCCGCGATCTCACCTGCCTGCTGCCGGGCACCGCGCGCACCATGCGGCGCATGCGCAAGATCACCGGGCGCTCCGACGACATGATGATCGTGCGAGGGGTCAATGTGTTCCCGTCGCAGATCGAGGAACTGATCCTGCAACGGCCCGAGCTCGCGCCGCACTACCTGTGCGAACTGCACAAGGAAGGCCCGCTCGATGCCCTCACCGTGCGGGTCGAGGTCAAGGCCGGTGGCGCCACCGACGGCGCCACGGCGGCCGGCGCGCAGGCGGCGCTGGCACATGCCATCAAGTCGTACGTGGGCGTGAGCGCCACGGTGCGCATCGAGGCGCCCGGCAGCATCGAGCGCTCGGCCGGCAAGGCGCGGCGCGTGCTCGACCTGCGGCCCCGCTGAACCCAATCCGTCGGCAGCGGCGGGCAGTCCGCCCCCGCCCGACCTCTTTCTGGAGACTGATCGATGTTTCGGGGAATCCTGCTCGAAAAGAGCGAAACCGGCGTCAGCGCCACCGTGCGCGACCTCGACGACGCCGCGCTGCAGACCCACGCCGGCGATGGCGACGTCACCGTGCGCATCGGCTGGTCGACCCTCAACTACAAGGACGGGCTGGCGATCACCAGCCGCTCGCCGGTGGTGCGCAAGTGGCCGATGGTGCCGGGCATCGATGGCGCGGGCGTGGTCGAGACCAGCAGCCATGCCGGCTTCAAGCCCGGGGACCGGGTGGTGCTCAATGGCTGGGGCGTGGGCGAGACGCATTGGGGCTGCCTCGCCGGCAAGGCGCGGCTCAAGGGCCAGTGGCTGGTGCCGCTGCCCGACTCGCTCAGCGAGCGCGAGGCGATGGCGATCGGCACGGCCGGCTACACCGCGATGCTGTGCGTGATGGCGCTGGAAGACGGCGGCGTGAAGCCGGGTGACGGCGAGGTGCTGGTCACCGGCGCCGCCGGCGGGGTGGGCAGCGTGGCGATCGCCCTGCTGGCCGGCCGTGGCTATCGGGTGGTGGCCTCCACCGGCCGCGCCGCCGAGGCGCCCTACCTCACCGGGCTGGGCGCCTCCGAGGTGATCGAGCGCAGCGCGCTGAGCGAACCCGGCAAGCCGCTGCAGAAGGAGCGCTGGGCGGGCGTGGTCGACTGCGTGGGCTCGCACACCCTGGCCAATGCCTGCGCGCAGACCCGCTACGGCGGCACCGTGGCCGCCTGCGGCCTGGCCCAGGGCATGGACTTCCCGGCCTCCGTGGCGCCCTTCATCCTGCGCGGCATCCGGCTTGCCGGGGTCGATTCGGTGATGTGCCCGATGCCCCGCCGGCAGGCCGCGTGGACGCGGCTCGCCGCCGAACTCGATCGCGCGCGCCTTGCGGCGATGACCACCGAGATCGGCCTGGACGCGGCGATCGGCGCGGCCGCGGACGTGCTCGCCGGCAAGGTGCGCGGCCGCCTGGTGGTCGACGTGAACCGCTGAGCACGCGCATGCCCAGACCCGCGCCGGCGGCGGTGCGCTACACCATCGTCCCGGCCGATCCCGAGGCCCACTGCTTCGAGGCGTCGCTCGAGATCGACACGCCTGATCCGCGGGGCCAGCGCGTCTCGATGCCGGTCTGGATCGAGGGCAGCTACCTGGTGCGGGAGTTCGCGCGACAGGTGGTGCGCATCGACGCCCGCTGCGGCGCGCGCGCGGTGGGGCTGCGCAAGATCGACACCCATACCTGGGAGGCCGAGCCCTGCGAAGGCACGCTCGTGCTGCGCTGGCAGGTGTATGCCTGGGACCTGTCGGTGCGCACCGCCTGCCTGGACGCGCATTTCGGCTTCTTCAACGCCAGCAGCGTGTTCCTGCGGCCGCACGGCCGCGATCAGGAACCCTGCCAGGTGCAGATCCTGCCGCCCGCGCGGGGCGGCGGCGGCTCGCAGGCAGGCGGCACGTGGGGCATCGGCTCGCGAGGAGACGGTTCGCGCGGTGGCGGCTGGCGGGTGGCCACCACGTTGCCGCGCGCCGGCGCGCGCCTGGGCGGCTTCGGGGCCTACCGGGCGCAGAGCTACGAGGAACTCGCCGACCACCCGGTGCTGATGGGCCCGCTCAGCGTGACGCGCTTCGTGGTGAACGGCGTGCCCCACGAGATCGCGGTGAGCGGGCGGCATGACGCCGACCTGCCGCGCCTGGGCGCAGACCTCGCGCGGGTCTGCGCGGCGCAGGCCCGGCTGTTCGAGCCGCGCAGCGGCGCGCTGCCCTTCGAGCGCTACCTGTTCCAGATCATGCTGGTGGGCGAGGGCTATGGCGGCCTGGAGCACCGCAGCAGCACGGCGCTGATCTGCGGCCGCCACGACCTGCCCTACCGGGGCATGATCGGCTCGCCCGAGGCCTATCGCGGCCTGCTCGGACTGGCCAGCCACGAGTACTTCCACAGCTGGCATGTGCGGCGCATCCGGCCGGCGGCGCTGGCCCGCCCCGACCCTGACCGGGAGAACTTCACCCGGCTGCTGTGGGTCTTCGAGGGGTTCACGTCCTACTACGACGAACTGATGCTCGTCCGCGCCGGCCTGATCGGCATGGATGACTACCTCGGCTCGCTCGCCGGCACCGTCTCGCGGGTGCTGCGCGGCCCGGGCCGCCGCGTGCAGAGCGTGGCCGAGTCGAGCTTCGACGCCTGGATCAAGTACTACCGGCAGGACGAGAACTCGCCCAACAGCGTGGTGAGCTACTACGCCAAGGGCGCGCTGGTGGCACTGTGTCTCGACCTGGAGATCCGCAGCCGCAGCGGCGGACGCCGCTCGCTGGACGACTTCATGCGACTGCTGTGGCGGCGCTTCGGCCGTCACTTCGAGCTGCGCCGCGAGGGGCTGCCCGAAGACGGCGTGGCACCGCTGCTGCGCGAGGCGACCGGGCTCGACCTGACCCAGGAGGTGCAGGCCTGGGCCCATGGCACCGACGAGCTGCCGCTGGCCGCGCTGCTGCAGCGGGTGGGGCTGCACCTGAGCCTGAAGGCGCCCGAAGGCGATGCGCCCAGCCTGGGGGTGAAGCTCGAGCAGGGCGGCGGCATGCTGACCATCGCTACCGCCTACCGCGGGCAGGCGGCGATGCGCGCCGGTCTGTCGGCGGGGGATCAGCTGGTGGCCTTCGACGGGCTGCGGGTGGACGAGGCCTCGCTCAAGCGGACGCTCGGCCGGCATCGGGCCGGCGACCGGGTGCGGGTGCATGCGTTTCGGCGTGACGAACTGATGGCGTTCGATGTCAGGCTGCAGGCGCCCGAGCCGACCGACGCCACACTCACCCCCGACGAGCAGGCCGATGCGGGTGCGCTCGCCCTGCGACGCGCCTGGCTGGGCCTTCGTACCCATGACGCCATCGCCAGCCCCGCGCCCCCTGCCAACCCTGCCTGACCGGCTCACCCTGCCAACCCTGCCAACCCTGCCTCAAGGGCTGACCCAGCCCGGTCGCCGTCGCTTCGCCGGCGCGCTCGCCCTGGGCGCGGCCTGGCTGGCCATCGGCGGCGGCGTCGGCCTGCGATCGACCGCCGCGCATGCCGCCAGCGCCACCGGGCACGAGGCACCGGCCGGCACCTTCGAGATCCTGGATGTCGACTGGCTCGACGAGCGCCGCGACCGGCTGGTGCCCGTACGCCTTTACCTGCCGCGCCGTGACCGGCCGGTGCCGCTGGTGGTGTTCTCCCATGGCCTGGGCGGCACCCGAGCGGGCTATGCGCATCTGGGCCGGCACTGGGCCGCGCAGGGCGTGGCCACGATTCACCCCCAGCACGCCGGCAGCGATCGCGCGGTGTGGAGCGCCGGTGGTCTGGGCGTGCTCGGGTCGCTGCGTTCGGCCGCCACGCCCGAGCAGGCCTTCGCCCGCGCGCACGATGTCCGCTTCGTGATCGACCAGGCCTTCGCGCCCGGCGCCCTGGCCGAGCGCCTGGACAGCGCTCGCATCGCGGTGGCCGGGCACTCGTTCGGCGCGAACACGGCGCTGCTGGCCTGCGGCGCGCGCTATCGCAACCCCGACGGCCGGGTCATCGAATGCCGGGACGATCGGGTACGGGCCGCGGTGGTGCTCTCGGCCCCCTCCTTGCCGGCTGACCAGGATCCGGGCTTTGCGTATCGGGCCGTGGCCGTGCCCTCGCTGCACCTGACCGGCACCCACGACAACACGCCGATTCCCGGCCTGAGCACCCAGCCCGCCGAGCGCCGCGTGGCCTTCGACCGCGTGCCGGGCGGGCCGCGCTTCCTGGGCGTGTTCGAGGGCGGTCGGCACTCGATGTTCAACGACTGGAGCCGCGACGAGGCCATCAAGGCCGGCGCGCGCACCCTGACTGCCGCGTTCTGGCGACTGGTGTTCGAGGGCGACCCCGGCGCGGGCCGCCTGCTGCGCGAGCCGGCGCGCGAGTGGCCGGCGCTGGGCCCCGTGCTGGCGGCCTGGGAGACTCAGGCCTGAGCAGGCGCGCCGAAGAGCCGGGCCAGTTCATCCCCGGGCTCGGGCGCGCGCATGAAGGCCTCGCCGACCAGAAAGGCGTGCACCCCATGGGCGCGCATGTGCGCGACATCAGCCGGGGTATGGATGCCGCTTTCGGTGATCACCAGCCGGTCCGAGGGGATGCCGGCGAGCAGCCCGGTGGTGGTGGCGAGCGAGACCTCGAAGCTGCGCAGATTGCGGTTGTTGATGCCCAGCAGCGGCGTGCGCAGGCGCAGCGCCCGCGCGAGTTCGGCCGCATCGTGCACCTCGACCAGCACGTCCATGCCCAGACCCAGCGCGCAGTCTTCGAGCTCGGCCAGCAACCCGTCCGGGAGCGCGGCCACGATCAGCAGGATGCAGTCGGCGCCCCAGACCCGCGCCTCCCAGACCTGGTAGGGGTCGATGAGAAAGTCCTTGCGCAGCACAGGCAGCGCGCAGGCCGCCCGCGCGGCACTCAGGTACTCGGGCGCGCCCTGGAAGAACTGGCGGTCGGTGAGCACCGAGAGGCAGGCCGCGCCGCCCCGCTGGTAGCTGGCCGCGATGGCAGGGGGGTCGAAGTGCTCGCGGATCACGCCCTTGCTGGGGCTGGCCTTCTTGATCTCGGCGATCACCGCCGGCTGCCCGGCGGCCACGCGGGCGCGCAGCGCGGCGGCAAAGCCGCGCGGGCGACACGGCGCGGCGGCATCGGGCGGGTGGGCGGCCGCCTCGGCCTGCCGACGCAGCTGCGCATCGGGCACCAGGGAGCGGGCCGCGGCGAGTTCGTCGCGCTTGACGGCGAGGATGCGTTCGAGGATGTCGGCCATGGGCGTGGGCGCTGCGAAGTGAGGACGGGATCGGGCGCGGGGGTTGCGCGATGGGGATGGGGTCAGGCCGGCGCCGGCGCGAGCCGCTGCGTGGCCTGCACGAAGCGATCGAGCAGGCCACGCGCCGCGCCCGAGGCGATGGTGGCGCGGGCGAGCGCGATGCCCTCGCTGATGGAGGCCGCCCTGCCGGCGGCATAGAGCGCCGCGCCGCTGTTGAAGATGACGATCTCGCGCGGGGTGCCGGGGGTGTCGGCCAGCGCCTCGAGGATCATCTCGCGCGACTCGGTGGCATCGGCCACCCGCAGCCCGCGGTTGGACACCATGCCCAGGCCGAAGTCCTCGGGGTGGATCTCGTACTCGCGGATGGCGCCCTCACGCAGCTCGCCCACCAGGGTGGCCGCGCCGAGCGAGATCTCGTCCATGCCGTCCTTGCCCCAGACCACCAGCGCATTGCGTGCGCCCAGGCGCTGCAGCACCCGCAACTGGATGCCGACCAGATCGGGATGGAAGACCCCCATCAGGATGTTGGGCGCGCCAGCCGGATTGGTGAGCGGGCCGAGGATGTTGAAGATGGTGCGGACGCCGAGCTCGCGGCGCACCGGCGCGACATTCTTCATGGCCGGGTGGTGGTTGGGCGCGAACATGAAGCCGATGCCGGTCTCGCGGATGCACTGGGCCACCTGCGCCGGGGGAAGGTCTATGCGCGCGCCCAGGGCCTCGAGGACATCGGCGCTGCCCGAGCGCGAGGACACGCCGCGATTGCCGTGCTTGGCCACGGTGGCGCCCGCCGCCGCCGCCACGAACATGGAGGCGGTGGAGATGTTGAAGGTGTGGGCGCCATCACCGCCGGTGCCGACGATGTCGAGGAAGTGCGGACCGCCGTCGACCACCACCGGCGTGGCGAACTCGCGCATCACCTGCGCGGCCGCGGTGATCTCGCCGATGGTCTCCTTCTTGACCCGCAGGCCCACCAGGATGGCGGCCGTCATGGCGGGCGACATCTCGCCGCTCATGATGAGGCGCATGATCTGCAGCATCTCGTCGTGGAAGATCTCGCGGTGCTCGATGCAGCGGGTGAGCGCCTCCTGGGCGGTGATGGTCATGCGGGGGCTCCTTCAGGCACTGAGAAAGTTGCGCAGCAGCGCGTGGCCGTGCTCGGTGAGGATGGACTCGGGATGGAACTGCACACCCTCGATCGCGTGCTCCCGGTGGCGCACCCCCATGATCTCGCCATCATCGGTCTGCGCCGTGACCTCGAGGCAGGCCGGCAGGCTGGCGCGCTCGATGGCCAGCGAGTGATAGCGGATGACGGTGTACGGGCTGGGCAGGCCGCGGAACACGCCGCGGCCGTCATGGGTGATGGGCGAGGTCTTGCCGTGCATGAGTTCGCGCGCCCGCACGATGCGACCGCCGAAGGCCTCGCCGATGGCCTGGTGCCCCAGGCACACGCCCAGGATGGGTACGCGTCCGGCGAAGTGCCGCAGCAGCGGCACCGACACGCCGGCCTGCGCCGGCGCGCAGGGGCCGGGCGAGATCACGATGCGCGCGGGCGCCAGCCGCTCGATGTCCTCGAGGGTGATCGCGTCATTGCGCATGGTGAGCACGTCCTCGCCGAGTTCGCCGAGGTACTGCACCAGGTTGTAGGTGAAGCTGTCGTAGTTGTCGATCATCAGCAGCATGGCGCCCTCCTCACTGCAGCCCGGCCTGGACGAGTTCGGCGGCGCGCAGCACCGCGCGGGCCTTGTTCTCGGTCTCCTGCCACTCGCTCTCGGGCACCGAATCGGCCACCACGCCGGCGGCCGCCTGCACGTAGAGCATGCCGTCCTTGATGACGCCGGTGCGGATGGCGATGGCCAGATCGAGGTCACCCAGGAAGGAGATGTAGCCGCAGGCGCCGCCGTAGATGCCGCGCTTGGTGGGTTCGAGCTCGTCGATGATCTCCATGGCGCGGATCTTGGGCGCGCCCGAGAGCGTGCCCGCGGGGAAGGTGGCGCGCAGCACGTCGATGGGGCCCATGCCGGGCTTCAGGATGCCCTCGACATTGGACACGATGTGCATCACGTGCGAGTACTTCTCGATGGCCATCTGGTCGGTGACCCGCACGCTGCCGGTGCGGGCGATGCGCCCGATGTCGTTGCGGGCGAGGTCGATGAGCATCACGTGCTCGGCGCGTTCCTTGGGGTCGGCGAGCAGTTCGGCCGCCACCGCCTCGTCGCGCTCGGCGGTGCCGGCGCGCGGCCGGGTGCCGGCCAGCGGGCGGATGGTGATGCGGTCGCCATCGGGCAGGCGTTCCTGGCGCACCAGGATCTCGGGCGAGGCCCCCACCACATGGAAGTCGCCGAAGTTGTAGAGGTACATGTAGGGCGACGGGTTGATGGTGCGCAGGGCCCGGTACAGCGTGAGCGGCGAGTCGCGGAAGGGCTTGCGCAGCACCTGCCCGACCTGCACCTGCATCATGTCGCCGGCAGCGATGTACTCCTTGGCCTTGAGCACCGCCTCGAGGTACTTCTCGCGCGGGAAATCGCGCTCGGTGGGGGTGTCGAAGCTGCCGCCCGCCTCGGGCACGTCGACCGGCCGGCGCAGCAGCATGCCGAGCTCGCGCAGCCGCCGGTTGGCCTTCTGGTAGGCCTCGGGCTCGGCCGGGTCGGCGTACACCATGAGGTAGATCTTGCCGGCGAGGTTGTCGACGATGGCCAGTTCCTCGGTGAGGAGCAGCAGGATGTCGGGCACGCCGATCGGGTCGGGCTTGCTCACGCCGGCGAGGCGCGGCTCGATGTAACGCACCGTGTCATAGGCGAAGTAGCCGGCCAGCCCGCCGCAGAAGCGCGGCAGGCCGGGACGCACCGCCACCTTGAAGCGCTTCTGGTAGGCATCGACGAAATCCAGCGGATTGCCCACGTGCCGCTCGATGACCTTGCCGTTGCGCACCACCTCGGCGCCGTCGGGCGTGGAGCGCAGCAGGGTGCTGGCCGGCAGCCCGATGAAGGAGTAGCGGCCGAAGCGCTCGCCGCCCACCACCGATTCGAGCAGGAAGCTGTTGGGCTTGTGCGCGAGCTTGAGATAGAGCGACAGCGGGGTATCGAGATCGGCGAAGCTTTCGAGCAGCAGGGGGATGCGGTTGTAGCCCTGGGCGGCGATAGCCTTGAATTCGATTTCGGTCATGCGGGTTCTCCGGGCGGCGGGCCGTGTGGGCCTGGCCGGTGTCCGGCAAGCGTGGCCGGACGGTGATCGGGGGATGCGGGTGGGGCGGGAGCCCCGGGGACAGGGGCACGGCGCGCGGCCATGCCCGGGGGTGCTAGCTGCGCCAGCACCACCAGCGCCAGGAGCGCCAGTGCTGACCGAGGGAGGAGACTCGCAGCGAAGGCATGATGGGCAAGCGCTGGACGGGAGGGGTGGTGTGTGCGGTTCGGGCGCCCGGTGGGGAGCCACCGGGCTACGCGGCTGGCGCGGGCCGGATGCGTTCGGCCGCGTGCCAGAGCGAATCGACTATAGCATCAACATCCAGGCCGTGCACCCCGGCGCCCTCGTTGTAACCGTAGGGCACGACCAGCACGGTCATGCCGGCCGCGCGCGCGGCCTGCGCGTCGTTCAGGGAGTCGCCGATGGCCACCGTGAGCGCGGGCGCCGCGCCCAGGCGCGCGGCCGCGTGCAGCAGCGGGCGCGGGTCGGGCTTCTTGTACGGCAGGGCATCGCCGCCCTGCACGAAGGCGAACCACTGCGCCAGGTCCAGCCGGGCGAGCAGCGGCTCGGCATAGGCCTGCGGCTTGTTGGTGACGCAGGCCAGCGCCAGCCCCGCCTCGCGCATGGCCTGCAGGCCTTCGCGCACCCCCGGGTAGATGCGGGCGTGCAGGCCGTTGGTGTCGTGGTAGTGACGCAGGAACGCGCTCAGCGCGGGCTGGAAGAGCGCGGGGTCGGCGCGGCCATCGGGCAGGCCGGTGAGCACGCGGTGCACCAGCACCTCGGCGCCCTTGCCCACCGCGGCCGCCACCTGCGCGGCGTCGAGCGTGGGGCGACCGAGGTCGGTGAGCATGCGGTTGACCGCCTCGGCGAGGTCGAGCGCGGTGTCGAGCAGGGTGCCATCGAGATCGATGAGCACCGCCCGGGCCAGGAATGGCGCGCCAGCCGAGGGCCGCGGATCCATCGCCTGCCCGCCGCTCAGGCCGCGCGCGCGGCGCCGTCGGCCGCGCCGCGCAGTCGCGCCACCACGCCGCCATAGCCGCCGCCAGGGTCGGGCGCGCCGAACACCGCCGAGCCGGCAACGAAGGTGTCAGCGCCCGCGGCGGCCACCCGGGCGATGTTCTCGACCTTGATGCCGCCGTCGACCTCCAGCCAGATCTCCTGGCCGCCCTGCGCCTGCCAGGCATCGATGCGCTCGCGCACCGCGCGGATCTTGGGCAACGTGGACTCGATGAAGGTCTGCCCGCCGTAGCCGGGATTGACCGACATCAGCAGCACGATGTCGAGCTTGTCCATCACATGGTCTAGCCAGCCCAGCGGGGTGGCCGGGTTGAACACCAGCCCCGCCTTGCAGCCGTGGTCGCGGATGAGCGCGAGGGTGCGATCGACGTGATCGGAGGCCTCGGGATGAAAGGTGATGAGACCTGCGCCGGCCTTGGCGAAGTCGGGGATCAGCCGGTCGACGGGCCGCACCATGAGGTGCACGTCGATGGGGATCGAGACGTGCGGGCGGATGGCCTCGCACACCAGCGGCCCGACCGTGAGATTGGGCACGAAGTGGTTGTCCATCACGTCGAAGTGGATGAGGTCGGCACCGGCCGCCTGCACGGCACGAACCTCCTCGCCCAGGCGGGCGAAGTCGGCCGACAGCAGGCTGGGGGCGATTCGGTGGGTGGTGGGCATGTGGACGGGTTCCCTGGGGCCTGCGCGTGCTTGCGGATAGACTGGCATTCTAGCCACGCGGGCGATTCGGCCCGCGGCTTCACCGCCCGGATCACGCATGCCCGACCGCCAGTACCGCCTCGAGGTGACGGTGCAACCCCGCTACCTGCCCGACCAGTCAGACCCCGGCGCAGGCCAGTACGCCTTCGCCTACACGGTGCGCATCACCAACGCCGGTACCGTGCCGGCACAGTTGATCAGCCGACATTGGGTGATCACCGACGGCAACGGCAAGGTGGTGGAGGTGAAGGGCCTGGGCGTGGTGGGCCACCAGCCGCTGCTGGCGCCCGGCCAGAGCTTCGAGTACACCAGCGGCAGCCAGCTCGCCACCCCGGCGGGTTCGATGCACGGCAGCTACTTCTGCGTGGCCGAGGACGGCGAGCGCTTCGAGGCGCCGATCCCGGCGTTCGCGCTGAGCATGCCG
>JBIKWU010000327.1:0-4007 GCA_044356115.1 Burkholderiaceae bacterium
CTTCGCAGCCGCCCATTCTATCACCCGGCCCCACAGCGGCCGCCGCCGAGACAGCATGCCCGAACCCCTCCGAATCGCGGTCAGCGTACCGGCCGCCGCTGGTGCCGCGCCACTCGAGCTGTGCCTGCTGCCGGCCCTGGCCAACCGGCACGGCCTGATCGCCGGCGCCACCGGCACTGGCAAGACCGTCACCCTGCAGGTGATGGCCGAGCAGTTCTCGTCCATCGGCGTGCCGGTGTTCATGGCCGACGTGAAGGGCGATCTCACCGGCATCGCCCGGCCCGGCATCGCCAGCCCGCGGCTGCGCGAGCGGCTCGAGCGTCTCGGCCTGCCCGAGCCGCGCTTTGCCGGCGCACCGGTCACGCTCTGGGACGTGTTCGGCGAGAAGGGCCACCCGCTGCGCGCCACGGTCTCCGACATGGGGCCGTTGCTGCTCGCGCGCATGCTCGGCCTGAACGAGACCCAGGAGGGCGTGCTCAACCTGGTGTTCCGCATCGCCGACGAGCGCGGCCTGCTGCTGCTCGATGCCAAGGACCTGCGGGCGATGCTCCAGCATGTCGGCGAGAACGCCCGCGAGTTCACCACCGCCTACGGCAATGTCTCGTCGGCCTCGATCGGCGCCATCCAGCGCTCGCTGCTCGCGCTCGACTCGCAGGGCGCCGACCGGTTCTTCGGCGAGCCCATGCTCAACATCGATGACCTGCTCCAGACCGATGGCGCCGGGCGCGGCGTGGTCAACATCCTGGCGGCCGACCGCCTGCTGAACTCGCCGCGCCTGTATGCCGCCTTTCTGCTATGGCTGCTCTCCGACCTGTTCGAGCGTCTGCCCGAGGTCGGTGACCGCGATCGGCCCAAGCTCGTGTTCTTCTTCGACGAGGCCCATCTGCTGTTCAGCGAATCGCCGCGGGCGCTGGTCGAGAAGGTCGAGCAGGTGGTGCGGCTGATCCGCTCCAAGGGCGTGGGGGTGTACTTCGTCACCCAGAACCCGCTCGACGTGCCCGATACCGTGCTCGGCCAGCTCGGCAACCGGGTGCAGCATGCGCTGCGGGCGTTCACGCCGCGCGACCAGAAGGCGGTGCGGTCGGCGGCGAGCACCCTGCGGCCCAATCCGGCCTTCAATGCCGAGTCGGTGATCACCGAGCTCGGCGTGGGTGAGGCGCTGGTGTCCTTCCTCGACGAGAAAGGCCGCCCCGGCATGGTCGAGCGCGCGCTGGTCGTGCCGCCCGGCTCGCGCATCGGGCCGGTGGATGATGCCGAGCGGCAGGCTCTGATCGCCGGATCGGTGGTGGCCGGCGTCTACGAGCAGGCCATCGACCGCGAGAGCGCCTTCGAGCGGTTGCGAGCCGGTCCCGGCGGCAAGGTCGCGGCGCCAGCCGGTACGCCGGCGGGCACGGGCGCGGGCGGCCGTCCCGCCGGCGCGCCTGCCCCGGTGCCCGCTCCGGCCGAGGGTTCGATTACCGACACCCTGCGTGATGTCCTCGGCGGTCTGGGCGCGGGCGGTTCGGGCGGTGGCGCCCGGCGCGGCGATTCGGTCATCGAGGCCGCGGCCAAGAGCGCTGCGCGCTCGATCGGCTCCACACTGGGCCGCGAGATCATCCGCGGCGTGCTCGGCTCGTTGCTGGGCGGCGGCAACCGGCGCCGCTGAGGCGCCGGGCTTTTCCTCTCAACCTGTTTTCTTCCCCGGAGCGATCGGACATGGATCTCGGCATCAAGGGCAAGTGGGCGCTGGTGTGCGGCGCGAGCAAGGGCCTGGGCTACGGCTGCGCGCTGTCGCTGGCCCAGGAGGGGGTCAACCTGGTGATCAACGCCCGGTCGGCCGACGCGCTCGCGCAGGCTGCGGCCCGGCTGCGCGAGCAGACCGGCGTCACGGTGCTGGAGGCGGCCTGCGACATCACCACCCCGGAAGGGCAGGCGCAGGCGCTGGCCGCCGCGCCGCAGATCGACATCCTGGTCAACAATGCCGGCGGCCCCCCGCCCGGCGATTTCCGCAGCTTCACCCGCGAGCAGTGGCTGGCCGCGATCAATGCCAACATGCTCACCCCCATCGATCTCATCAAGGCCACCCTCGACGGCATGATCGAGCGCCGTTTCGGCCGGGTGGTGAACATCACCTCCAGCTCGGTGAAGGCCCCGATCGACATCCTGGGCCTGTCCAACGGCGCGCGCGCCGGGCTCACCGGCTTCATCGCCGGTCTGGCCCGCAAGACCGTGATCCACAATGTCACCATCAATAACCTGCTGCCGGGCATGTTCGACACCGACCGCCTGCGCGGCACCATCGCCGCCTCGGCCAAGGCCGCCGGGGTGAGCATCGAGGAAGCCAAGCGCCTGCGCACCGCCTCGGTGCCGGCCGGCAGGCTCGGTGATGCCTACGAGTTCGGCCAGGCCTGCGCCTACCTGTGCAGCGCGCAGGCAGCGTATGTCACCGGCCAGAACTTCCTGATCGACGGCGGCGCCTACCCCGGCACCTTCTGAGGACGCGTCAGTCGCGCCGCTGACCCCTGTGCGTGCGGCCATGCATGCCGCGCGCGCTCTCATTCCCCACCCGGAGAACACCATGCCCAAGGCAATTCGAATCACGCAAACCGGCGGTCCGGACGTCATGCAGTTCGTCGACGTCGAGGTCGGCCCGCCCGGCCCCGGCGAGGTGCAGGTCCGCAACCACGCGGTCGGCCTCAACTACATCGATGTCTATTACCGCACCGGCCTGTACCCGCTGCCGCTGCCCTCGGGCCTGGGCCTTGAGGGGGCCGGCGTGGTCACCGCGGTGGGCGCTGGCGTGAACAGCCTGCGCGTGGGCGATCGGGTGGCCTACTGCGGCGCGCCCCTGGGCGCCTACGCCGAACTGCGCAACATGCCCGCGGCACCGCTGGTGAAGCTGCCCAAGTCGGTGGGCTTCGACACCGCCGCGGCCATGATGCTCAAGGGCCTCACCGTGCAGTACCTGTTCCGGCGCACCTACAAGCTGCAGCGCGGCCAGACCATCCTGTTCCACGCCGCCGCCGGCGGCGTGGGTCTCATCGCGATGCAGTGGGCCAAGGCGCTGGGGGTCACGGTCATCGGCACCGTGGGCTCCGAGGCCAAGGCCAGGCTTGCGCGCGACTTCGGCGCCGACCACGTCATCCTCTACAACAAGGAGAACATCGTCGAGCGGGTGCGCGAGATCACCCGCGGCGAGATGGTGCCGGTGGTCTACGACTCGGTGGGCAAGGACACCTTCCAGGCCTCGCTCGACTGCCTGCAGCCCTTCGGCCTGATGGTGAGCTTCGGCAACGCCTCCGGGCCGGTGCCCCCGCTCCCGCTCACCGCGCTCAAGGGTTCCCTCTACATCACCCGGCCCTCGCTCGTGGCGCACACCGCGAGCCGCGAGAACCTCGAGACCATGTCGGCCGACCTGTTCCGCATGGTCTCCAGCGGCAAGGTGCGGATCGAGATCGACCAGCGCTACGCGCTGGGTGACGCGGTGCGTGCTCACCAGGACCTCGAGTCGCGTCGCACCACCGGCTCCACGGTGCTGCTGCCCTGAGCGCCGGCGCCGAGTCGGCGGCGCGGGCCTTCGGGGGCGTGGCCCGCCTGCATGGCGAGGCGGGCCTCGCGCGCCTGCGTACGGCCCATGCCTGCGTGGTGGGGGTGGGGGGCGTGGGCTCCTGGGCCGCCGAGGCGCTGGTGCGCTCCGGGGTGGGCGCCCTCACCCTGATCGACCTCGATCATGTTGCCGAGTCGAACCTGAACCGGCAGATCCACGCCCTGCAATCGACGCTCGGCGCGGCCAAGGTCGCGGTGATGCGCGAGCGCCTTCATGACATCGCGCCCGACTGTGAGGTGCGGGCGGTCGACGCGTTCATCGATCCCGGCAATGTCGCGCAACTCGTGCCCGAGACCGCGGCGGTGGTCGACGCCATCGATGCGCCGCGCGCCAAGGCGGCGCTGATCGCGCTCTGCCATGCCCGCCGGCAGGCGCTGGTGGTCTGCGGGGCGGCGGGCGGTCGCAGCGATCCGCTCGCCCT
>JBIKWU010000095.1:0-13752 GCA_044356115.1 Burkholderiaceae bacterium
AGCGCCGAGGGACAGGCCACGCTGTGCGACTCTCCGACGCGGCGGTTCAGCCAGTAGGCCAGCGCCGCATTGGCCAGCACCTGGATCAGGATGGGCACGGCCAGCATGGCGATCACCAGCGGCTGGCGCAAGATGGCCTCCCCCTGGAACCCGAACAGCAGCACCAGCGTGGCCAGCAGCGCGCCGATCGACCAGGGACCGATGCGCGCGAGCGCGCGCTCCAGCGCAGCAGGGCCGCGCCTGAGCAGGACGCTGCGGCCCACCTGGGCGATGAGCACCGGGATGACGATGTACAGCACCACCGAGGCCAGAAGCGTATCCCAGGGCACCGTGATGGCCGACAGGCCGAGCAGCAGCGCCACGATGGGCGCGAAGGCGAACACCATGATGGTGTCGTTCAGGGCCACCTGGCTGAGCGTGAACAGCGGATGCCCGCCAGTAAGGCGGCTCCAGACGAAGACCATCGCGGTGCACGGCGCCGCGGCGAGCAGGATCAGCCCCGCGACATAGCTGTCGAGCTGATCGGGGGGCAGCCAGGGCGCGAAGACCTGGCGGATGAAGAGCCACCCGAGCAGCGCCATGGAGAAGGGCTTGACCGCCCAGTTGACGAACAGCGTGACACCGATGCCGCGCCAGTGCTGCCTGACCTGATGCAGGGCGCCGAAGTCCACCCTCAGCAGCATGGGGATGATCATCACCCAGATCAGCAGCCCCACCGGGAGATTGACGCGGGCGATCTCGAGCGCACCGATCGCCTGCACGGGGCCAGGCAGCCAGCGACCCAGGGCAATGCCCGCGACGATGCACAGGCCCACCCAGAGGCTGAGGTAGCGCTCGAAGACGCTCATGGACGCGACGCCGGAGTCGCAGCTTGATCCAGCGGTGATGTCATCAGGCTAGCGCTTGCCGATGTCCTGGATCTCGCGCTGGATGGCCATGCGGTCGAGCGAGGCCAGCGGCAGCGCCAACATGAGTTCGATACGACGCTTGAGCACGACTGCCGTGTCGCCGAACAGCTTGTCCTTCTGTTCGTCGCTCCCCTCGAACGCGGCCGGATCGGCCACCCCCCAGTGCGCGGTCATCGGCTGACCAGGCCACACCGGGCAGACCTCGCCCGCCGCCTTGTCGCAGACCGTGAAGACGAAATCCAGCTCGGGCGCGCCCGGCTGCGCAAACTCGGCCCAGTCCTTGCTGCGATAGCCCTCGGTGGGCATGCGCAGGGCCTCGAGGGCGCGCAGCGCGAGGGGATGAACCGCGGGCCCGGGATGACTGCCCGCGGAGAAGGCTCGGAAGCGGCCATGAGACAGGCTGTTGAGGATGCCCTCGGCCATGATCGAGCGGGCCGAGTTGTGGGTGCACACGAAGAGCACGTTGTAGACCTTGTCGCTCATGGAGACTCCGAAGGAACACGGTGGCCCGAGGGCAGCGGGCGCACGGTCTGCCCGGGCTCGGCCGGCTCGAGCGCGATCGGCGCCCCGGCCTGCTCGGCCCGGCGCACCGGCAGCGCGAGCGTGACCACCCAGCACACCAGCAGCGTGAGCGCCGAGCCCAGCAGCGTGAACAGCAGCCCGCCCCACTGGTAGAGCAGCCCCGAAAGCAGCGTGCCCAGGAATCGACCCAGGGCATTGGCCGCGTAATAGAAGCCCACGTCCTCGGCCGCCTTCTCCGAGCCCGCATAGGCGAGCACCAGGTAGGAGTGCACCGAGGAGTTGACCGCGAAGGCAAACCCGAAGAGCGCGAGCCCGCCCACCACCACCCATTCCAGGTGGGGTACGCGCAAGGCCACCAGCGCCGCCAGCCCGAAGGGCACGACGGCCAGCAGCGCCGACCACAGCCGCGCCGCCGGCACCTCGGTGGACAGCCCGTCATCGCTGCGGCGCACGAGCGCGGGCGCGGCGGCCTGGACCAGGCCGTAGCCGATGGTCCAGAGCGCGACGAAGCCGCTCACCATCGTGAAGTTCCAGCCCGAGGCGTAGAGGAACACCGGCACGCCCACCACGAACCACACATCACGCGCGCCAACGAGCGCCACCCGCGCCGCCGCCAGCAGATTGATGCCGCGGTTCTTCGCGAAGAGCTCGCGCGCCGACGCCGAGGCCTTGCTGCGGCCCATGAGCGGCGGCACGAAGCTGACCACCCCGGCGAGCACCACCGCGAGCAGGCCTGCCATGATCCACAGCGCCATCTGGAAGCCGGCCTGCTGCAGCAGCACCCCGCCCAGGAAGAAGCCCACGCCCTTCATCGCGTTCTTGCTGCCGGTGAAGAACGCCACCCACCGGAAGAGCTGCCCCGAGGCCTCGCCGGCCGTGGCCTTGATGGCCGACTTGCTCGCGGTCTTGGTGAGGTCCTTGGCCACGCCGCAGATGCCCTGCGCCACCACCACCCAGGCCACCGACATCACCACCGACCACTGCGGCGACAGCGACGACATCATCAGGAAGCCGGCGATCTCGGTGAGCAGACCCACGCAGAGCATGCGCTTGATGCCGTAGCGCGTGGCGAGCCAGCCGCCGATGAGGTTGGCCACCACGCCCATGGCCTCGTACAGCAGGAACAGGAAGGCCAGCGTGAACGGCGAATAGCCCAGCCGATAGAAGTGCAGCAGCACCAGCATGCGCAGCGCGCCGTCGGTGAGGGTGAACCCCCAGTAGGCCGCCGTGACGATGGCGTAATTGCGGGTGCCCGCGTGCATGACCGGATCAGAGTCCCTGGCGCTGCAGATGGCAGGCGAGATCGACCATGCGGCAGGCATAGCCCATCTCGTTGTCGTACCAGGCGTAGACCTTGAGCAGGGTGCCGTCGGTGACCAGGGTGGAGGGCGCGTCGACGATGGCACTGCGGGTATCGCGGGCATAGTCGGCGCTGACCAGCGGCCGCTCCTCGTAGCCCAGGATGCCGGCCAGCGAGCCTCTGGCCGCCTCGGCGAACAGGGCGTTCACCTCTTCGGCCGTGGTCTCGCGGCTGAGTTCGAACACGCAGTCGGTGAGCGAGGCATTGAGCACCGGCGCGCGCACCGCGTGCCCGTTGAGCTTGCCCTTGAGCTCCGGATAGATGAGGGCAATGGCGGTGGCGCTGCCGGTGGTGGTGGGCGCAAGGCTGAGCATCGCGCTGCGGGCGCGGCGCAGGTCCTTGTGGGGCGCGTCGACCACCAGATTGGTGTTGGTGGGATCGTGGATGGTGGTGATCTGACCGTGGCGGATGCCCAGGGCCTCATGCACGACCTTCACCACCGGCGCGAGGCAGTTGGTGGTGCACGACGCCGCGGTGACGATGCGATGCCGGTTCGGCTCGTAGCGGTGCTCGTTGACGCCGACCACGATGTTGAGCACATCGCCGACCTTCACCGGCGCGGCCACGATCACGCGCCGCGCGCCGCGATCGAGGTGGCCCTGCAGCGTCTCGGGCGTGAGGAACTTGCCGGTGCATTCGAGGACGAGGTCAACCCCAAGGTCACCCCAGGGGATCTGGTCTGCCGTGCCGAACTCCGAGAAGCCCAGCCGACGGTCATCGATGCGGATGGCCGCGTCGCCCTCGGCCGCGATACGGCTGCGCCAGCGGCCCTGCACGCTGTCGAAGGCCAGCAGATGCGCGGTGGCGCCGACGCCACCCTTGATCTCGTTGAGGTGGACCACCTCCAGGCGATTGCCCGCCCGGGGGTCGTCTGCGGGGCGCTCGGCTGCGCCCAGCGCCGCGCGCAGCGCGAGCCGCCCGATGCGGCCCATGCCGTTGATACCGACTCTCATGATGGTGTCTCCGGGGGCAGCATCGGCCCCCCCACAGGATAGGGACGATGGATGACCGGCAGATGACGGTGGCCACCGGGCCGCCCTGCCGAGCCTGCCGGCTGAGCCGGCGCGCTCTCAGCAGCAGGAGCCGCCCGCCCGGACCGGGATGCTCACCGGCTTGCCGCGCGGCGCTGGCGCGCAGCAGGCGGCGGCGCGCTCATGGAAGACCGGGATGCTGCCCAGGCTCTGGAAGTGCTCCCAGGCGATGCCCTGAGGATCGGTGACCCAGTGCTTGTCGCTGCGGGCGTAGCAGCAACTGGTCTCGCCCTCGTCCACCAGGGCCTGATCGGCAGCCTGGGCACGCGCACGCAGCTCGGCCAGTTCCCGGGGGTCATCGGCCTGGAAGCCGAGGTGATCGATGCCCGGCCGGCTGCCGCGGGTGGAGATCGCGAAGTTGATGCGCGGGTCATCGAGCATCCACTTGGCGTAGTCGGCCTCCACCCGGGTGGGCTCGGCCGCGAACAGGGTGGAGTAGAAGCCGATGCTCCTGGCGAGGTCATCGACGTGCAGGTGGACATGGAAGCGCTTCATGGCGGATCTCCGGATCAGCAGGCATTGCGCCGCCGCGCGGGAGCGGGCAGGCAGGGTTTGCCCATGCAGCAGTGGGCGGTGAGATAGGCGAGCAGGTCGTTCATGCGGCCCAGCGCGGGCCGGTAGTGCAGGTTGCGCCCCTCGCGCTCGGCGCTGACCAGATCGGCATGGACGAGTTCCTTCAGGTGAAAGGACAGCGTGGACGCGGGGATGTCCAGCAGGGCCGAGAGCGCCCCCGGCGTCATGCCCTGGGGGCCGGCGCCAATGAGCGCGCGAAAGACCCGCAGACGGGCCTGCTGCGCCAGGGCGGCGAGTGCGACGACAGCGGCTTTCTCGTTCATGTTTCCAAGTTTATAGAATTGTAGTTTCATGTCAAGGGATGGAACGGTGCCCTGCAGCGCCGCGCCGGCCCTGGCGTAGACTGCCGTTCACCCGACGGGGCCCGCCCCCGCGCCCTCCGTGCTGCGCCATGACCGACGTCACCCTGCACCACCAAGGCCGAAGGCTGGCCGCCTCCACCTTCGGGCCGCGCGGCGCGCCGCCGGTGCTGCTGCTCCACGGCGTCACGCAGTGTCGCGACACCTGGGAGGAAACCGCCCGGCACCTGGCCGCCCGCCATGAGGTCTGGACGCTCGACTTCCGCGGCCACGGCCACTCCGACTGGGCACCCGAGTACGCCATGCAGGGTTTCCTGTCCGATGCGCAGGCCGCGCTCGAGGCCATCGGGCGGCCGGCGGTGCTGATCGGGCATTCGCTGGGCGGGCTGATCGGCGGCATGCTGGCCATCGAATCGCCCACACCGCTGCGCGCCGCCCTGCTCGAAGACCCTCCCTGGTACTTCGGTGACCCGCAGGAGTACGCACGCTCGGCCTTCCCGGCGCTGTTCACGACCATGGGCGCGCACAAGCGCCGTCTGGTCGACCAGGGCGCCGGGCTTGCCGAGTACCTGCTGCTGGCGCGCACCGCCCCCTCCCCCATGGGCGGCACGGCGGCCGACCACACCTCGGAGCGCCATCTGCTCAGCCGCGCCTCGGCCCTGCACCGGGTGGACCCACGCATCTACGACTGGCTGCTGCAGCCGCTGGACATCAACCATCGCGACCGCCGCTTCGCCTGCCCGGTGCGGGTCATCCAGTCCGACGGCGCCATGGGCGCCGCGCTGCTGCCCGGGCATGAAAAGCGGCTGCTCGCCGCCAACCCGCAGGCGAGCATCATCCCGATGCCCGGCTGCGGCCACGGCCCTCACTACACCCGCGCGTTCGAGGCCGCCTTCCTGGCCGAGGTCGACGCCCTGCTCCACAGCCTGCCCACCTGATCGCTGCCATCGCCGCCATGCACCCCGCCGCCATCGCGCTGAACCTGCCGCACATCGGCAAGGAAGTCACCCTCGAGGCCCTCGCGCTGCTGCACCCCACGGCGCAGCTCTACGGGCGCATCCACATCGCCGCCGGCGCCTCGATCTGGCCCTACGTGGTCATGCGCAGCGAGATGCACGAGATCCGCATCGGGGCCCGTACCAATCTGCAGGACTTCGTGATGGTGCACGTCGGGGTGAGCACGCCCACGGTGGTGGGCGAAGACTGCTCG
The DNA here is from genome assembly GCA_044356115.1 of Burkholderiaceae bacterium. Classification (GTDB taxonomy): domain Bacteria; phylum Pseudomonadota; class Gammaproteobacteria; order Burkholderiales; family Burkholderiaceae_E; genus Quisquiliibacterium. The sequence continues at coordinate 5,904 of JBIKWU010000095.1, forward strand.
ATCACCCACCATGTCACGCTGCATGGCTGCGAGATCGGTGACCGCTGCCTCATCGGCATCAACGCCACCATCATGGACGGCGCGCGCATCGGCGCCAATTCCATCGTGGCCGGTCACTCCATCGTCATGCAGAACCAGGTCTTCCCGCCCAACTCGGTGATCGGCGGCGTGCCAGCCCGCCTGATCACCACCCGCGACTGCGGCGAGGCCAACCGGCGCAACGCGGTGTTCTACGAGACCATCGCCCGCGGCTACACCCGCGGCGAGGAGCGCCTGTCGGCCGAGCAGGTGCGCGCCATCTACGAAGACCCGGCCGCGGGCTGAGCACCCGCCCGCATCCACCCGCCCCCGAGGAGGCCCATGGGCACCACCCATCGAACCCATGTCAGCTACATCGACCGCACCCGCGCGTATTACGCGGCGCTCGGTTATGACAAGCCCTACCAGTACGCCCACCACGCCGACGTGCCCTTCGCCAGCCTGCCCCGGCCGCTGGCCGCGTGCCGCGTGGCGCTGGTGACCACCGCCAGCCCCTGGCCCGAAGACCCGGCCTCGCAGCCCAAGCCCTTCGAGCGGCGCGGCGTGTGGGCGGGCGACGCCACCCGGCCGCCGCAGCGGCTCTTCACCGACAACCTCGCCTGGGACAAGGAAAGCACCCACACCCGCGATGTCGAGACCTTCCTGCCGCTGCGGGCCCTGCAGGCGCACGCGCGGGCCGGGCGCATCGGCAGCGTGAGCGCCCGGTACTACGGCGTGCCCACCGAGTACTCGCAGCTGCGCACCCTGCGACAGGACGCGCCGGCCATCGAAGCGATGTGCCGCGAAGACCAGGTCGACGCGGTGCTGCTCGCAGCGCTCTGACCCGTCTGTCACCAGACCGTGAGTCTGGTCAGCCGGTATCTCGAGTCGAAGGGCATTCCCACCGTGATCATGGGCTCGGCGCGCGACATCGTCGAGGAGTGCGGCGTGGCCCGCTTCCTGTTCACCGACTTCCCGCTGGGCAATCCGGTGGGCAAGCCCGATGACCCGGCCATGCAGCACGCCACGGTCGGCCATGCGCTGGACCTGCTGGAGGGCGCGCGGCTGCCGCGCACCACCGTGCAGACGCCCTGGCGCTGGAGCGACGACGAGTCCTGGCGGGAGGTGTACGCCCGCGTCGACCCGGCGCGCGCCGAGGCGCTTCGCCAGGAAGGCGAGGCGCGACGCGCCAGCTACCAGGAAAACCGCAAGGCCTAGCCCGGGCCGCAGGCCTGGGCGGCCTGTACGCGGCGACTCCGGGCCCGCTCAAGCCCGCGTCTCACTCAGGCCCGCGTCTCGAACACATAGGGCTCGAGCGAGGCCTGCGCGGCCTCGCGCCGCGCGTGCCACTGCCGGGGCCCGCCGTAGTAGGCGAGGCTGCCCGGCTCGGCATTGCCCTCCCCGTTGTAGTACGAGAGGCAATCACGCAGCGGGCGGGACATGATGTCGGCGTCGCGGCAGTGGGCGGCGTAGGCGTCCTCGGGCTCGCGGCGGATGTCGACCACCGCGGCGCCGCGCTCGCGCATCGTGCGCAGCATCCAGACCACATAGTCGGTGTGCGCCTCGAGGCCGAGGATGAAGTTGAACTGCCCGCCACCGCCCTGCGGCCCCGACATGATGAACAGGTTGGGAAAGCCGTGGCTGTGCAGCCCGAGGAAGGTGCGCACCCCGCCCTGCTGCCACTTGTCGCGCAGGCTCACGCCCTCGCGGCCGACGATCATGTTGAAGGTGGCGGTGGCCATCCACTGGAAGCCGGTGGCGTACACCAGCACGTCGAGCGGGTACTCCACGCCGTCATGCACCACGCCGCGCTCGGTGATGCGGCTCACCCCCAGGGGCGCGGTGTCCACCAGGGTGACGTGCGGCAGGTTGAAGGTGGGCAGATACTCGTCGTGGAAGGTGGGCCGCTTGCAGCCGTAGGGATAGTAGGGCTTGAGCGCCGCCGCAGTGCGCGGATCCCGCACGATCGCATCCACCCGGGCACGGATCTGCTCCATGATGCGGAAGTTGGTGTCGAGCTGCTTGCTGATCATCTCCTCGGGCGTGAGCTCGCGCTCGTGCTGCTTGCGCTCCTTGAAGTCGGACACCTTGCCCGAGAGGTAGTCATCGTTGCCCTGCAGCGCGGTGCGCCCTGACGAGATGCGCGACAGGCGCTCGCGCCGCGCGAGCGCCCAGCCGGGCTCCTGCTTCCAGGCGGCGATTTCTTCAGCGGTGGTGGCGCGCTGATCGCGCACGTCGATGGTGGAGGGCGTGCGCTGGAACACCACCAGTTGCCCGACCACCTTGGCCAGCTCCGGAATCACCTGCACGGCGGTGGCGCCGGTGCCGATGATGCCCACGCGCTTGCCGGCCAGATCCACGTGATAGTTCCAGCGCGAGGTATGGAAAGACTCGCCGGCAAAGCGCTCCATGCCTTCGATACGGGCGAGCTTGGGCGTGGTGAGGATGCCGTTGGCCAGCACCACGGCCCTGGCCTGCATGCAGTCGCCCCGATCGGTGTGCACCAGCCAGCGGGCGCCGGCCTCGTCCCAGACGGTCTTCTCCACGGTGGTGTGGAAGAGGCACCGGTCATAGAAGCCGGAGCGCTCGGCGATCAGCTGGCAGTACTCCAGGATCTCGAAGCCCGAGGCGAACTTCATGCTCGGGAAATAGCCCATCTCCTCGAGCAGCGGCAGGTAGCTGTACGCCTCGACATCGCAGGCGATGCCGGGATAGCGGTTCCAGTACCAGGTGCCGCCGACGTCGCCGCCCTTCTCGCAGAAGCGCACATCGGTGAAGCCCGCCGCCCGCAGCTTGTGCCACAGCAGCAGGCCGCCGAAGCCTGCGCCGATGACCAGGACCTCGCAGCTGTCGGTGAGCGGTTCGCGCGCGACCGGCGGCGCCGAATAGACGTCCTGCAGGTAGCGGGCGAATTCACCCTCCATGGCCATATAGTCGGCCGCGCCACGCCGCGCCTCCTTGTACTCGCGGTAGCGTGCCTGCTCCTGCGCGTTGAACACCGCGCCCGGCGGCGGCGGGGGCAGCACCTTGAGCGACTCGTCGCTGATGGCCGAGTACCCCTTGCCGGCGATACGGTCGGTGGCCTTGGCGGCGCGGGTGCTGAAGGCTTTCAGGCCGGTGGCGGGATCGATGCGGACGGCAGGCGTCATGGGGTGCTCCGGAACGGGGGTGGGCACCGCGCGCCCGCCGGCCTGGCTAGGGGTAGCCGGCCGGCGACACGCGTCGCGGGGCAGCCTGAGCGTACTCGCTCAGCTCGATGCGCTCACCATCGACCACCTTGCCATCGACACGGGCCACGCTCTCGAGTGCCAGAAAACCGCGCATCTTCTCGGGCGCCACCCAGGCGGTGCGCTCGAGCAGCGCGCCGTTGACGAGGTTGGCGCCGCGCGCCTCGATGCGCAGGGCGTCAAAGGTGCCCGCCGGCAGGGTGATGCGCTCGCGGCCGGCCACCCGCAGCGCGAACCGCATGGTCACCGCGCGGCCATCCGGCAAGGTGACCACGAACTGCGCCGACCAGCGCTTGCCCAGCGGGTATTCCGGGATGAAGAACTGGTACGGCGTCCAGCGCCTGCCCTCGGCGTCACGCACATTGTTGCCGAAGAGATCGGTGACCCAGGGACTGTCCTCGTAGAAGACCTCGTCGTTCTGGATGCGGCTGACGGTCAGGCGCAGCGGCTCGCGCGCCGTGCCCCGGGCGAGATCGGTGCGGCGATAGACGTAGCGTTCGCCCACCCGGTAGCCCACCGCCTCGGCAGTGGGGGCCGCGGGCCCGCAGGCACAGGCCTCGCCGCGCGGGGCCTGCGGCCGGATGCCGCGCTCACGGCGGGCGGCCAGCAACTGGTCGAGCCGGTGCTGGGCCAGTTCGGAGAACTTGCCGTCGGGCCGCTGGCGGATGAAAGCCTCCAGTTCGTCCACCGAGCTGCTGGAACGCAGGCCCATCCAGCGGGTGAGGTCCTCGTCGAACTCCCGGGCGGCATCACGCGGCACGCTGCTCGGCACGAACGCGAAATCACTCTCCAGCGAGGTGCTCTCCCAGGGAATCTGCGCGCCGCGCGAGGCCCGGCGCACGCTCAGCCGCACCCGCTTGAAGACGTCCTCGATGGCCGCGCCTTCGGTGCTCATCTCGCGCAGCAGGCTGCCGGTGTACAGCCCGTTGTCATCGGGGCCATCGTCGGCAACGTTGCCGGGCGCGGTGGCATAGGCGAGCAGCGTGCCGGGCGGCGCGTCGATCTGCGACAGACCCTTGTCGTCGACCCGGAAGTCGGGCCCGAAGGGATTGTCGCGGCAGGCATCCAGGATGATCAGGTTGGCGGCATTGCGGGCCTGACCGAGCTGATCGAGCAGCAGGCCCAGATCGACGGCCTGCGATTGCAGATCGGCTCGTACCCGGATGCGCGCGTCCACCGGCACCAGGAAGTTGCGCCAGTTGAGCTGCACGCCGTGACCGGCGTAGTAGAAGACCCCCACCCCGCGCGTGCGGCCCAGGGTCTGCGCGAATTCGCGGATGCTGCGCTGCATGCCGTCGCGCCCCGCATCCAGCTGCTCCACGACCTCGAAGCCGGCCGCGCGCAGACGCTGCGCCACCGCACGGGCATCATTGGCCGGATTGCGCAGCGGCGCCTGCAGGTAGGCGCTGTTGCCGATGACCAGCGCGTGCCGGGCAGGCGCGCTGGACGCCACCGCGGGCATGGCCGCCACAGGGGCCTGGGCGGACGCGGGCTGGACGATCGGCGCCGGCCGCGTGGCCGCGAGCTGCGCGCCCGAGGGCGTCGGCGCACCCAGGGTCGCGATCAGGCATGCCGCAAGCCCGGCGAGCCGCCGCAGCATGAGCCGGCTCAGCCCGCCCGCCGCACGAACACGATGCGATCGATCAGCGCCTCGCCGGCGGCATTGTTGCGCAGACGAATCTGGGCGTCGTAGCCCTGGGCCTTGCGAAACAGCGCCCGGTACGCGACCTCCGAGCCCACCTTGAAGGCACTCCAGAGCGTGGTGAGAGCGCCGACGATCAGCACCGGATTGCGCGCGGCCAGGGCATCGGGATCGGGTATCACCTGGATGCGCCCGCCATGGGTTTCAACCGCGCCCATCCATGTCTGGAGGCGGGTGGGCAGCGCATTGGGCGTGACCCGGTCGTAGAACGCCACCTCCACCGTGGGCGGGCCCTCGCCGAGCGCCCGCGACAGAGCCTCGTCGAAGCTCTGCAGGTCGATGAAGCGCAGCGGCTCGCCCGGCCGCGTGCCGGGCGCATTGCCGCCCAGGGCGCCACCCGTGGTCGGGGGCGACTGGCAGCCGGCCATGATCAGACCAAGGCCGAGACAGGACGCGAGACAGGATCGACGGGCGAGGTGGCAGGACGACATGGTGTTGATGAGGAAGGGTGAGTGGGATGAGCGCGCCGCGCTCGGCCACAGCATGGCATTGCACGGCGGGCTTGAGAAGGCCCGCTGCTCGGGGCGGTCGCTCGGCCAGTCCCCGGGCGCCCCGGCGCGGCGCGTGTCCCATGCGCAAAATGAGCCTGCCCGACTTGACCCTGCGCGCCCGGCGGCAGCAGCATCGGCCACCCCCTCCACCCCAGCCAGGCAAGGCCGCCATGACCCATGTGATCCTCATCCCCGAGAACATCGCCCCCGACGGCCTCAAGCCCCTGCAGGGCCGCACCGATGTCGAGCTGCGCCGGTTTGCCGGCAACATCGCGCAGGCCGACTTCCGGGCTCTGCTGCCCGGCGCGCATGGCGCGGTGCTGGGTCTCACCCCCTTCGGTGACCCGGAACTCGCCGCCGGCCCGGACATGCGGGTGGTGGCGCGCATCGGCGTGGGCTATGACACCATCGACGTGCCGGCCCTCACGCGGCGCAAGGTGCCGCTGATGATCACCGGCGTGGCCAATTCGGTGTCGGTGGCCGAGCAGGCGCTGGCCTTCATGTTCGCCTTCGCCAAGCGGGTGGCCGACATGCACGCCCGCGTGGTCAGCCATCGCTGGAACAGCCGCTTCGAGAACTTCCCGGCCGATCTCTACCAGAAGCGGGTGGTGATCGTGGGCTTCGGGCGCATCGGCGCGCGCATGGCCAGGCGCTGCGTGGCGCTCGAGATGGACACCCTGGTCTACGACCCGCATGTCAGCCAGGACCACATCCGCATGGTGGGCGCCACGCCCGCGGCCGATCTCGACGCCGCGCTGGCTCAGGCCGACTATGTGAGCATCCATTGCCCCAAGACCCCGGCTACCATCGACCTGTTCGACGCGGCCCGGCTCGCCCGCATGAAGCGCGGCTCGGTGCTGATCAACACCGCCCGCGGCGGCATCGTGAACGAGGCCGCGCTGGCGGCCGCGCTCACCAGCGGCCACCTCTACGGCGCCGGGCTCGATGTGCTCGCCAGCGAGCCGCCCGAGGCGAACAACCCGCTGATCACCCTGCCCAACGTCATCGCCGCGCCGCACATGGCCGGTGTCACGCTGGAGGCCTGGAACCGCATGGCCTTCACCGCCATGCGCAACGTGCTCGAGGTACTCGATGGGCAGCCCAACCGCGAGCACACCGTCAACCCCGAGGTCTACGGCGCATGATCCACATCGCTCCCGCGGCGCTGCGCGACTTCGTCGCCGCCATCTTCCAGAAGGCCGGCTGCTCGGCGGCCGAGTCCGGCCGCATCGGCCATTACCTGGTCTCGGCCAACCTCTCGGGCCACGACAGCCATGGCGTGGTGCGGGTGCCGCGCTACGTGCAGATGAAGCACGATGGCGCGGTGGTTGCCGATCGCGAGCTCGAGCGGGTGGTCGACACGCCGGTGATCGCGGTGGTCGACGGCCGCTTCGGCTTCGGCCAGACCGTGGCGCCGGCCGCCACGCGCATCGGCATCGAGAAGTGCAAGGCCAATGGCCTGTCGGCGGTGGCGCTGCGCAACGCCGGGCACATCGGGCGGGTGGGCGACTTCGCCGAGATGGCCGCCGCCGAGGGTCTGGTGTCGGTGCACTTCGTGAATGCCGCCGGCAGCGTGCTGGTGGCGCCCTTCGGCGGGGTGGAGCGGCGCTTTTCCACCGCGCCCTATTGCGTGGGCGTGCCGCGCCCGGGCCAGTCGCCGCTGGTGCTCGACTTCGCCACCTCGGTGGTGGCCGAGGGCAAGGTGCTGGTGGCCAGCCAGGGCGGCAAGGCCGTGCCCGATGATGCCCTGATCGGACCCGATGGCCGCGCCGGCAACGACCCTCACATGCTCTACGGGCCCTATGAACCGCTGGGCCCGCGCGACCACCGGCAGGGCGAAGGCGCCATCCGCGCCTTCGGCGACCACAAGGGCTCGGGCCTGGCCATGATGTGCGAGCTGCTCGGCGGCGCGCTCTCGGGCACCGGGGCCACCGCGCCCGACCGGCCCTTTGCCAACGGCATGCTGTCCATCTTCATCGATCCGGTGCGCATCGACCCCTCGCTGATGTTCGGCGGCGAGGTGCTGCGCTACGTGGACTACGTGAAGAGCTCGCGGCCGGCCGAGCCCGGTGGCGAGGTGCTGATGCCGGGCGAGGTCGAGGAGCGCTACCGCGCGCAGCGCCAGCGCGAGGGCTGTCCGCTGCCCGACGACACCTGGCAGTCGATCCTGGCCTGCGCCCGCTCGGTGGGCGTGCCCGGCAGCGCGGTGCCGGCCGTGCGCTGAACCCGCAACGGCGGCGCGCTGCCGGCCCTGGGGCGGCAGCGTGCCAGCCACCTTCTCACCCTTGACGGAGGCCCGCGATGAGCGTCACAGCCACCACCCTGGAAAGACCGGCGAGCGGGATCGACCCGATCGATGTCAGCGACCCGGCCCTGTTCCAGAACCACACCGTCGGGCCGCTGTTCGCGCG
>JBIKWU010000328.1:0-3990 GCA_044356115.1 Burkholderiaceae bacterium
TCGCGCACGATGGCCTGGGCCAGCACGGTGGCGGTGGTGGTGCCGTCACCGGCGTTGTCGCTGGTCTTGGAAGCGACTTCCTTGACCATCTGCGCGCCCATGTTCTGGAACTTGTCCTTGAGCTCGATCTCCTTGGCCACCGACACGCCGTCCTTGGTGACGGTGGGGGCGCCGAAGCTGCGCTCGAGAACCACGTTGCGGCCCTTCGGACCGAGGGTGACCTTGACCGCGTTGGCCAGGATGTTCACGCCCTCGACCATCTTGTGGCGGGCGTCGTCGTGGAAGAGAACCTGTTTGGCTGCCATGTTTCAGACTCCTTGGAATTCGGTGATGACTCGGGTGTGGCTGGATGGGGGGCGATGCCGCCGGGTCACTCGACCACGGCCATGATGTCTTCCTCGCGCATCACCAGCAGCTCGTCGCCGTCGACCTTGACGGTCTGGCCGCTGTACTTGCCGAAGAGGACCTTGTCGCCGACCTTCACGCCCAGCGGGCGCACCTTGCCGTCGTCACCGACCTTGCCGTTGCCCACGGCGAGGATCTCGCCCTGGTCGGGTTTCTCGGCCGCGTTGTCGGGGATCACGATGCCCGACGCGGTCTTCCGCTCGGTGTCGAGGCGCTTGATGATCACGCGGTCGTGGAGGGGACGCAGTTTCATGCCTGAGCTCCTGAAGCTTGGTAGTGGATACGGTGGGTTGGCCTGCCGAGGGCGTGGCCGGACACAGGCGCTGACCCCGAAGAGGCCTCGGTGCTGACCGCTACCGACCGGCGGTGAGGCCGACGTTCGGGCGGGTTGTTAGCACTCGCGCGCTGTGAGTGCTGATGATAAGGCCTGACGTCTCGGATTTCAAGTCGCCGGCAGGTACCGCACCGACAGCACGCCCTGGATGGCGGCCAGCGAGTCGAGCACCGCCGCCTCGACCGCGGTGTCGACATCGACCAGCGTGTAGGCCATCTCGCCGCGCGAGCGGTTGAGCATGTTGCGGATGTTCAGGTTCGCCTGCGCCATGGTGGTGGAGATCTGGCCGAGCATGTTCGGCACGTTGGCGTTGGCGATCGCGATCCGCCAGGCCGACTCGCGGGCCGCCACGGCGTCGGGGAAATTGACCGCGTTGCGCACGTTGCCGTGCTCGAGGTAGTCGCGCAGCTGGTCGGCGACCATCAGGGCGCAGTTGTCCTCGGCCTCGCGGGTGCTCGCGCCCAGGTGGGGCAGCGCGATCGCGCGCGGATGCCGGTGGATGGCCGGGCCCGGGAAGTCGCACACGTAGCAGCGCAGCCGCTCGGCGGCCAGCGCCGCCAGCAGCGCGTTGTCGTCGACCACGCCTTCGCGCGAGAAGTTGAGCAGCACCGCGCCGCTGCGCATGGTCTCCAGCGCCTGCACGCCGATCAGGTGACGGGTGGCCGCCACCAGCGGCACGTGCAGGGTCACGAAGTGCGAGGCCTTGAGCAGCTCGGTCACGCTGGCGGCCCGGCGTACCTGCGAGGGCAGGCTCCAGGCCGCGTCCACGGTGATCTCGGGGTCATAGCCGATGACCTGCATGCCCAGGCGGATGGCGGCCTCGGCCACCAGGCAGCCGATCTTGCCCAGGCCGATCACGCCCAGGGTGTGCCCGGCGAGCTCGAAGCCGGCGAAGGCCTTCTTGCCGTCCTCGACCCGGCTGTCCATGTTCGGGTCGGTGGCATCGAGCCCGGCGACGAACTGCAGCGCCGCCGGCAGGTTGCGTGCAGCCATCAGCATGCCGGCCAGCACCAGTTCCTTCACCGCGTTGGCGTTGGCGCCCGGGGCGTTGAACACCGGTACCCCGCGCGCGCTCATGGCGGCCACCGGGATGTTGTTGGTGCCGGCGCCGGCGCGGCCGATGGCTTTCACCGAGGCCGGGATGGTCAGGGCGTGCATGTCGGCCGAGCGCACCAGCATGGCGTCGGGCTCGGCGATGTCCTTGCCCACCTCGTAGAGCTCGCCGGGCAGGCGCTTGAGCCCATGGGAGGAGATCTGGTTGAGGACCTGCACGCGGAAGGGTCTGGCCATGGCGGTATCCGTGAGGGAGGAGGGCGTCGGGCAGGCCGGCGCGCGGGAGTGGTGGCGCATCGGGCAGACCGACGCGCGGCAGGAAGCGGGCGGCGCGATTCTAGCTGCGCCGCCTGCGCGGCTCGCTGACTCAGCGGCGCATGGACGCGAGGAAGGCCTCGAGGGCGACGGTGTGCTCGCTGGTGTGGTGGGCCATGGCCTGGAAGGCGGCCGACATCTCCAGGAGCGTGTCGAGGCGGGTGTGCTGACCTTCGCGCAGCAGCCGCTTGGCCATGCGCAGCGCCGGGCCGGGGTTGGCCGCGATGCGCTCGGCGAGCGCGTGGGCGCTGGCCATGAGCTGGTCGTTGGGCACCACCCGCGAGACCAGACCGCAGGCCAGCGCCTGGGCCGAGTCGATCATCTCGCCGGTGAAGGTCATCTCGGCCGCGCGCGACATGCCGACCACCCGCGGCAGCAGCCAGGCGCCGCCGTCACCCGGGATGATGCCCAGCTTCACGAAGCTCTCGGCAAAGCGCGCGCTCTCGGCGGCGATGCGGATGTCGCACATGCAGGCGAGGTCGCAGCCCGCGCCCACCGCCGGGCCGTTCACCGCCGCGATGGTCGGCACGTCGAGCCGGTGGAAGGCGAGCGGGATGCGCTGGATGCCGTTGCGATAGCCCTCGCTGATGCGGTTGGGGTCGCCGGCGGCGATGCCGGTCTTGTTCTGCATGTCCTTCACGTTGCCGCCGGCGCAGAACGCGCTGCCCGCGCCGGTGAGGATGACGCAGCGCACCGACAGGTCGGCCTGCACGCGCTCGGCGGCATCGACCACCGCTGCCCATTGTTCCGGGGTGGACAGGGCATTGCGGGAAGCAGGGTCGTTCAGCGTGAGCGTGACGACCCCACCGGTCTGTTCATAGCGCAGGAAATCGGACATGGCGTGTCTCGGTGGGTTCGATGGGGCCGCAAGGATAGCCCGAGGCACCCGGGCTCGCAGCGGATAATCGCGCGGCAGCGAAACCCCTGCGCCGCGGGCGCGAGGCTTCCCATCATCAGCACCCGGAGGCGCCATGAGCCAGGCCCACACCCATCACTGGCAGGCCCAGCAGCGGGTCCACCACGGCCAGCCGGCGGCGGCCATGGTGCTGGCCGAGGCCGATCTGGCCGGCGCGCGGCGGGTGGTGCTGACCACCACCCGGTCGCTGCGCGAGGGCGAACTCGTGGCCGGCATCGCGGCGGCGCTCGGTCCGCGACTGGTCGGCCGCTTCGATGCCATCGCGGCGCACAGCCCGCGCGAGGCGGTGATCGCCGGCGCCCAGCGCATCCGCGAGGTCCGCGCCGACCTGGTGGTGGCGGTGGGGGGCGGCTCGGTGATCGATGCCACCAAGGTGATGCTGCAGGCGGTCTGGTACGGCATCGACACCGTGGAGGGCCTGTCGGCGATCGTCATGGGCCGGCATGCCGGCGGCGCGATCGCCAGTGGCTGGGACCATGATCCGCAGCGCCTGCGCATGGTGGCGGTGCCCACCACGCTGTCGGCGGCCGAGTTCAGCCATGCCGCGGGCGTGACCGACACGGCGCGCGGCCTGAAGCAGTCCTATCGCCATCCGCTCGCGGTGCCGGTGGCGGTGGTGCTCGATCCGGCGGCCACCCTCGCCACCCCCATGAATCTGCTGCTGTCCACCGGGTTGCGGGCGATGGATCACGCCGTGGAGCGCTGGTGCGCGGCCAGTCCGCAGCCCTTCTCGGACGCCATGTCCCGCCAGGCCATGGCGATGCTGGCCACCGGGCTGCCCGCGCTGCGGGCCGATCCGACGAGCCTGGATGCCCGGGCGCGCTGCCAGGCGGCGATGTGGCTGTCGATCCTGCCGCAGGGCAGCGGCGTGCCCGTGGGCGCCAGCCACGGCATCGGTTACATCCTGGGCGCGGCCTGGCAGGTGCCGCACGGCGTCACCTCCTGCGTGATGCTGCCGGCGGTGCTC
>JBIKWU010000329.1:0-3988 GCA_044356115.1 Burkholderiaceae bacterium
CGCGATCGCGCGGGAACTCGCGGCGCGGCGCGGCCGGCGCCTCGGGGTGGCGCCGCCCGCGCGATGCATCCGGGTCGGACGCCCAGGGAGCGCGCGCAGCGATCACGAGCGCCTCCGCCGCGCCGCTGGCTCAGCCGGCCAGCGTCTGGCGCAGCACGGCCTCGGGCACCTTGCGCAGCGCCGCCCGGCCGACGGCCTCCAGCACCACGAAGCGCGGCGCGCCCTGCTCGGCCTTCTTGTCGACGCTCATCAGCGCGAGCCAGCGCTCGTAGGGCCAGACCGGCGCGCGCACCGGCAGGCCGGCGCTGGCGATGACCGCGGTGAGCCGCGCCACCTGCTCGGGCAGGAGCCCGCCCAACCGGCAGGAGAGATCGGCGGCCTGGACCATGCCCGCGCCCACGGCCTCGCCGTGCAGCCAGGTGCCGTAGCCGGTGCCGGCCTCGATGGCATGGCCGAAGGTGTGGCCGAAGTTGAGGATGGCGCGCAGCCCGCCCTCGCGCTCGTCGCGCGCGACGACATCGGCCTTGATCTCGCAGCTGCGCGCGATCGCATGCGCCATCGCCGCCGGCTCGCAGGCGCGCAGCGCGGCCATGTCGCGCTCGACGGCGTCCAGGTAGGCCGGATCGGCAATCGCCCCGTGCTTGATCACCTCGGCGAGGCCGGCGGAGAGCTCGCGCGGCGGCAGGGTGCGCAGCGTGTCGGTGTCGGCGAGCACCAGCCGCGGCTGGTGGAACGCGCCGATCATGTTCTTGCCCTCGGGATGGTTGATGGCGGTCTTGCCGCCCACCGAGGAGTCGACCTGCGCCAGCAGCGTGGTGGGCACCTGGACGAAATCCACCCCGCGCTGATAGACCGCGGCCGCGAAGCCGGCCATGTCGCCGACCACGCCACCGCCCAGGGCGATGATCAGGCAGCCACGGTCGAATCGGGCGCGCAGCAGCGCGTCGAACACCCGGTTCAGGCTGTCCCAGGTCTTGTTGACCTCACCGGCGGGCAGCACCACCTCGACCACCGCCGCCGGGGCCGCGCCCAGGCCGGCGCGCAGCCGATCGCCGTAGAGGGGGCCGACCTGCTCGTCGGTGACGATGGCCACCTGCCGGCCAACGGCCAGCTGCCGCAGGGGCTCGCAGCCGTCGATCAGGCCCGGGCCGATCAGGATGGGATAGCTTCGCTCGGCGAGCGCGACTTCGAGAGTTCTCATGACGGGGGATCGGCGCAGGCAAGCGGGGGCGGCAGGGCCGCGAGGATGTCCTGGGCGGTGCGCTCCACCGGATGACGCCCGGTGCGCACCACCCGGTGCGCGGTTTCGCGATACAGCGGATCGCGGGCCTCGACGAGTTCGGCGATGCGCGCTCGCGGATCGGCGGTGCGCAGCAGCGGCCGGACGCGGTCGTTGCGCAACCGCTGCCAGAGTTCGCCCGGCGCGGCATGCAGGTAGACCGTGAAGCAGCGCTGGCGCAGCAGCTCGCGGTTGGCGGCCACCGTGACCGCGCCGCCGCCGGTGGCCAGCACGATGTCGGTCAGGGCGGTCAGGTCTTCGAGCAGTTGCGACTCGCGGCGTCGGAACCCGGCCTCGCCCTCGAGCTCGAAGATGGTGGTGATCGGCACGCCGCAGCGGGACTCGAGCTCGCGATCGGCATCCACGAAGCGCCGTCCCAGGAGCGCGGCCACCCGCCGGCCGACCGTGGACTTGCCGCTGCCCATCATGCCGATCAGGCAGAGCGGGGCCCGAGGGGGCAGGGCCGGGACGGCCGGGGGCGGCGCCGAGCCCTCGCTGCGTGGTTCTTGCTGCATGGGCCGAGAGCTTATCAGCCCGCGGCCCGGGCACCCCGAGCGCCGAGGCGCCGTTCCCGGTCAGTTCGCGGAGGCGCAGCTGCTCGCCCTGCCGAAGGGCGATACGGCCCCCGGCGGTGCGACGGTCTGGCTGGCGATATCCGAGGTGAGCACCGGCAGGAGAACCTCTCGCTGGGAAAAGACCTCGGTGCCCGCGATCGCGGTGATGGTCACCCGCAGCCGCACGCTCGCCCAGTTGGCGTACTCGCGCGCGTACTCGATCTTGAGGTTGGCGAACCCGCTGTTGTCGGTACGACCATCCGTGGACAGCACCCGGGTGACCGCCACGTTGGCGGGATCGAGCTGGCCATTGTTGTTGAGGTCCTCGCCGGGGTCGAGCTGCAGGTTGCCGTTGAGGTCCTCGCTCAGGCACAGGAGGGGCTCGAACAGACCGGTCGAATCGCGCGGCACCCAGAGGGACTGCGTCGCATTCCAGAAGTAGGCACCCTTGCGGAAGCTGATGCCCACGAGCTGAGCCTGCACCAGCGCGCCCTCGACCGGGTTGCCCGCGCTGTCGGTGACCAGCGCGCTCCACGGCATCGAGTACCGGGTGGGATCGGTGGCCTCGAGCGAGTTGCCGGTCCCGATGCGGACCACCAGTTCCTGCTTGGACGCGGTGAGCGATGCCTGGCTGCTGAGCGCGGTGTTGGGCAGCGCTGCCCTGATGACGATCTGGTTGTTGCCGGTGGAGTTGGCGCCCGGGAAGAAGGCCACCGAGGCCACGCCTGCGCTGTCGGTGGTGGCCATCGCCGGCTCGATGCGCCCGCTGCTGGGGTCGGCAACTGACGAGAAGCTGACGATCGCGCCCTTGACCGGATTGTCGGCGCTGTCGCGTACCACCGCGATCAGCTGGCTGGAACTGGTGCCGGTGCTGGAGAGGTTCACCCCGATGTTGGCGGGGCTGGCCTGAAGCGTGATCTTCGAGGGGTTGCGGCTGACGAACTCCACGCGCTGCTGGCTCGAGAGACTGCCCACCAGCGCGGTGATCGTGGAGATGCCGGCGGTGCTCGAGGTCACCTGGGTCCGGGCCAGACCGTCGGCATCCGTGACGGCGGTGACCGTGCCCGAACAACTCCCCGCCACCGGAGGACTGCCGCAGGAGCCGCGCGTGGCCTGGAAGGTGATGCTCTGCCCGGCCTGCGGCACCCCGCCGGCGAGATAGCGCACCGTGACCGACTGCAGCGTCGACACCGGGATTTCCTGCGAGGGCACCGGATCGACGAACGACAGCAGGGTGCCCGAAACCGTCACCGTGAGGCTGGCGTTGGCGTTGAGGGCGGCTGAAGCGGCGGTGAGGGTATCGGTCCCCGACACCGTGCCGGTCACCGTGAATCGGGCCTGACCGGCCGCGTCGGTGGTCACCGAGGAGGCCGACAGCGCATTGCCCGCTGCCGACTTGACCGTCACCACGGCACCCGCGATCGCCGTGCCGGCCGAGTTGCGCAGGCTGATGGTGAATTCGTTGGCCGCCTGGGCCACCAGCGTGGCCGGACCGCTGAGGGAAAGCTGGGTGCCCGTCACCGCCACCGGCACGGTCTTGACCAGCGACCCGGTGGCCGCGCTGACCGTGATGGTGCGGTTGGCGGCATCCGAAATCGACAGGGTGGCGGTCGCCGCCCCGCTGAGGTCGGTGCGGGCATTGACCACCTGCAGCACCGCGCCGGCATCGGTGGTCGCGAACTTCACGTCCTGGTTGGCCATCGAGCGATTCGAGGCGTCCTTGACGATGGCGGTGATGGTGGCGGTGCTGCGCCCGTCGGAGCCGATCGACGGCACGCTGGTGGTCACCTGCACGGCGGCCGGATCGGCGCCCGACGCGCTGCCGCCGGCGGAACCGGCGGGTTGCGCACCCGCGCCGGAACCGCCGCCGCCACCGCAGGCGGCCAGCGAGACCATCATCAGCAGCGCCAGCATCGCCGCCATCAGCCGGGACATCAGGCTGGATTCAATCCGGGGTGTCATGCGTCGGTTCTCGGTCGGAATCGGTCGGAGGGGAATCGGTCGGGTCGGGATCGCGCGCGCGCTCATGGCGGGAGGCTTCAGCGGGCCGCGGCGGCCACGTCATTGACCACGCGCGGGGTCAGGAAGACGAGCAGTTCGGTGCGATCGTTGCGCCGCTGGGAGTTCTTGAAGGCATTGCCGACGATCGGGAGAT
>JBIKWU010000330.1:0-3964 GCA_044356115.1 Burkholderiaceae bacterium
AAGGGCGGCGACGCCTTCTACGACCAGATCTCGGCGCTGCACAAGTCGGTGCGCGGCTCGCATCCCGACGCGGCGCTCTACTGGCTCACCCGCATGCTCGACGGTGGCGCCGATCCGCGCTACCTGGCGCGCCGGCTGGTACGCATGGCCATCGAGGACATCGGCCTGGCCGATCCGCGGGCGCTGCGCCTGGCGCTCGACGCGGCCGAGGTCTACGAGCGGCTGGGCTCGCCCGAGGGCGAGCTGGCGCTGGCGCAGGCGGTCATCTACCTGGCCTGCGCCGCGAAGTCGAATGCCGCCTACGTGGCCTACAACCAGGCCCGCGAGTTCGTCGGCCGCCACGGCTCGGACCCGGTGCCGCCGCACCTGCGCAACGCGCCCACGCGGCTCATGAAGTCGCTCGGCCACGGTCGCGACTACCGCTACGCGCACGACGAGCCGCATGGCTATGCGGCCGGCGCGAGCTACATGCCCGAGGGTCTGGACGAGCCGGCGCTCTACCGGCCCACCGACCGCGGCCTCGAGGGGCGCATCGGCGAGAAGCTGCGCTGGCTGCGCTCGCTGGACGAGCCGCCGGGCTGAGGCCTCAATCAGCCGCGGCCCGGCCGCTGCGCCGATCGATCAGCCCGTGCCGGCTCGCGCTCAGATGCGCGAGCCCCCGCTCGCCGTGGCGCATGCGCCAGCTGAGCAGGCGCTGCGCGCAGCGGGCCAGCACCGGGAGATGCGCGGGATCGTCGGCGAGGTTCACCCGCTGACCCGGGTCGGCGCGCAGGTCGAAGAGCACCGGCGGGTGCGACTGGAAGTGCACGTACTTGTAGTGGCGCTCGCGCAGCACCCACAACCGCCCGCTGTCGGCATCCTGGCTGCCCGGCGGCGGGCCGGGATCGGGCCAGCCGGCGCGCAGGTCGAACTCGAAGTGCGCCGCGTCGCGCCAGTCGGCGGGGGTGTCGCCCTCCAGCCAGGGGCGCAGCGAGCGGCCATCGCAGCTTGGCGGCACCGGCAGGCCCAGCAGGTCGAGCAGCGTGGGCATCAGGTCGACCCCCTCGGTGAAGGCGTCGACCACCCGGCCGCGCGTGATGTCGGCCGCGCGCCGCGGGTCGCGGATGATCAGCGGGATGTGGAAGCTCTCGTCGAAGTAGCCGAGCTTGCCGAAGAGATGGTGGTCGCCGAGCTGCTCGCCGTGGTCGCTGGTGAACACGATCAGGGTGCGCTCGAGCTCGCCGCTGTGGCGCAGTTCGGCGATCACCTCGCCGATCGACTGATCGAGCTCGGCGATCAGGCCGTGGTAGGTACGCCGCGCGATCCGGATCTGCGCGTCGCTCAGATCGGCCACCCGGCCGGCCATCCCGCGAAAGAAGTGCCGGTTCTGCACCCGGCCGAGCGCCTCGGCCACCGTCGGGTGCTGCGCGGCTTCGGCCTGCAGGCTGGCGGCGCGCACCGGCGGATCGATCACGCTGTCGGGGATCAGCGTGTTGAAGGGCGAGGAGGCGATGAAGGGCGGGTGCGGGCGGAAGTAGCCCAGGTGCAGCAGCCACTGCGGCGCGAGCGCCCCGCCGCGCAGGTAGGCCAGCGCATGGGCGGTGGACCAGGCGGTATCGCTCAGGCCGGCGGGCAGGGCGCTGGGTTGCAGCGTGGGGCCGGGCTCGCCCGCGGCCGGCAGCCACAGGTCCTCGGGCACTGCCGGCAGGGCATGGCCCTGCGCCGCCACCCAGGCGAAGTAATGGCGGTGGCGGGTTTCGTCGAGATGGGCGATGACGCGCCAGCCGTCCATCACCTCGCCGATCTCGGCGTGACGCGGGTCGCGCAGGCCGACGCGGCGCGGATCATGGGTGGTGGTGGTGTAGCCGATCAGCGCCGGTTCGATGCCGCCGCGGCGAAGCTCGCGCGGCAGGGTGGGGTGGCGGTCATCGAGCGGCGCGCCGTTGACCATCACGCCGTGGTTCATCACGTACTGGCCGGTGAGCAGCGAATGCCGTGCCGGCGCGCAGGGCGCCCCCGGGGTGTAGTGCTGGCGGAACAGCACGCCTTCACGGGCCAGCGCATCGAGGTTCGGGGTGCGCGCGGCCCGATGCCCCAGGCATCCCAGGCTGTCGCCTCGCCACTGGTCGGCCACGATCAGCAGCACATTGAGCGGTCGCGGGTTCTTCATGCGGGAAGGCCTTGCCTGGGGGCCGCAGATGGCGCTGCGGTGATCAGCCGCCGATCTGCCGGCTGATCACCGGGTGGTAGCGATCGCCATCGCCCGCGGCGATCGCGCGCGCGAACCAGTCGTCCACGAGGTGCGCGGCGCGCGCATCCACGCCCTGGGTGGCGGCCAGTTCGAGGGCGTAGCGCAGATCCTTGCGCGCGTACTCGACCGAGAAGGCGCGCTCGGGGAAGTCGCCCGGCGCCATCGCCTTCATGCCGTGGTTGCGCAGCGCGAAGCTGTCGGCCGAGCCGCGGGCCAGCACCTCGAAGAGCCGATCGACCGGCACGCCGGCGCGCTCGCCGATTGCCTTGGCCTCGGACAGCGCGACCACGGTCTCGAACAGGATCATGTTGTTCAGGATCTTCACCACCTGGCCGCAGCCCACCGGCCCGCACAGCGAGATCTCGGTGGCGAAGGCGGCGATCAGGGGGCGCAGCCGCTCGAAGTCGGCGGGCTCGGCGCCGACCATGACCGACAGCGTGCCGGCCTCGGCCGCGGCGCGGGTGCGGGCCACCGGCGCATCCACCAGCAAGGCGCCACGCGCGGCGAACGCCGCCGCGAGCGCGCGGGTCATGGCCACCGAGGAGGTGCTCAGGTCGACCACCACCAGACCCGGGCGCGCTGCGGCCAGCAGCCCGGCCGGCTGCCGGGCGACGGCGTCGACCACCTCGCCCGAAGGCAGCGACAGGAAGATCAGGTCGGCGGCTGCGGCCACCTCGGCCACCGAGGCGGCGCCGGTCACGCGGTCGGCGGCCAGGCGAGCCAGCGGCGCGGGGTCGCGGTCGAAGCCGATGACGGGCAGGCCGGTCTTGCGCGCGAGGTTGCGGCAGATGGGCTCGCCCATCACGCCCAGACCGATGAAGCCGATGCGTTGAAAGCGGTCGCTCATGAGGCGGGTTCCGGTGGGGGGATGTCGCGCATGGTGCACCGGCGGCGCCACGACTCGCAGCCCCGGTTCGGGGCGCCGCGCAGCCCGCGTCTCGTTCCGCCGGTCCCTGAACGGGAGGCGCGGCGCAAGGTTTCAGCGAGCGACACCTTCAAGGTCGGGCAGGACACTCGCACCGTCAGGGCCTGCGCAGACGGCGATCTGGCGGCGTACCATCCGGCCATGCAATCCCTGCTCGTGCTGCGCCCGGTCGCCCCCATCCTGATCGGCGCCGCGCTGATGCTCACCCTCATCATGGGCCTGCGTCAGAGCATCGGCCTGTTCGTGCCGCCGGCGGTGCGCGATCTGTCCATCACGGTGGCCGACTTCACCCTGGCCATCGCCATCCAGAACCTTGCCTGGGGCGTGCTCCAGCCCTTCGCCGGGGCCTGGGCGGCGCGCATCGGCTTTCGGCCGGTGCTGCTGATCGGCGGCCTGTCCTTCGTGCTCGGCCTGGCCGCGCTGGCCACCGCCACCGGCATCGGCGGGGTGGTGGTGGGCGCCGGTCTGCTGATCGGCCTGGCCCTGGCCTGCAGCGGCTCGGGCATGGCCAACGCCGTGGCCTCGCGGCCGGTGCCGGCGGCCATGCGCAGCACGGTGCTCGGCCTGGTCTCGGCGGTGGGCTCGCTGGGCGCCATGATCTCCGCGCCCATCGGTCAGTCGCTCTCGCTCGCCTTCGGCTGGCGGGCCGGCGTGTTCGGCTTCGTGCTGATCGCGCTGGCCATCCTGCCCATGGCCTGGCTGGCCGGCCGGGTCGATGCCCTGCCGCCTCCGGCCGCCGGCGGCGCAGCCGGGCGCGCCGGCAGCGCCCGCGAGGCGGCCCGCATCGCGCTGCGCTACCGGCCCTTCCT
>JBIKWU010000331.1:0-3962 GCA_044356115.1 Burkholderiaceae bacterium
TGACGGTGCAGCTGATTGCGCCGATCGCGATGGAGCAGGGTCTGCGCTTTGCGATCCGCGAGGGCGGCCGCACCGTGGGCGCCGGCGTCGTCGCCAAGATCCTGGTCTGACGCATCCCCCCGGCCTGCGGGCCGGGGACTCAATCCGGGCGGCGCGCGCGTCGCCCCTCGCTCTTTGGAACCGACATGAACAACCAGAAGATCCGCATCCGCCTGAAGGCCTTCGATTACAAGCTGATCGATCAGTCTGCAGCCGAGATCGTCGAGACCGCCAAGCGCACCGGCGCGGTGGTGCGCGGCCCGGTGCCCCTGCCCACCCGCATCGAGCGCTTCGACGTGCTGCGCTCGCCGCACGTCAACAAGACCTCGCGCGACCAGTTCGAGATCCGCACCCACCTGCGGCTCATGGACATCGTCGAGCCCACCGACAAGACCGTCGACGCGCTGATGAAGCTCGATCTGCCCGCCGGTGTCGACGTCGAGATCAAGCTGCAGTAAACCTCGTGAAGCCCGCAGCCCTTGCCAGGGCCCTTGGCTTCAGGATAAAATCGAAAGCTTTCCTGCGGTGACCTGCCTTTGCGGCAGGTGATCAGGGTCGGTCGCACGGCGGCCGGCACCTTGGCAGGACCACACACACCCGGCCAATCGCAGCCGGGACTGGAGAGCAGAATGAGCCTTGGCCTCGTGGGACGCAAGGTCGGCATGATGCGCATCTTCTCGGACGATGGTGACTCCATCCCCGTGACCGTGCTCGATGTGTCGAACAACCGCGTCACCCAGATCAAGACCGTCGAGAACGACGGTTACACCGCCGTCCAGGTCACCTTCGGCAAGCGCCGCGCCAGCCGGGTCACCAAGCCTCAGGCCGGTCACTTCGCGAAGGCCGGCGTCGAAGCCGGCACCGTCACCCGCGAATTCCATGTCAGCCCCGAGAAGGCCGGCGAACTCGCCCCCGGTGCGGTCGTCAAGGCCGAGATCTTCGAGGCCGGCCAGAAGGTCGATGTCTCCGGCACCACGCACGGCAAGGGTTTCGCGGGCACCATCAAGCGGCACCACTTCGCCTCCAACCGGGCCTCGCACGGCAACTCGCGTTCGCACAACGTGCCGGGCTCCATCGGCATGGCGCAGGATCCGGGCCGGGTCTTCCCCGGCAAGCGCATGTCGGGCCATCTCGGCGCGGCCGCGCGCACGGTGCAGAACCTCGTGGTCGCTCGCGTCGACGCCGAGCGCCAGCTGCTGCTGGTGCGGGGCGCGGTCCCGGGTGCCAAGAACGGCAGCGTCATCGTCACGCCGGCGATCCGCGTGCCGGTGAAAGCCTGAGGGGAGCGACGATGGAACTGAATCTGCTCAACGACCAGGGCCAGCCCTCGGCCACGGTCAGCGCCGCCGACACCGTGTTCGGTCGCGAGTTCAACGAGCCGCTGGTGCACCAGGTGGTGGTGGCCTACCAGGCCAACGCCCGCAGCGGCAACCGCGCCCAGAAAGACCGCAGCGAAGTCCGGCACACCACCAAGAAGCCGTGGCGCCAGAAGGGCACCGGCCGCGCGCGCGCCGGCATGAGCTCCAGCCCGCTGTGGCGCGGTGGCGGCAAGATCTTCCCGAACAGCCCCGACGAGAACTTCACCCAGAAGGTGAACAAGAAGATGTACCGCGCCGGCATGCGGTCCATCCTCTCGCAGCTGGCCCGTGACGGTCGCATCGCGGTCATCGAGGGTCTCACCCTCGAGGCGCCCAAGACCAAGCTGCTCGCCACCAAGGTGCGGGCCATGGGCGCCGGCTCGGTGCTCGTGATCACCGACAACCTCGACGAGAACCTGCTGCTGGCATCGCGCAATCTCGCCGACGTGCTGGTGGTCGAGCCCCAGCAGGCCGATCCGGTGTCGCTGGTGCACTTCGATCGGGTGCTCATCACCCGTCCGGCGCTCGCCAAAGTCGAGGAGATGCTGGCATGAACCAGGAACGTTTGCTCAAGGTGCTGATGGCGCCCATCGTCTCCGAGAAGGCGACCATGATGGCCGACAAGCATCAGCAGGTGGCCTTCCGCGTGGTGCAGGACGCCACCAAGGCCGAGGTGAAGGCGGCGGTCGAGCTGCTCTTCAAGGTCCAGGTCGAGTCGGTGCAGGTGCTCAACCAGGCCGGCAAGGCCAAGCGCTTCGGCCGCTTCCAGGGCCGGCGCAGCAACGTGCGCAAGGCCTATGTCTGTCTGGCGCCGGGCCAGGAGATCAATTTCGCGGAGGCCGTGTAAATGCCGCTCATGAAAACCAAGCCGACCTCCGCCGGGCGCCGCTCGATGGTCAAGGTCGTGAACAAGGACCTGCACAAGGGCGGTCCGGTGCCCTCCCTGATCGAGCCCAAGATCCGGGGCAACGGTCGCAACAACCTCGGGCACATCACCACCCGTCACAAGGGCGGCGGTCACAAGCAGCACTACCGTCTGGTGGACTTCCGTCGCAACAAGGACGGCATCCCTGCCAAGGTCGAGCGCATCGAGTACGACCCCAACCGCAGCGCCAATCTGGCCCTGCTGTGCTATGCCGACGGCGAGCGCCGCTACATCCTGGCGCCGCGTGATGTGCCGGTGGGCACCACGCTGCAGTCGGGCGCCGAGGCGCCCATCCGCGCCGGCAACGCGCTGCCCATCCGCAACATCCCGGTGGGTTCCACCATCCACGCCATCGAGATGCTGCCCGGCAAGGGCGCGCAGATCGCCCGCTCGGCCGGTACCTCGGCCCGTTTGCTGGCTCGCGAGGGCACGTATGCGCAGGTCCGTCTGCGCTCCGGCGAGATCCGCAAGGTGCACATCGAGTGCCGCGCCACCATCGGCGAGGTCGGCAACGAGGAGCACAGCCTGCGCACCATCGGCAAGGCCGGTGCCAACCGCTGGCGTGGGATTCGTCCCACCGTGCGCGGCATCTGCATGAACCCGGTCGATCACCCCCACGGCGGCCGCTCCAACGGCGGCGGCCATCCGGTGTCGCCCTGGGGCACTCCCACCAAGGGCTACAAGACCCGCCGCAACAAGCGCACCGACACCATGATCGTGCAGCGCCGCGGTCGCAAGTAACGGGCAAGGACCACAGCCATGGCACGTTCAGTCAAGAAGGGCCCCTTCGTCGACGCCCATCTGATGAAGAAGGTCGATACCGCGCTCACCAACAAGGACAAGCGTCCGATCAAGACCTGGTCGCGGCGGTCCACGGTGGTGCCCGAGTTCATCGGCCTGACCATCGCGGTACACAACGGCAAGCAGCACGTGCCGGTCTACGTCAACGAGAACATGGTCGGGCACAAGCTCGGCGAGTTCGCGCTGACCCGCACCTTCAAGGGCCACGCCGCGGACAAGAAGTCCTCGGTCAAGCGCTAAGGAGCCACGCATGGAAACCCAAGCCATCCTGCGCGGTGTTCACCTGTCGGCCCAGAAGGGCCGGCTGGTCGCCGACCTGGTCCGCGGCAAGCCGGTGGAGCAGGCGCTGAACATCCTCGCCTTCTCGCCCAAGAAAGCCGCCCGCATCGTCAAGAAGGTGCTCGAGTCGGCGATCGCCAACGCCGAGCACAACGACGGCGCCGACATCGACGAACTCAAGGTCACCACCATCCACGTCGAGAAGGGCACCTCGCTCAAGCGCTTCCAGGCTCGCGCCAAGGGCCGCGGCTGCAAGATCGAGAAACAGACCTGCCACATCTTCGTGAAGGTGGGCAACTAAGCCCCCCGGAAGGACACCATGGGACAGAAGATCCATCCGACCGGGTTCCGCCTCTCGGTCAGCCGCAACTGGTCCTCGCGCTGGTACGCGAACAGCCGCCAGTTCCCGCAGATGCTCAACGAAGACCTTCGGGTGCGGGCCTACCTGCGCAAGAAGCTCAAGAGTGCCTCCGTGGGCCGCGTGCTCATCGAGCGTCCTGCCAAGAACGCCCGCATCACCATCTTCTCGGCGCGGCCGGGTGTGGTCATCGGCAAGAAGG
>JBIKWU010000097.1:0-13613 GCA_044356115.1 Burkholderiaceae bacterium
CTCCCAGTCGCGGCCATTGCTGGGGTAGTCGGTGGGCTTGACCCAGTCGCCCTGCTCCAGGCACAGGATGCGCATGCGGGTGTCGGCCAGGCTCCAGGCCATGGCCGCGCCCGAGGCGCCGGCGCCGATGATCAGCACATCCACCGGGTCGTGCGTCATGGGCTCAGGCCGCCTGCGCCACGGTCATGGCCTCGCCCGCCACGGTGGTGCGCCGCATGTCGCGCGGCAGCCGCTCGTCATAGCGCCGCACCCGGTGCATGGTCTGGCGGTTGTCCCACATCACCACGTCGTGCAGCTGCCAGCGGTGCACGTGAACGAACTGGGGCTGCGTGGCGTGCTCGTTCAGATCACGCAGCAGGATGCGCGCCGCCGGGGTCTCCATGCCCACGATGGCGCCGGCATGCGCCGAGAGGTAGAGCGAACGCCGCCCGGTGACCGGGTGGGTGCGCACCAGGCTCTGGCGCACCGGATGCCACAGCCGCCTCTCCTCCTCGGTGCACTCCGGAAAGCCCAGCGCGCCGCGCGAGTGCATCAGCGAGTGTTCGCAGACCAGGCCGTCGATCTCGGCGCGGGTGTCGTCATCGAGCGCATCCCAGGCGGCCCGCATGTCGGCGAACTCGGTGTTGCCGCCGCGCGGATTGACCAGCCGCGCCGACAGGATGGAATACTTCGCCGGCACCGCGCGAAACGAGCTGTCGGAATGCCAGAGCATGTTGCCCAGGTTGAAGAGCCGCTGGCGGCTGTCGGGCGGCAGCGGGCGACCGTGCTTGTCGAGGTTGGAGACATCGTTCATCCCCACGCGGATCCGGCGATCGGATACCGCGATGGGGATGTTGCCGCCGTGGGCGTTCTCGAGCGGGCCGAACTGCATGGCGAAGGCCATCTGCTGCTCGTCGGTGAGCGGCTGGCCCCGGAACACCAGCACGGCAAACCGGTCCATGCCGGCCTCGAGCTCGGCGATCTCGTCAGCCGACAGCGGCTGCGCGAGGTTCACGCCCGAGACTTCGCCGGCAAAGAAGGGATTCAGGGGACGGATGCTGATCGACATGGGATTGCCCTCCCGACGCAGGACCGCGGGCCGCGCTCAGCGGCGGAAATCGGCGCCCTTGGCCTCGACGGCCCGGCACAGCGCCTGCCATTCCTGCAGGCCCCAGGTGGGCTCGGCGCGCAGCCGCGGCATGCGCTCCGCGAACTGCTCGACCACATCGGGGGCGATCAGCACCGGCGGCTCGCTGAAGCTGCGCGAGATGAGCTCCAGTTCGCAGGCCCGCTCGAGCATGTAGAGGTTGAACATCGTGCCGTGCAGGGTCGGCCCGAGGGTGAGCAGGCCATGGTTGCGCAGCACCACGCAGCTGCCGCGCTGCACGCTCAGGCCCAGCGCGTCGCACTCTTCCTGGGTGGCCGGCACGCCGTAGTCGTGATAGCAGATGTCGTCGAGCACCAGCATGGCGTCCTGGCTGATCGGGCGCAGGCCGTCGCGCAGCATGGCCACCCCGGCACCTGCGCGGGTGTGGGTGTGCATCACGCAGTTGGCGTCGGGGCGGGCCTTGTAGACGCCGCTGTGGATGGTGAAGCCGGCCTTGTTGAAACGGCCCTGCCGGCCATGCACGTTGCCGTCCATGTCCATCTTGATCAGGCTCGAGGCGGTGATCTCGTGGAACATCTCCTCGTAGTGGTTGATCAGGAAGCAGTCGGGTTCACCGGGCACCCGCACCGACATGTGGGTGGCGATGATGTCGGTCCAGCCAAGGTGATCGACGACGCGATAGAGCGCGGCCAGGTCGCAGCGCGCCTGCCATTCGGCGTCGGTCATCTCGGTGCTGGGGGATTTCAGAACGGCTGACATGCGGTTCTCCTTGTGATTGAGGGGCTGGCGCTGACGGCCGGCCCCTACTCCGGCAGGGCCCGCGCCGCCGCGACATAGCCGCGGTTCAGCGTGGGGCTGATGGTGAGCTCGTTGATGCAGACATGCGCCGGCAGGCGGGCCAGGAAGAGCACGGTCTCGCCGCAGTCTTCGGGCTGCACCAGCTGGGCGCGCTGCTCGGGCGTGACCGGAATGGGACGCTTGTCGAGGATGGGCGTGGCCACCTCGCCCGGACACATCGCGGTGGCGCGGATGCCGTGCAGGCCCTGCTCGATGTTGATGGTCTCGGTGAGCGCATTCACGCCGAACTTGGCGGCGTGGTAGGCCGGGCCGGTGACCGAGCCGACATGACGGCCGGCCCACGAGGAGATGTTGATGATGAGGCCGTCTTTCTGACCGCGCATCACCGGCAGCAGCGCGTGACAGCAGTAGAAGACGCCGTCGAGGTCGATGCGCACGACCTGGTCCCAGTCGGCGCGCGACAGGTGCTTCCAGTGGCGCTTCTGCACGTTCAGGCCGGCGCTGTTGACCGCGACATCGATGCGGCCCTCGGTGGCGACGATGCCATCGACCACCGCCTGCACGGCGTCGGCGTTGCTGACATCGAGCGGCGCCACCCGGGCACGGCCGCCGCGCGCGGCGATGGCCGCGGCCACGCGGTCGAGCTCGGCCTTGCGCCGGCCCGAGAGCACCATCGTCATGCCGGCGCCGGCCAGGGCGAGCGCGGCGCCCTCGCCGATGCCGGTGCCCGCGCCAGTCACCCAGGCCACCTTGCCG
This sequence comes from Burkholderiaceae bacterium, assembly GCA_044356115.1. Lineage (GTDB taxonomy): Bacteria > Pseudomonadota > Gammaproteobacteria > Burkholderiales > Burkholderiaceae_E > Quisquiliibacterium. The sequence goes on from JBIKWU010000097.1 coordinate 2,642, forward strand.
TTGAGATCACGCATGCTGTCTTCCTCCTTGTGGGGTTGTGCGCCCGCGCGGGGCGCCGTCAGGGCCGGAACTGCAGGACCCGCGGCATCAGCCGCGCCGGCTGCGAAACGATGCGATAGGCATTCTCCACCCATTCGCACACCAGGCGACGGGTGTCGCGCGGATCGATCATCTCCTCGATCTGAAAACGGTTCAGCGGGCCGATCGGCCCGCGGGCGCTCTCGATGCGGGCATTGATCTCGGCGCGCAGCGCCGCCGGGTCGGCCGCCTCGGCGAGCTGTCGCTTGTAGGCCGCCTCGATGCCGCCCTCGGGCGGGATGCCGCCCACGTCGGCCGCCGGCCAGACCACCCGCACCGACACCGCGGCCCGCGGCGTGGCGTAGTTGTTGCCCGCCACGCCGAAGCTGCGCCGCATCAGCACCGTGAAGATCGGCACGGTCACCTGGGCGAAGGCGACCATCCACTCGCCGCCCTTGCGGATGGTGCTGGCCATCTCGTGCTCGATGCCCACCGCGAAGCCCGGGTTGTCCACCAGGTTGAGCACCGGCAGATGGAAGCTGTCGCACAGGTCCAGGTGACGCCGCAGCTTGTCGCAGCCATCGGCGGTGAGCGCGCCGCCGTTCACGTGCCGGCTGTCGGAGGCGATCACGCCCATCGGGTGGCCATTGAAGCGCACGAACCCGGTCACCTGGTCGGTGCCCCAGAACCCGCCCACCTCGAAGAACGAACCCTTGTCGGCCATCAGGCGGATGGCGCGGCGGATGTCGAAGGTGGTGGTGCGCTTGCGCGGCACGATGGTGAAGAGCTCGTCCTCGCGCCGATCGGGCGGATCGGCCGGATCGGGCGGCAGCACCGGGGGAGCCTCCCAGGCGCTGGGCGGCAGGTACGACAGGAACCGGCGCGCCATCGAGAAGGCCTCGTCCTCGGATTCGGCGAGGTTGTCGACCGAGCCGTTGGTGCAGTGGATGTGCCAGCCGCCGAGTTCCTCCTTGGTGACCTCGTAGCCCATGGCGTGACTGACCACCGGGGGGCCGGCCACGAAGAGCTGCGAGATGTCGCGCACCATGACCGAGAAGTGGCCGAGCACCGCCTTGGCCGCGCCGATGCCCACCACGCTGCCCAGCAGCAGGTTGACCACCGGCACGGTGTTCAGCTGCTCGGTGTAGAGCGTGCTGTGCAGGTGCCCGGGCAGGAAGGAGCCGCCACCGCCCGTCACCCGCGGGCGCCCGGCCTTGATCGCGCCGGTGCTCTCCTGCGCGCCCGACTCGCCGGACTTCTCCTGCTTGGGCACCATGGCCGCCACGCTGCCGCCGCCCGAGGAGCCGTCGAGCATGCGCACCGAGGGCACCCGCATCTCGAGCGAGAGCCGATCGAGATAGACGCTCTTGGCGGCGATGGAGCCGTCGGCATGGCCGCCCCGCGAGGTGAAGTCGTCGGCGCACACGATGCCGGTGCGGCCCTCGATGCGCCCCCAGCCGCCGACATGGTTGGCCGGGGTGAAGTCGGCGATGCCGCCGTCGGCGTCGTAGGAGGCAAAGCCCGCGAGGCTGCCCACCTCGCGGAAACTGCCGGCATCGAGCAGGCGGGCGATCCGCTCCCGGCAGGTGAGCTTGCCGCGATCGCGCTGGCGTACCACCCCGGGCTCGCGCGAGGCCGGGCCCAGGCGGGCATGCGCCAGCCCCTGCAGCGTGGCCACTTCGGCCAGCACCGGTGCCCAGCCGCCGGTCATCTCGGCCGCCGTGGCCACCGCCGCCCCGGCCTCGGGCCGCACCAGCGCCACCACCTGATCGGTGGACACCGCCTCGCCCACCGCCAGAGGCTGCAGCGCGGTGATCGTGCCGCTGCAAGGCGCGGTGACCGCGGTCTCCATCTTCATGGCGGTGATCACGAGCAGGGTGTCACCCGCACGCACCGTGTCGCCCACCTGCGCCGACAGCGCAAGCACCGTACCGGCCATCGGGCAGGCCACGCCCTGCTGATCGTCGGGCACGGCGAGCGAGGGCCGACCGGCCGGGGCCGGGGCCGCCGCAGGACGCGCGCCGCGCACCAGCGACGCCGCCTGCTGGTCAAGGAAGCGCAGCGCGGCCTGATCGGCGCCGGGCGCGGCCGCGGCCACCGGCGCCACCGCGGCCAGCGCGGGCTCCTCGGTGAGCAGCGTGGTGCGCGCGTCGCCGCTGCGGAACACCGGGTGACCGAGGATGGCGCGCAACTGCTCGCGGTTGGTGGGCACGCCCGCGACCAGGAACTCGTTGAGCGCACGCAGGGTGCGATCGACCGCCGAGGCGAAGCTGCGCGCCGAGCCCGACTGCCCGATCAGCTTGGCGAGCAGCGGATCGAACTGCGGCGGCGGGGCCAGGCCCACATAGCCGCAGCCATCGACGCGCACACCGGGTCCGGTGGGCTCGCGGTACGCGGTGAGCACGCCGGTGCCGGTGCTCACCAGCCGGGCCTGGATGGCGAAGCCGCGCGGCGCGGGCACCGCGGCCTGATCGGGCAGGCCCAGGTCGGCGAGCGACTCGCCCGCGGCCAGGCGGAACTGCGACTCCACCAGATCGATGCCGGTGACCTGCTCGGTGATGGTGTGCTCGACCTGGATGCGCGGATTGCACTCGATGAACCAGTGCTGGCCGCTGTCGGGATCGACCAGGAACTCGACCGTGCCGGCGTTCAGGTAGGAGGCGGCGCGCGCCAGACGCACCGCATCGGCCAGGACGCGCTCGCGCAGGCCGGCATCGAGCGCAGGCGCAGGCGCGATCTCGACCACCTTCTGGTTGCGCTGCTGCACCGAGCAGTCGCGCTCGTGCAGGTGGACCACGCCGCCGCGGCCGTCGCCGAGCACCTGCACCTCGATGTGCCGCGGCCGCGCGACGAACTTCTCGACGAACACCGAGCCGTCGCCGAAGGCGGCCTGCGCCTCGCCCTGGCAGCGGGCGAAGGCCTCGGCGATGTCGGCCTCGCGCTCCACCCGGCGCATGCCGCGCCCGCCCCCGCCGGCGGCGGCCTTGAGCATCACCGGATAGCCGAGCACGGCGGCCACCTCGGCCGCCTGGGCGGCGCTGGCCAGGGGCTCGCCGCTGCCGGGCACCACCGGCACGCCCTGCGCGCGCGCGAACTCGCGGGCCCGCACCTTGTCGCCGAAGAGCGCGAGGCTGTCGGGCCGCGGGCCGATGAACACCAGCCCGGCCTGCGCGCAGCGCTGCGCGAACACCGGGTTCTCGGAGAGAAAACCGTAGCCGGGATGGACGCTGTCGCAGCCGGTGGCCAGGGCCGCCTCGATCATCGCGTCGATGTCGAGATAGGCGCGCACCGGATCGGCCGCGGCCTGCGGCCCGGCGCCGATCTCGCGCGCCATGCTGGCGACGCGCAGGTGCAGGCCCTGCGCGTCGGCGGGTGCGTTCACGGCCACCGATTCCACGCCGAGCGCCGCCGCGGCACGGGCGATGCGGATGGCGATCTCGCCACGGTTGCTGATCAGGACTCGCTTGAACACGGTGCTTCTCCCAGGAGAGCGCGGGCCTGGCCGCGCCGTGGCATCAGGAGGCAGGGCCGGCCGCGGCGCGGGCCAGCCGCGCCTCGCGCCGGGCAATCCAGAGGGTGGCCGCCACGATCACCACCCCGCCCACCAGCGTGAACCCGCTGGGCTGGTCGCCGAACACCAGAAAGCCCCAGGTCGATGCCCAGAGCAGATCGAGGAACTTGGCCGACTGCGTGGCCGAGACATCAGCCGCCTTCAGGGCATGGGTCTGGCACCAGTGCGCGAAGATGCCCAGCGCGCCGGCCACCAGGAAGATCGCCCATTGCGAGGGCGTGGGCCACTGCCAGAACGGGATCGCCAGCGGCAGGGTGATCAGCGATACCGTGAGCGCCTGCCAGACCACGATCACCGCCGGCGAATCATGGCGGGTGAGCATCTTGGTGAGCAGGAACGAGAGCGAGAACACCGGCGCCGAGGCGAGCATGATCAGCGAGTACCAGCCGCCCGTGCCGGCCAGCCGCGGGCCGACCACGATCATCACGCCGGTGAAGCCGATGAGCGCGGCGATCCAGCGGTCGGCACGCATCTTCTCGCCGAGCAGCCAGGCCGCCCCCAGCATGCTGAAGATGGGGCCGGTGTAGCCGATGGCGGTGGTGTCGGCCAGCGCCAGGTGCGGCAGCGCGTAGAACCACAGCGTCATGCCCAGCGCGTGCACCGCCCCGCGCGAGAACTGCCCGCCGATGCTGGTGGGCAGATAGGCCAGCAGCCCGGCGCGCAGGATGATCGGCAGCATGACGATCAGGCTGAACAGGTTGCGCAGGAACTGCGTCTCGAAGGGATGCAGCTGCAGCGACAGGCCGCGCACCAGGGTGTTGAGCACCGAGAAGGTGAAGCCCGCGCTGATTGCCCACAGGATGGCGCGGGTGGTGCCCGGCGCCTGGTTGAATCGGTGAGCCAGCGCGCGGACCATCACTCACGCGAAGGTGATCGAGCCGCGGCGGTCGTTCCGCTCGAGGTGCGGAATGTTGTTGAAGCTGGCCAGCCGCAGCTGCCCCGGGCTGGCGATGAGCTCGCAGAAGCCGGTGTTGCGATACTGCAGGTTGAACTCGATGGCCGCGGCGGCGGTGGCGCCGGTGAGCTCGCCGAGCAGCCGCCCGATGGCCCCGCCCGAACTCACCACCAGCGCGACATCGTCGCGACCCAGTCCCTGCGCGGCGGCTCCGAGCGCGGTGTGGACCCGCGCGCCGAACTCGCCCCAGGTCTCGGGCATCTGCGGCAGGCGGTCTTCGGACCAGGCCCGCATGGCGGCGCGGAAGGTCTGCCAGTAGCCGCGGTAGTCGGCGCGCTGCTGCGCCACCGGGTCGGCGCCGCCGGTGTAGGCGGCATAGAGCGCGCCGCCGTGGTACTCGTCGAGCCCGGCGTGGGTGAGGATCGCGGCCGGGTCCTGGCCCAGCACGCCGAGCAGCTCCTGCGCGGTCTGCTGCTGGCGGCGCAGCGTGCCGGCCATCACCCGAGCAAAGCGCGTGCCGCGCTCGGCGAAGTACTCGCCCAGCCAGCGCGACTGCTGCCGGCCGAGGTCAGAGAGCCGGTCGTAGTCATCGGTGCCGAAGGAGGCCTGCGCGTGGCGCACCAGGAAGATCATGGCCATGGCGCGGCCCTGCTCAGACCACGCCGGCGCCGCGCAGGGCGGCGATCTCGTCGGCGCTGTAGCCGTGCTCGGCCAGCACCTGATCGGTGTGCTCGCCCAGCTGGGGCGGGCGACGCCGCGGCACCGGCGGGGTGTCGGATAGCCACACCGGCACCGCCGCCACCGGCGCCGGCCGCGGCAGGCCGGGATAGTCGGTGTCCTGCAGCACGCCCAGCGCCCGCACCTGCGGGTGGTCGAGCGTCTGCTGCGGCGAGAGCACCGGCGCGCAGGGAATCTTCGCCTCACCCAGGATGCTCACCACCTCCTCGGTGCCGCGCTCGGCGCACCAGCGGCCCATGCGCTCGCTGATCAGCACGCCTTCACGGCCGCGCGCGTCGTCATCGGCGAAGCGCGGATCGGTCAGCCACTCCGGCTCGCCCATCAGACGGGCCCAGCGCTTGTAGAGCGGCTGGCCGGTGACCGCCACCAGCACGAAGCCGTCGCGGGTGCGGTAGATGTCGGACGGCGCCGCGGTCTGGCCGCGGTTGCCGGTGGGAATGCGGTTGGGCCGGGCCACCGCCTGCTCGATGAGGGCAGCGTTGTTCACGGTGACCGCGGTGGCCAGCAGCGCGCCGGTGACCACCTGACCACGGCCGGTCTGCTGCCGGTGCATGAGCGCGGCCATGGTGCCGAAGGCGCAGTGCAGCGCGGTGCCGAAGTCGACCCAGGGCGCGGCGGCGCGGTAGGGCTGATCGGGCTCGCCAGTCATGTAGACCGCGCCCGACATGACCTGGCCCACGCCGTCGAATCCGACGTTGGCGGACATGGGCCCCACCGGCCCGAAGGCGGTGTTGGTCACGAAGATGATGTCCGGCCGATAGGTGCACAGCGTGGCGTAGTCCAGGCCCATGGACACCAGCGTGGCCGCCGGCAGGTTGGCGATGACCACATCGGCCTCGCGCACCATGCGGGCCACCACCTCGCGCCCCTTCGGCGAGGCGGGATCGAGGGTCATGGAGCGCTTGTTGCGGTTCATCTGCAGGAAGAGCGCGCCCACGCCGCCGCCCACCTGCGCCGGGAAGCGGTCTTCGCTGCCGTCACGCTTCTCGATGCGGATGACATCGGCGCCGTACTCGGCCAGCAGCGCGGCGCAGTAGGGCCCGGCAATGTAGCGCCCGAAGTCGAGCACCTTGATGCCCTGGAGCAATGCAGTCATGGGATCGGTCTCCGGGGATCAGCGCAGCGACAGGCCGAGCAGGCGCGCGGCGCGCTCCACCCGCCGCGGAATGCCGGCCTTGTAGGACTCGAGGTCGATCTCCTCGTCCTGCGAGCCCTGCTGCCCGCCCAGGTAGCGCGCGTACACGCCTTCGCCGATGCAGGCGAGCCGCCACTGCGCGAAGGCGCGGTAGTAGTCCACGGCCTTGAGCGACACGCCCATCTTGTCGGCATACAGGCCGGCGATCTCGTCCTGCGACAGGAAGCCGGGCAACCCGGTGGTGGCCGGGTCACCGCCGGCACCCGGATCGGAGGGGTCGTACCAGTAGCCGAGCAGGCCACCGAGGTCTGCCATGGGTTCGCCCAGGGTACACAGCTCCCAGTCGAGCACGCCGGCCACCGGGCCGGCCGGATCCATCATGCAGTTGGACAGCCGGTAGTCGCCGTGGGCGATAGTGGCCGGCGACGGCGGCGGCATCATGGACTGCAGGGCGTCGCGCACCTTGTCGATGAGAGGCAGCTCACGGGTCTTGGACTGCTCCCACTGGCCCGACCAGCGCTTGAGCTGGCGCTCGATGTAGCCCTCGCGCTTGGCGAGGTTGCCCAGGCCCACGGCGTCGATGTCCACCCGGTGCAGCGCGCACAGGGTGTCGAGCAGTTCGCGGCTCATGCGCTCGCGCACCGCCGGGGTGAGCGTGCGACCGATCTCGACATCGCGAACCACCACGCCCTCCAGGAAGTGCATGACGTAGAAGTCGCGTTCGTTGACCGACGGGTCCTGGCACAGCCCGACCATGCGCGGCACCGGCACGGCGGTGTCGGCCAGCGCCGACATGAGGCGGTGCTCGCGGGCCATGTCGTGGGCGCTGGGCAGCAGCTTGCCCAGCGGCGGGCGGCGCATGACGAAGCGGCGGCCGGCGGCATCAGTGACCATGAAGGTCATGTTGGAGCGGCCACCGGCGATCAGGCGAAAGCTGAGCGGGCCGGTGGTCTCGGTGCGCTCGGCGATCCAGGCGGACACCCGGGGGATGTCGACGCCTTCGACGGGGCTGGCAGCGGGCGTGGCGGTGGTCATGGTGCGTGTCGGACGAAAGGGTTCAACGAAGAAGGGCGGGCCGGTTCAGTCGGGCAGCGAGAAGCCCGGGCGCAGCACCGGCTGCGTGCCGGCGATGGCCAGCAGCGACTCGACGCAGTCGCGCAGCGAGTCATCGAGCGGACGGAAGCTCACCCCGGTGGCGGCGCGGATGCGCTCGTTGCGCAACTGGCAGCCGGCCCAGATGGCGCGCATCTCGGCCTCGCGCTCGCGGATGCGCGGCGGGAAGTCATCCGTGACCGCCGGGGTGGCATGGCCGAGCTCGGGCAGCAGGCGGTCGATGTCGGCGCAGATCTGCTCGACCGGGCGGGCATCGGTGGACCAGGCGATGTAGCGCTCGCCGTTGCTCACGCGCGGACTCTCGAGCAGACCGATGTGGGCATCGGCATCGTCGCGCACATCGACGGTCATCCAGGGCCGGTACACGCCGTTCTGCAGGCACTCGCCGAGCAGCATGCGGTTGATCAGGCTCTGCCAGGGGCCCATGTCCTTCTGGTGGGCCGACTGGATGGGGCCGACGTTGTCGCCGGGGCAGCAGATGATCGCGTCCCAGCGGCCGCTGCGCGCGGCGGCCTGCGTGAAGAGCCGCTCGATGGAGAGCTTGCCCATGGAGTAGCCCTGGCCGCGCTCAGGCGTTCGCTTGGGGTTGGTCTCGTCGGGATAGCGGTCTTCGTCGAACACCGGCCGGCGCACCAGCTCCTGCAGATCCATCTCGGAGATGATGGCCGCCACGCTGGAGGTGACCACCACCCGGCGCACGCTGGCCGCGCGCGCGATGCTGTCGATGAGATCACGGGTGACCTGGGCGATGCGCTCCTGATCGGCGTAGCCGCTCACGTGCGAGATGTGGGCCACGGCGTCGGCGCCCGCGAAGGCGGCATCGAAGCTGCCGGGCTGATCGAGATCGGCGGCATGCAGGGTGAGGCGGCGCGAGGCGTAGCCGGGCATGGCCTTCAGGAAGCCCGTCCGGACGGGATCGGTGGTGTTGCGTACGCAGGCGCGCACCCGGTAGCCGCGCTCGAGCAGGCGGCGCACCACCCAGCCGCCGACGAATCCGGCGGCGCCGGTGACCGCGACCACGCCCCCACGGGGTACTGGGGCCATCTCGAGTCTCCTTGGGTATTGGCGGGTGCCCGGCGGGGCCCGACGGGTCGGTCGAGTGTAAGCGATCGATCCCTGGCGCCGCCTCGCGCCGGCGGCCGCTTCATCCCGAAAACCCCATGGCGAACCGGCCGCGCGCGGCCCCCTGGGATCGAATGAAATTGACAACAGTTGTCAAGCCACGGAGGATCACGCCATGAGTCGACAGACCATGAGCTTTGCCCTGCCCGAGTCGATGCGCGAATACATCGACCAGCGGGTGGCCACGGGCAACTACGGCAACACCAGCGAGTACATCCGCGACCTGATCCGGCGCGACCAGGAGGAGCAGGCCAGGCAACGGCTGCGCCTGCTCATCGAGGAGGGGCTGGCCTCGGGGCCGGGCCGGCGCCGTACCCGGGCCGACGAGAAGCACCTGCTCGCCATCGCACGGGGCGAGATCGATTGAAGCCCGCGGTGCTGCGCCCGCAGGCCCTGCGCGACCAGCAGGGCGAGGTGCGCCACGACCGCCAGGAAGGCGGCCCGCGCGTGGCCATGAAGCTGGCCAGGTCAAGCCATGAAGCGCTCGACCGGCTCGAACTCGACCCCGCCCTCGGTTCGCCCATGCTGGGCAAGCGGCTGGGCATCCCAGGGCTGCGCACCTGGCGGGTGAGGTCTTTTCCGCTGGTCTGGTGCTTCTTCGAGCGCGCCGATCATCTCGATGTCGTGCGCCTGCTCGGCGCACGCCAGGACATCGCCGCCATCATCGGTGACGCGTTCGACGCCGACTGAACCCGACGCTCAGAGCGAGCCCTTGCCCAGATCGAGATGGCCGCGGGCGAGGTTCACCCGCAGCGTGTCGGTCTCGCCCTCGGCCAGGCGCAGCGAGCGCAGGCGGCGGAACTGCGCCTCGAGCGGGTGGCCGGTGACCAGCGCCTCGCCGCCGAGCAGCTGGATGGCCGCATCGGCGATCTCGCCGGCGATCTCGCTGGCCAGCACCTTGGCGGCGATGGTCTCGTTGACCGCGTCGTGGCCGGCATCGGCCAGGCGCGCGGCGCGGTACACCGCCGAGCGCGCGGCGTAGGCACGGATGCGCAGATCGCCATAGCGCAGGCGGATGCGCTCGGAGGCCGCCAGCACCAGCCCGCTGCGACGCGGGCGGCGCAGCTCCTCGGCCAGCAACCCGATGATCCAGCCGGCGCTGCCCACGCAGTCGGCCGCCACCGCGCGGCGCACCGCGCTGATCTTGGCCAGGGCGCGACCGCGACCGTCGCCGGGGGCGCCGATGGCGTGGTGGCGCGGCACCCGCACGGCCTCGAAGCGGAAGGCGGCGTGCTGGCTGCCGTCCATCGAGCCGAAGTGACGGGTGATGGACACGCCGGGGGCATCGGTGTCGATGATCACCATCGAGGGGCCCTGCCCTTCGACATCGACCAGCGCGGCCAGGAAGTCGGCATGCGCGCCCCCGGTGACATAGGACTTGCTGCCGGTGACCACCAGGGTGTCGCCCTCGGACACGGCCCAGGTGGGCCGCGGTGCGTCGACCGATTCGGTGAAGGCGAAGCCGGCGCGCTTGTCGCCGGCCAGCACCGGGAGCAGGTGGCTGGAGCGCAGCGGCTCACCCACACCGGCAAGCACGCCCGCGCCGGCGCCGAGCACCCCCGCGAGATGGCCGGCGTTGTGCAGGGCGAGGGTCTCGCGCACCACCAGCAGCGTGAGCTCGGGCGTGTCGGCGGTCTGGGTGAGGTGGTAGATGCCGGCGGCCTTGCTGGCCGCGCGCACACGCGCGGCACGATCGGCGGGGCTGAGCGCGGCATCGTCGCGCAGCGCGGCAAGTTCGCCGCTGGCCAGGGCGGCCACGCGATCGCGCAGCGCCGTCAGTTCGGGGGACAGGAATTCAGGCACGTGACCTCGCTGCGCAGGCAGGCCCCGACCCGGGCTGGGCGGTGGCGAGCGCGCAGTCTTGCGGCGGGCGCCGGGCGCGTCAATGCGGCCGAGCGCGGCGCCGGACCCCCTCGGACGCGGCAGCCGGTTATCGGGTCCGGATTCCGAAGGCCGAGAGTGCTGTGCTTGCGAGGACCATGCAGCGGCGGGTCCGGATTTCCGGCGTCGCGCCCGCATGGCCGGCAGGCGTGGCCTACCGTGAGGCCCATCACCCGACACGGAGCCTTGCCATGAAGGTCGCCCAAGCCATCGCCCGCGCCATGAAGGCCGAGGGCATCGACATGCTGTTCGCCTATCCGGTCAATCCGCTGATCGAGGCAGCCGCGGCCGAGGACATCCGCACCATCATCGTCCGCCAGGAGCGGGTGGGCCTGCACATGGCCGACGCGTATTCGCGGGTGTCCTCGGGCGATCGCATCGGGGTGTTCTGCATGCAGCACGGGCCCGGCGCCGAGAACGCCTTCGGCGGCGTGGCGCAGGCCTACTCCGAGTCGGTGCCCATCCTGGTGGTGCCGGCGGGCTATGCGCGGCGCCTGGC
>JBIKWU010000332.1:0-3927 GCA_044356115.1 Burkholderiaceae bacterium
CTGCTGACCACGCAGCTGCCCACCGTGCAGGTGGTCTCCACGGTCGCGTCGTCGTCGGTGTCCGATACCAACGACCCGGGCGAGTTCACCGACTTCGCCAGCCGCAACGAAGACCGGATCGCCCCCGAGACCGTGCCGATGCTGGCGCCGACCGACCTGGTGCAACTGCCCAAGGGGCAGGCGTTTGCGCTGTTGCACGGCGGGCAACTGCACAAGATCCGCATGCCGCTGCCCGCGGCGGGCGACGATCCGCCGATGCCTGCCGGCCTGAAGGAGATCGGCGAGGCGCTGCGCGCGCGCCTGGACGGGCCCTGGTTGTGGCCTGAGCCGGCACCGGACAGGGCCGAAGGAGAGGGCGCGTATGGGCTCGCGCAACACCAGCTTCCATGACGGGGCGCTGGCGCGGGTGCTGCTCGCGCCGTTCAAGCTCGGGTTCGCGCTGACGCTGGGACTCGCCGGCCTGCTGCTGGTCGCGTGGACGGTGGACTGGCTGTTCGTCGCCCATGTCTGGCCGGGAAGGGTCGATGGCTTGCGGGCCTTGCTCACCGAGGAACTGGCGGCCGGCACGGTCATGGCGGCCCGTCAGGGCGGATCGGCGGTGGCCGTGACCGCGTCGGCCAACGCGCTGTACGGGCTGGTTTTCGAGGCTACGGGGCTGCATGAGATGGGGCAGCGGTTTGCCGAGGGCTCGTCGCTGTCGATTCCGGACACAGTCGTGCGCAGAACCTGGGTCGCCCGGCAGGAGGCGATCGAGGTGGCGATGATCGGCACCCAGCTGCTGGGCGTGCGCGCCGGGATCCTGGTGCGGTTTCTCCCGCTGCTTGCGCTGCTCTACGGAGTGGGCGCAGCTGAGGGTCTGAGCCAGCGGGCGATTCGCCGTGCCCAGGCGGCGCGGGAGTCGGCGAGCCTGTACCACCGGGCGAAGTACGGGCAGGTGGTGGTGCTGGCGCTTGGCGGGTCAGTCCTGCTGGTCTGGCCAGCACCCGTGGCGTGGGGGCTGTGTGCTGGCGTCGGCGCCGTGCTGGTCGGAGCGCTTGCGGCGGGGCAGTGGGCGTACTACAAGAAGCACGTGTGACCGGTCAGCGGTACTTGCGATAGGTCGGACTGCGGCTCAGGTTGACGCCGAGCGCCTTGAGGATGGCTGCGCGAGCCTCCTCTCCCTCGACGGAGAGCGAACTGGGACTGCCCCAGAATGAGGGCGTTCGATGAGCAGTACCAGTGGGTAGGGTCCAATCTTTGCCCTCGGAGGAGGACACCATCGTTCCCCGGATGTAGGAGCGATGGCCGGTGGCCGTTCGGTCGATGATCTCGAGTACCGCCGCGACGAACCGACGACGAACCGTGGCGCCGGTGAAAACCTCGCTGGGCGCGACCTTCGGCGATGTCGGAGCGGTGGATGCGGTGGCTTTGCTCATCGGCTACCAGTAGCTGGTGCGGCAACGGGACAGATCGACGAATCGCTTGGCCCGTTTGTCGTACGGCGTGCGCAGGGTGATGCAGTGGCCATCGTCCTCGATATCCCCTTCGAACTGCAACTCGGCACCACTGGGGCTCTTGACCGAGCAATGACCGAGGCAGCACATGCCGTTGGACTCATTGGCCTCGAGTTGACGCTCGGCGATGGCGTCCTCGATGTCGTTTCGTTCGCTCCGGGTCAGGAACGAGAAGCGAGGCTTGTCGACGTCGTCCAGGGGCTCGGAGAGCTGTATCAGTTCCTCCAAACGCTCGGGATCGAGCGAGTCCTCGATCATGTAGATGACTTCGGAGGCCGGCGAGTTGTACATCGCGTACTCCTCGACCGTCATCATCCTTGCGTAGCGCGTGAAGGACCAACCGTCGCCAGGTCTTCCCGGCTCCGGGATACCGAGGGCTTCGGCAAGTTCGTGAGCGGGGATGCAGCGGTACCTAGGGCTCCGGCTGCGTACGTCCTTTGCGACTGCCGTGCGCCGACTGTCCATGTCGAGCGCCAGGAGCTCAGCAAGCGCCTGCTCGGGCGTGAGCACGTCGGCTGTTGCGGTCTTGGGATGGGCGGGCATGGGAGTGGCGAAACGATGCAGTGAATGTTCGTCGAGGCGCTCTGAGGCGGAGTATCAGCAACGTCATCGAGCAAATCAAACCCTATCCGAGCTGCGTCGGCGAAATTCGCTGCACAGCAAATATCCCGTCAACAGCGAATATCCAGCTCGGAGAGGACTTCGTTTCCCTGAGACGTCGCACCGGGCAGGCTTCTACCTCCTGGCTGGTCAGCCTCGCCATGGGGTAGGGCGCTTGGGGCCCTGCCCGTCGAGCACCGGATCGGCCGCCTTGGTGACGGGATCGATCCAGTCCGCCTTGCCCCGGGCCCAATCGAGCCAGTTGCGCTTGTCGTCGTCGAGCGTGCCTTGCGCGGTGGCCTGCGCTTCGACGGCCGAAGCCAGTGCCCTGACGCGGTTGGCGCGTTCGAGCCTGACTGCATCCCGGAGCAGGCCTCGAAGCCGCTCCGCCTCCTCGGACCGTTGCCGGACGGCGGCCTGGTAGCGGGCCTGCGCGGCTTCCATCTCGGACTCGCGGGTCTGGTGCTCGGCCTGCCGATGGCGCTGTTCCTCGATCAGCTCGACGACGCCGATGACGATGCCGCGCAGGCGGCGCTCCAGGGGCGTCTTGGTGGCGTCGTGCCACTGGCGTTGCACCCACCCGCGCACGGTGATCGTCAACATGGCGGTCGGGCGAACCGGGACCGCGTCGCCGACGGTCGTGCGCCGGCCTGGCGGGCGACGCGCTGCGGCGACGATCTGCTCGCTGATGGCCAGGGTCAGCGTGATGTCTCCCGAGTGCAATCGGGTAGAGCCAGTTTTCGGGTCGATGCCGGCAGTGATGTCATGGAGCGCCAGTGCCTTGAGCAACGTGTCGGTGATCCGCAGGGCGCGGTCGAGGCAACCGCGCGAGACGCGGATGTCGAGCGCCCCGGCCAGCGTGTCGGGCGGAGCGCCCTCGGCGCGATCGGTGTTCCCGGTCTGGCGGAGCGCGGTGGCGGTGGCTTTGACGAGGGGGTGAGGGTCCAGCAGTCGGTCCGGGACGGTGATGGGCTGCTGGCGCTCCTGAGCGGCGGCAGCTGCCGCCTTCACGGCCATACGGCGCGCCATCTCGGTATCCGACAGAGGGATGGGGCCGACGGGTGGGCGCCGGCCTTCCCACGGACTCAGCGGCGGCGGCTGGAAACGCTCACCCGCGGCGATCCGTGGCCAGAGGTGTCGGGCCGGCACGGGCAGGTGCAGCCGGCGGCAGGTGGTCAGGAAGGTGAGCTCGCACACGCCGTAGCGGTTCAAGAGCTCGGGGATGGGGCGGGTCCACAGCTCCTGGTAAAGGGCTTCCCGCGAAGTGGGTGTGGGGATGGGCAGCATGGCGCTCTCCGGTTCCGTGAGGGGACGGGGTAGGGCGCGCAGTGATCTCCGGGAGTTGCCCTTGGGTATGAAAGATCGTAGTCGAAGGTGTGCGACGGGTGGTCGGCGCTCCGATCGCGTCAGAACGGGGGACTGCGTCGCGATGTGCCGCGAGGCACGGCGGTCAGCCCGACTTCGCCATCGAGCAGATCCTGATCCTGCTCCGCCTCCGGCCACAGGGCGGGGAAGTAGAAGCGAAGCGCATGACGTGGGATGCCAAACCGCAGGCTCCCGTAAGGGGAGTCCGTGGTGAGGAACCCGCGAGCGAGCAGCGCTGACAGCGTGGCGGTGGCCACGCGCTCGCCCAGGCCGGTCATGGCCTTGAACTGCGCACGTCCGAGTTCGCCTTGCGTGGCGAAGAGGTAGTGCAGGGGAAGCAGCGCCTCCTCCCGAACCCCTGACTTCACCGCAGCCGTCTCGTAGGCGAGGGCCGCGCGGATGCGGTCCTGCATGCCCTGCACATCCAGTTGGCGGGCCATGAACTCGACCTGGTCGAGGCAGACATCGA
>JBIKWU010000098.1:0-13519 GCA_044356115.1 Burkholderiaceae bacterium
GGTGAGCGAACCCATGTAGGTGTAGTAGCCGCGGTTCACCGGCAGCAGCTGTTCGAGCTCGATCGGCGCGGTACCGGCCAGCGCTTCGTTGCGCTCCAGCGGCAGGCTGTTCCAGACCGACTGGATGACCGGATTGGGCTGGCCGCGATCGAGCAGCACCGCCACCACCGCCAGCCGGCCATCCGGGTCGCGGTGCACGAGGTGCGCCACCATGTCGAAGACCCGGCCGTCCACCCGTTCCTCCGCGGGACGATGGAAATGAAACTGGATCAGCTCGTAGCGTCTCCCCATGACCGACAAGGTGTTGCCGGGGCTCGTGGTCACCTGCACGGTGTGGCCGTTGTCGATCACCGAGAAAGCGCTTGCCCGGTACTCGAAGCGGATGGGCTCGAGGTCCAACTGGATGCCGCCGCGGATGTTGATCGGTGACTGCCGCGCACCCTCGGCACAGCGCGCGAACTCGGGCTTCAGGCGCCACCAGTTCTCGGGGCCGCCATCGCCGCTGTAGCCCCAGTGGATCGACGGGCCATGCCCGTGCGCGCCGGCCTCGCGACTGGTGGCTGGCGGCGGGCTGGCGGCACTGCCGCGCACGGTGCCGTGGCTGGCGGCCGAGGGCGCCCGGGGTTTCGGCGCGGCACTCGCCGCGGGCGGCTCCGGCGCCTTGACCCGGATGACCAGTCCGTTGGTGGGCGAACTGCGCGCGTCTCGCGAGCGCGACAGCGAGTCGGCGATCTTCGCGCCCAGACTCTGCAGTTGCGCCGCCTCCTGCGCCTCCTTCGCGCCAGCGGCCGCCTTGGCCTCGCGGGATTCCTTCGCAAGCTTCGACTCGGCGGAGTCACGCGAGCTTCGCGAACTCTTGGTGTCAGGGGCATCGCTCGCGAGCGCGACGCCGGGAATGGCCAGACCTGCTGCGATCAGCAGCGTCGCGAGCCGATGGCCGCGGTCTCGCCTGGCAGGCGCGGGCGGTGCAGGGGGCGTACAAAACGGGTCACAACCGGTTGTCATGGCGGCAGGGGTCCTCAGTCGAACGCGGGACGCGGCCACGATGGCGGCGATCCGGGCGTTCGCTTGGGGCTTCGGCACCATGGCCGAAGACTTGAGGAGCCGGCGGCGACCGGCCGCCTGTCACCTACTGGCGGTCGGTGTCGCGCCCGCTCTCGGGCAGGCCTGGCTTGAGCACCCGCACGGCAATGGCCGCGCTTTGCCGGCCGTCGCTGGCGAGCACCTCGCCCTCCTGGACGGTGCACGACAGGCTCAGGGTTCGCTGCGCCATCGCGGCCAGCGCGCGCGTGCCTTCCTCGTCACACTGCAGCACCCGCAGGTGCGCATGGCGGGCGAGCGCGCTCTCGTTCTGGCGCCACCAGAGATCGGCCCTCGCGCCGCCGTAGACGAGCAGCACCACGCGGGGCGCGCGCGCGGCGGCCTTGCGCAGCCACTTCTCGTCGGGCAGCCCCACCGCAATCCAGAGCCGAAGCTGGCCGGTATCGTCGCTGATGGCCAGATCGGGTTCGTCTTCGCTGGACAGGCCGCGACCGAATCCGAGCGCGGGGTCGGCATGCAGCGCGAAGGCCAGCAGGCGCACCATGAGCCGCTCCTCGGTTTCGGAGGGGTGGCGGGCCAGCGTGAGAGCGTGGTCGGCGTAGTAGCCGCGGTCGAGGTCGGCCACCGACAGTTGGGCCTTGTAGATCGTGGATCGCAGCGCCATGGTGCCGCAGGGTAGCAGAGGGTCGGTGCCGGTTAGGATAGGCATGGCCGGCGGTCCGGCGTGGAGGCGGGATGTTCGACTATGTGATCGTGGGTGGCGGCTCGGCCGGCTGCGTGCTGGCCAGGCGCCTGAGCGAAGACCCGCAGGCGCGAGTGTGCCTGCTGGAGGCGGGCCCGCCCGATGACAGCGTGCTCATCCACATGCCGGCCGGCCTCGCGCTGCTCGCGCGCTCCGGTCAGGCCAACTGGATGCTCAACACCGTGCCGCAACCCGGCCTGAACGGCCGGCGCGGCTACCAGCCGCGCGGCAAGGTGCTGGGCGGCTCCAGCTCCATCAACGCCATGATCTACATCCGCGGTCATCCGGCCGACTACGACGGCTGGGCCGCGCAGGGCAATCCCGGCTGGGCCTGGGCCGACGTGCTGCCCTGCTTCCGGCGCGCCGAGAACAACGAGCGCGGCGGTGATGACTTCCATGGCGTGGGCGGGCCGCTCAATGTCATGGACCTGCGCTCGCCCAATCCCTTCGGTCCGCGCTTCATCGAGGCGGCGCGCCAGTGCGGCCACGCGGTCAATCGCGACTTCAACGGCGCCGACCCCGAGGGCGTGGGCCCCTACCAGGTCACCCATCGCAACGGCGAGCGCTTCAGCGCCGCGCGCGCCTACCTCGATCCGGCACGCAGCCGGTCCAACCTCAGCGTGGTCACCGGTGCGCAGGTCACGCGCGTGCTGTTCGAGGCTGGCCGCGCCTGTGGCGTGGAGTACCGGCTGGGTGGCGAGACCCGTCAGGCGATGGCAGCGGCCGAGGTGCTGCTGGCGGCCGGCGCCTTCGGTTCGCCGCAGCTCCTGATGCTCTCGGGCATCGGCCCCGGGGAACATCTGCGCAGCCTGGGGCTGCCGGTGCTGGTCGATCAGCCGGGCGTGGGCGCGCAGCTGCACGACCACATCGACGTGGTGCAGGTGTTCGACGCCCCCGGCGCGCATGACCTGTTCGCGCTGTCGCTGCCCGGCGCGGTGCGCGCGCTGCGCGGCCTGGTGCAGTGGCGGCGCGAGCGCCGCGGCATGCTCACCACCAATTTCGCCGAGGCCGGCGGCTTCATCCGCAGCGACTCCGCCGAGCCCATTCCCGATCTGCAGTTGCACTTCGTGATCGGCAAGCTCGTCGACCATGGCCGCAAGACGGTGTTCGGGCCGGGCTTCTCGTGCCATGTCTGCCTGCTGCGTCCGCGCAGCCGCGGCAGCGTGCGCCTGGCCAGCGCCGACCCGACGGCAGCCCCGCTGATCGACCCGGCCTTCCTGACGGACCCCGATGACCTGCGCCGCCTGGTGCGGGGTTTCCGGCTGATGCGCGAGATCATGTACGCGCCCGCGCTCGCGCCCTGGCGCGGCCGCGAGCTGGGCGGCTCGGCGCAGGCCGTCACCGACGCGCAGATCGAGGCGTTCATTCGCGACCGCGCCGACACCATCTATCACCCGGTGGGCAGCTGCCGCATGGGGCCCGATGAGCACGACGTGGTCGATGCGCGGCTGCGGGTGCGCGGCGTGGGCGGCCTGCGGGTGGTCGACGCCTCGGTGATGCCGGCGATCGTGGGCGGCAACACCAACGCGCCCACGATCATGATCGCCGAGCGCGCGACGGACTTCATCCGCGACGCCCGGGCCTGAGCGCGCCGGTCAGCCCAGCGCGCGCCGCAGCGCGGTGGCGCAGAACGCCACCGCGGTGTTGGCCTCGGCCAGCACCTTGCCCATGGTGATGAAGCCATGGATCTGGCGCTCGAAGCACACGTACTGCGCCTGGTTGCCGGCGGCCGAGAGCGCGTCGGCGTACTGCAGGCCCTCGTCGCGAAGCGGGTCGAAGCCGGCGGTGAGCACCAGCGCCGGCGGCAGGCCGGCGAGATTTCCGTGCAGCAGCGGCGTGGCGCGCCAGTCCTGGCGCTCGGCCGCGCTGTTCAGGTAGTGGCCGTAGAAGTAGCTGATGGTGTCGTGGGTGAGCAGATAACCCTGACCGTTCACCCGATGCGAGTCACTGCCCATGCGGAAGTCGGTGCACGGATAGATGAGCAACTGGAAGGCGAGCGGGGTGTCGCCGGCCTCGCGTGCGCCGATGGCCACCACGGCGGCGAGGTTGCCGCCGGCGCTGTCGCCGCCCACCGCCAGCCGGGCGCGGTCGATGGCGAGCGAGGCCGCGTTGGCCGACACCCAGCGTGTGACCGCGAGGCAGTCGTCCACCGCCGCCGGGAACCGCGCCTCGGGGCCCATGCGGTAGTCCACCGAGATCACGGCGCAGCCGCTGGCATTGCTCAGTTCGCGGCACAGCACGTCGTGGGTGTCGAGATCGCCGATGACGAAGCCGCCGCCGTGGAAATACACCAGGCCGGGCAGCACCTGGCCGGGCGTGCTGCCCCGGGGCCGGTAGCTGCGGCAGGGCACCGCGCCGGCCGGGCCGGGCACCGGGAGGTCTCGGACCTCGGCCATCTCGGGCGCATCGGGCTGGGTGAAGAAGCGGCGCTCGCGGTACGAGGCGCGCGCCTCGACGGGCGTCTGCTGGTGCACCGCCGGCAGACCGCGCTGCTCGATGAGTTGCAACAGGGCCTTGGCTTGCGGGTCGAGCATGGTGTCTCCGGAGTGGCGGGTGGAGAGGGCAGCATAGCGCCGACTGCTACCATCGGCACCCGCGACTGTTCCACCGGGCAGCGGCCTGCGCCCCACCGGGCATCGGCCTGCGCCGTGCCCGCCTCCTCGCCATCCATCCTCGCCAGGGAGTCCCTCGTGTCAGTCATCGCCTTCATCGGTCTGGGCGCCATGGGCGGCCCGATGGCCGCCAACCTGATCGCGGCCGGTCACGCGCTGCGGGTCTGGAACCGCAGCCCGGCCCGCGCCCAGCCGCTGGTTGCGGCGGGGGCTACTGCCTGCCCGAGCATCGCCGAGGCGGTGCGTGGCGCGCAGTTCGTGGTCTCGATGGTGGCCGACGACCTGGCCACCCGTGCGGTCATGCTCGGCGAGGGCGGCGTGCTGGCCAGCGCCGCGCCAGGCACGCTGATCCTCGATTGCAGCACCAACACGCCCGCGATGGTGCGCGAGGTGGCGAGCGCGGCCGCGGCCCGCGGCATCGCCCATGTCGATGCGCCGGTGTCGGGCAGCCTCGCCCAGGCGCGCGGGCGCGAACTGGTGTTCATGGTCGGCGGCGAGCCCGCCGATGTCGATCGGGTGCTGCCGCTGCTGCAGGCCATGGGGCGCTCGCACCGCCACATGGGGCCCTCGGGCGCGGGGGCCACCATCAAGCTGATCAACAACATGCTCTCGGGCACGGTCAATGCCGCGATCGCCGAGGCGCTGCTGGTGGCGCAGGCCGCGGGTCTCGACCCCGAGGCCACGCAGTTCGTGCTCGGCGAGGGCGCGGCCGGCTCGCGCCTGTTCAAGACCAAGATGCCCAAGATCTACGCGCGCGACTTCTCGCCGCAGTTCCAGCTCGCGCTCATGGAAAAGGACCTGCGCTACTTCCTGTCGCTCGCGCAGGAGCTTGACCGTCCGGTACCCATTGCGTCGCTGGTGCGCAGCCAGATGCAGGCCGCGCGCCGCGCCGATCTCGGCGGGCTGGATGTGTCGGCGGTGTTCCTGCAGGTCTCGGGCGAGCGGCCGCCGGGCAACGCCTGAGCGCGGCGCGGCCGCACGCAGCCGTGATCGGGCGCGAACGGCGCCGGGTGCCCTGTCAGTTGCGCGCCGCTCGGGCCGCCGCGCGCGCTGCCAGGAACTCGCGCATGAGCCGTCCGGGCTCGCCGCTGCGGTAGCTGCTGGCAAAGGCATCCACGCCGGCGGTGATCGCCTCGTCGCGCGGCAGGTTCTCCCAGGCCAGCATCAGCTGCTTCTGGGTACGCAAGGCGAGGGTGCCGCCCTTGGCCAGACTGCCCAGCCATTGCGTCACCGCCGCATCGAGCTCGCCTTCGGGCACCACCCGCTCGAGCAGGCCCCACTGCAACGCCTGCGCCGCATCGAAGGTTTCGCCCAGCAGCAGCATCTCGCGGGCCCGGCCCCAGCCCACCAGGTGCGGCAGCAGCGCCGCCTCGACCACCGAGGGGATGCCCAGGTGCACCTCGGGCATGCCGAAGCGCGCGCCCGCCACCGCCACCCGCAGGTCGCAGGCGGCGGCCAGTTCGAGCCCGGCGCCCAGGGTGACGCCGTTGATGCGCGCGATCACCGGCGCCGGGAAGCGCCGGACCGCCTCGCAGCAGCGATGCACCTCGGTGATGAAGGCGCGCGCGCCTTCGACGTCCAGTCCCGACATCTCGCCGATGTCGGCCCCGCCCACGAAGGCCCGTTCGCCCGCGCCGGTGAGCACCAGGGCCTGCAGCGACGCGTCGCCGGCCAGATCGGCGATCACCGCCTGGAACCGGCTCATCAGGGCGCGGTTCATGCTGTTGGCCCGGGCGGCGTTCTCGAGGGTGACCCAGGCCACCCGCATGCCCGCGCGCAGGGGCTCGAGGCGCACGCTCACATCGGCGGCTAGCATGCGGGCGCCGCCGCTGCGGTGGGCTGCCTGCGCAACACGGTGGTCTTCATGGCTTTCCTTCCTGGCCGCCGATGGCGGTGCCGCGGGTGTCGCTGATGGGCGGACCCGTGGAGGGCCTCGTCGCTGGGCGCGCAGCATACGGCAGCCCGCTCGGGGGCCTGCTCCCGGCTGCCAGACATCGAGACGGACGCTGGCACGGCCTTCGGGACCGGGAGGACGCTTTCGCGCTATCGTCGCGCCTGTCGCAATCCCCTGCGCCGCGCCGCCGCGGCCCCCTTTCGTGTCCATCACCTCCTCTTCTCCGGTCGCCCCGCCGCGCGCCGATTTCGGTCGTGTCTCGGTCTTCTTCGGCGACAAGAACGGCAAGTATCCCGACGGCAACCAGGTCGTGGTGCGCGGCACCGACACCCTGGCGGTGTTCGATTCCCCGCCGGTGTCCAACCGGGTGGGTGAGGCCTTCGACCGGGCCGACCTGTGCGTGCTCGGCCACGTGCACGAGGACCACATCGCCGGCCTGCACCGCCTGCCGGGCGTGCCGGTGCACGCGCACCGGGCCGACGTCGATGCCCTGCGCAGCTGGGAAGGCCTGGCCCGCCACTACGGTCTGGCCGAGGAGCGCCGCGCGCCGATGCTCGCCAAGATCCGCAAGGAGTACGACTACGTCGCCCGGCCCGATGCCCTGGCCTACGATGACGGCGCCAGCTGGGATCTCGGCGGCTCCCGGGTGCGCGCCATCCACATGCCCGGCCACACCGCCGGCCACTGCGTGCTGCTGGTCGAGCCCGAGGGCGTGGCCTTCATCGGCGACATCGACCTCACCGGCTTCGGCCCCTACTACGGTGACGGTACCTCCAGCCTCGCCGACTTCCGGCGTTCGCTCGCACGGCTGCCCGCCATCGAGGCCCGGGTCTGGGTGACCTCCCACCACCGTGGCGTCTACACCGACCGGGGCGCCATGCTCCAGGCGCTGGCTGCCTTCACCGCCAAGATCGACGAGCGCGAGCAGCGGCTGCTGTCGCTGCTGGCGCAGCAGCCGCGTACCCTGCCCGAGCTGGTCGCCTGCCGGCTGATGTACCCGCCCGACTACGAGGAGCTCTGGGTCGATGACGCCGAGCGCCGCAGCATCATCCAGCACCTCGACGAACTGGTGGCCGACGGGCGGGTGCTGGCCGAGCCCGATGGGCGTTACCGCCCGGGCTGAATCGCCACAAGCGCAGTCGCGCCTGTCCGGTCCTCGACCCGCCTCAGACTCACTTTCCGGATCCCGACATGAGACGTCGCATCACCACCGGCCTGCTGGCCGCCCTCGGCCTCTCGGCCCTGCCGCCAGGCGCGGCCCGCGCCCAGGCCTTCCCGACCAAGCCCCTGAAGTGGATCGTTCCCTTCCCCCCGGGCGGTCCGACCGACTCCTTCTCGCGGCCCGTGGCGCAGAAGCTCGCCGAGGTGCTCGGCCAGCCGGTGGTGGTGGAGAACGTGCCCGGCGCCGGCGCCTCCATCGGCATGGAGCGGGTGGCCCGTTCGGCCCCCGACGGCTACACCATCGGCCTGGCCACCACCGGCACCCACTCCATCAATCCGCATCTCTACGGCGCGCGCCTGCCGCACGACACCAGCCGTGACTTCACCCCGCTCACCCTCGGGGTGCGCTACATCAACGTGCTGGTGGTCAACCCCCGGCTGCCCATCGCCAGCGTGGCCGAGCTGGTGGCCTACGCCAAGGCCAACCCCGGCAAGGTCACCTTCGGCTCGGCCGGCAACGGCTCGTCCAACCATCTCGCCGGCGAGGCGCTGCGCTATGTCACCGGCGCGCCGATGCAGCACATCCCCTACCGCGGCAGCGCGCTCGCCATGGCCGATGTCATCGCCGGCAACATCACCTTCATGTTCGATGTCACCGTCACCGCCATGCCGGCGGTGAGCGCCGGTCGGGTGCGCGCGCTGGCGGTCTCGGGCGCGCGCCGCTCGCCCTATGTGCCGGGCGTGCCCTCGATGAGCGAGGCCGGCTATGCCGGTTTCAGCGAAGTCGGCAGCGACCTCTGGTTCGGCATCGTCGGACCGGCCGGCATTCCGCGGCCGGTGGTGGGCCGGCTCAACCAGGCGCTCATCCAGTCGCTGCGCTCCATCGAGGTCCGCGAGCGGGTGGCGCTGCAGGGCTTCGAGCTCTGGACCAGCACGCCCGAGGAGTTCGCCGAGGTGATCCGTGCCGACCGTGAACGCTGGGGCAAGCTGGTCAAGGCCTCGGGCGCACGCATCGACTGAGGAGCCACCATGGACATCAGTGCCCCCGGTCTGGCGGCGACCCTCTCCGCGGCGCCGGCTGACTCGCCGGTGCCCGATGCCCGCGGCCTGAACCTGTATCGCGCTGACCCGATGGCCGCGCCGATGTTCGCGGCCTATCTGCCAGGCCCGCTCATGGCCCACCTCGCCCCGCACTTCGATCGGCTGGGGGCCCTGGCCGGCGGCCGGCTCGACGAGCTCGCCGGCATCGCCGACCGAAATCCGCCCACGCTCTCGGTGCGCAGCCGGCGCGGCATCGACGAGTCGCGCATCGACAAGCACCCCGCCTATGTCGAGATGGAGCGCCTGGGCTTTGCCGAGTTCGGGCTGGCGGCGCTGTCGCACCGCGGGGGCGTGCTTGGCTGGCCCGAGCCCATGCCGCCCGCGGCCAAGTACGCGCTGACCTACCTCTTCGTGCAGGCCGAGTTCGGCCTGTGCTGCCCGATCAGCATGACCGATTCGCTGGCCCGCACGCTGCGCCGCTTCGGCGAGCCGGCGCTGGTGCAGCGTTACCTGTCGCAGGTCACCACGCTCGACTTCGACGAGCTGCGCCAGGGCGCGATGTTCATGACCGAGCAGGGCGCGGGCTCGGACGTGGCTGCCACCGCCACGCTGGCGCAGCCGCTGCCCGATGGCAGCTGGGCGCTCACCGGCGACAAGTGGTTCTGCTCCAATGCCGATGCCGGCCTGGCCATGGTGCTCGCGCGCAGCGAGGCCGACGCCGGCATGGCCGGCATCTCGCTCTTCCTGCTGCCGCGCGAACTGCCCGACGGCTCGCGCAACCACTACCGCATCCTGCGCCTGAAGGACAAGCTCGGCACCCGCTCGATGGCCAGCGGCGAGATCCGCCTGGAGGGCGCGCGCGCCTGGCTGGTGGGCGAACGCGGCCGCGGCTTCAAGCACATGGCCGACATGATCAACAACTCGCGCCTGTCCAACGGCGTGCGCGCCGCCGGCCTGATGCGGCGTGCGCTCACCGAGGCGCTGCATGTGGCGCATCACCGCCAGGCCTTCGGCCAGCCCCTGGCGGCCGTGCCGCTGATGCGCCGGCAACTGCTCAAGATGAGCGTGCGCGCCGAGCAGGCCCGCACCATGGCCTTCCTGACCGCGCAGGCGTTGCAGCGCGCCGATGCCGGCGAGCCGGACGCGGCGGCGCTCGCGCGCATCCTCACGCCCCTCATCAAGTTCCGGGCCTGCCGGGATGCCCGAGGGGTCACCGGCGATGCCATGGAGGTGCGCGGCGGCTGCGGTTACATCGAGGAGTGGAGCGATCCGCGGCTGCTGCGCGACGCCCACCTCGGTTCCATCTGGGAGGGCACCAGCAACATCGTCGCGCTCGACGTGCTGCGCGCCATCCGCCGCGAGGGCGCGCTGCCGGTGCTCCAGGAGCACGTCGGCCGGCTGCTGGCGGCCGGCGTGCCGGTGTCGCCGGGGCTGGCCGCGGCGCAGTCGCAGGCCCTCGAGCGCGCGTTCGACTTCGCCCGCCGCGCCGCGCAGGGCGGGCGCGACCACCTCGCGCGCCAGGCCGCCTCGGCGCTCTATCACGCGGTCACGCTCGCCGGCATGCGCCGCGAGGCCGCGCAGCCCGGTCTGGCGCTGCGCGCGTGGCTCGCCGATCTGGTGCTGGCCCATCGCCTCGGCCCTCGCGACCCCCTCGCCGACGACGACGGCGCCCATGACGACCCGCGCTGCGCGGCCCTGCTTGCCCTCGGAGACACGCCATGACCTCCTCCTCCCCGCTGCCGCTGGCCGGCATCCGCGTGCTCGATCTCTCGGCGGTCTACTCCGGCCCCATGGCCGCCGCCCTGCTGGCCGATCAGGGGGCCGAGGTGATCAAGGTCGAGACCGCCGGCGGTGACATCGCCCGCCGGGTGGGCCCCGCCAAGGGTGACATCTCGGCGGTGTTCGCGGCCATGAACCGGGGCAAGCGCTCGATCGTGCTCGACCTCAAGAGCGAGGCCGGCCGCGAGGTGCTGCGTGACCTCATCGGCCGCGCCGATGTGCTGATGGAGAACTTTCGTCCTGGCGTGCTGGCGCGCCTGGGCTTCAGCCGCGACGCGATCCGCGCGCTCAATCCGCGCCTGGTCTACCTCTCGATCACCGGCTTCGGCCAGGACGGCCCCTACACCGAGGCCCGGGTCTATGACGCGGTCATCCAGGCGGTGTCGGGCATGTGCGCCTCGCATCTCGAGAAGCCCGGCATGGAGCCCGGCCTGGTGGCCACCACCATCTGCGACAAGCTCACCGCCATGACCGCCGCCCAGGCGGTCACCGCGGCCCTGCTCGCCCGCGAGCGGGACGGGCAGGGCAGGGTGGTCGAGCTCTCCATGCTCGATACCGCGCTGGCCTTCAACTGGCCCGACGCCATGTACAACCACATGTTCCTCGATGAGCCGCCGGCGGCTTTCCCCGAGGTGGGCGGCACGCTGAGGCCCTACCGCACGCGCGACGGCTATGTGGCCACCATGACCCCGCAGCAGGACGAGTTCGAGGCCCTGTGCCGTGGCCTGGGCGAGCCCGCGCTGGCGGCCGACCCACGCTTCTCGTCCACGCAGGCCCGCTCGCGCCATCCAAAGGAACTGCGCGCCGCGCTCGAGCCGCTGTTCGCCCGCCATGACACCGACGAACTGGTCGCTCGTCTGCACGAGGCCGATGCGCCGGTGGGCAAGGTCAACCTCAAGCCCGAGGTCATCGATGACCCGCAGGTGGTGCACAACCGCGCGCTGGTCGAGATCGATCACGGCGCCATCGGGCGGGTGCGCGTGGCGCGTGCCGCGGCCCGGTTCGGCGAGACCGACGCGCCGGTGCCCGGACCGGCCCCGCACCTTGGCGAGCATGGCCGGCAGGTGCTCGAGCAGCTCGGCTACGATGCCGCGCGCATCGCCGCGCTGCAGGCTGCCGGCGCGGTGCGCCTGCCCTGATCCCGCCCTGCCGGCTGCCACGATTTCTCACCCGCACTTCCGCTTCACCAGGAGACACTCCCATGACCCACTTCATCGATCGGCGCCGTGCGCTGATGGTTCTGGCTTGCGCTGCGGCGACCCTGCCGGCTGTCGCGTCGGCCCAGAGCGACTTCCCCAACAAGTCCATCCGGGTGATCGTGCCCTTCGCCGCCGGCAGTGGCGCCGATGGCGCCACCCGCGTGATCGCCGAGCAGATGCAGCGCACGCTCGGTCAGACCCTGGTGGTGGAGAACCGGCCGGGCGGCAGCGGTGCGGTCGCTGTCCTGGCCGTCAAGCAGGCGCCGGCCGACGGCTACACCATCCTGGTGGGCACCAACTCGCCGATGTCGGTGAACCCGATCGTCATGAAGAACCCGGGCTACGACTCGGTGAAGGACTTCAAGCCGGTCAACGGCATCCTGCGCAGCATGAACGTCTGGTACGTGGCCAACGAGTCACCGATCCGCTCGATCCCCGACCTGATCACCGCGGCCCGGAGCAAGCCGGTGTCGGTGGGCAGCTACTCGGCCGGCTATCACCTCGGCATCGAGTGGGTGGCAACCCTGGGTGGGGTCAAGGTCAACTACGTCAACTACAAGGGCCAGGCGCAGGCGATCACGGATGTCATCGGGCGGGCGCTCGATGTCGGCATGGGCGACATGTCGGGCGCGCTGCCGCTGATCCAGTCGGGCAAGATCCGGGCGATCGGCGTCTCGGGCGCCACCCGCCATCCCGGGCTGCCCACCGTGCCGGCGATCCGCGAAACCTTCCCCGAGTACGAGAACTACGCCTGGACCTCGTTCTTCGTGCGCGCCGAGACCCCGCCCGAGGTGCACGGCAAGCTGGTGGCCGCGATGCAGGCCGCGCTGCGCTCGCCCGAGATGAAGCGCTACTTCGAGGTCAATGGCAGCGATCCGATGGTCGACTTCGGGCCTGATCGCATGTCCGAGCATCTTCGCCAGGAGATCGCCCGGTTCCGCCGGGTGGCCGACGCCGCCGGCATCAAGGCGGAGTGAGGGAGGCGTTGCTGCGAGCCGGCGGCGGCGATGCTATCGTGATCCATCGGGTTGCCGCCCGCTCCACTTCAGAAAGGTCGCCATGATCGGCTATGTCACCTTCGGCACCAACGACCTCGCCCGCGCTGCGGCCTTCTATGACGCGCTGCTGGCCGAGATCGACGCCAAGCGTGTGTGGGATACCGATCGCGGCATCGGCTGGGGCGTCTCGCGAGGCCAGCCCACGCTGGGCCTGCTCGCCCCCTTCAACGGCCAGCCGGCCTCGCCCGGCAACGGCGCCATGGTGGCCCTGATGGCCGGCAGCCGCGAGATGGTCGACAGACTCCATGCCCGGGCCCTGGCGCTCGGCGGTGCCGACGAGGGCGCGCCTGGCGATCGCGGGGGCGGCTTCTACGGCGCCTACTTCCGCGACCCCGACGGCAACAAGCTCTGCTTCTTCCACTTCGGCTGACCGGTCGCGGCCGGCCAAGGGCCGGCCGGCGGGCGCCTCAGCCGGCCACGATCCCGCGCGCGCGCAGCGCGGCAATCTGCTCCTCGGTGAGGCCGATCTCCCGCAGCACCGCGTCGCTGTCCTGCCCGAGCGCGGGTGCGTTGCGACGATGGCCGCCGGGGGTGCGCGAGAGCTTCGGCACCACGCCCGGCACGGCCAGATGGCTGCCGTCGGTCAGCGTCACCGACTCGAGCATGCCGCGCGCCTGGTAGTGCGGGTCGGCGGCGATGTCGGCCACGGTGTAGATCCGCCCGGCCGGTACCGCGGCGGCGTCGAGCGCCTCGAGCACCTGGGCGACGCTGCGCTGGCCGGCCCAGGCGCCGATCGCCGCGTCGATCTCGGCCACGCGGGCCACCCGCCCGGCATTGCCAGCCAGGGCCGGGTCCTGCCCGAGGTCGTCGCGCCCGATCGCGCCCATCAGGCGCCGGAAGATGCTGTCGCCGTTGCCGGCGATGAGCGCGTAGCCGCCGTCGGCGCAGCGATCGGCGTTGCTGGGCGCGATGCCCGGCAGCGCGCTGCCGGCCGGCTCGCGAACCACCCCGAAGGCGCTGTGCTCGGGCAGCAGGCTTTCCATGCAGTTGAA
>JBIKWU010000099.1:0-13437 GCA_044356115.1 Burkholderiaceae bacterium
GTCCAGATGCGCGGCGCTTCCACGGCCTCCTGCAGGCTCATCTCGTGATCGATGAGGTTGAGCACCGCCTGCAGCGCCGAGGGGAAGATCCGCAGGCCGCCGGGCAGGCCGAGCGCGAAGCGCGGCTGGCCATCGCGCAGCACGATCAGCGGCGACATCGACGAGGTGACCCGCTTGCCCGGCGCCATGGAATTGGCGCGGCCGGGATGCGGGTCGAACACGTAGAGGTAATTGTTCGGGATGGCGCCGGTGCCCGGGACCATGTAGCGCGCGCCGAACAGCGAATTGATGGTCTGGGTGGCGCTGACGATCCGGCCGTCGCGATCGGCGACGGTGAGGTGCGTGGTGTTGGCGCCCTCGGCCGGCACCACGCCCGGCGACCAGTCCCGGGTGCGGGCGGGGTCGATCTGGGCGCGCCGCTGCGCGGCGTACTCGGCCGACAGCAGCCGTGCCACCGGCACCGGCACGAAGTCGGGGTCGGCGGTGGCCGCGGACCGGTCGGCGAAGGCGATGCGCATCACCTCCGCGATCAGGTGCAGGGTCTGCTCGCTGCCGAAGCCGCTGGCGCGCAGGTCGAAGCCTTCCAGGATGTTGAGCATCTGGCCGATGTGCAGCGGCCCGGCGCAGGGCGGCGGCGGGCCGGTGATCTCGAAGCCCCGGTAGGCGGTGCGCAGCACCGGCAGCCGGTTGGTGCGGTAGGCGGCCAGATCAGACTCGGTGAGGAAGGCCTCGTGGCGGCGCATGTCCTCGGCCACCGCTGCGCCCAGGGCGCCGCCGTACAGCAGCGCGGGCCCCTCGCGAACCACCGCGCGCAGGGTGTCGGCATACGCGCCGTTGCGCACCCGCTCGCCGGCCTTCACCGGCGCACCGGCGGGCAGGAACACCCGCGAGATCTCGGGGTCGGCCAGCATGTCGGCCGCGCAGTCGGTGACGCAGTCCGACAGGAAGGGCGTGGCCGCGAAGCCGCGCTCGGCATGGCGGATCGCCGGCTCCACCACATCGGCCAGAGACAGCGTGCCGTGCTCGCGCAGCATCTCGCACCAGGCCATCAGGTTGCCCGGCGTGCCCACCGCGCTGCGGCCCACCGCGTTGCGCCGGCCCACGGTGTCGAGCACGCCAGGGGGCGCATCGGGGTCAGGGGTGAAGCTGTCCGGGCGGATGGCCGCCGGGCAGCGGGCCTGGCCCTCGAGGATGGTCTGGCTGCCGTCGGCGAGCCGGATGTTGGCAAAGCCCCCGCCCAGGATGCCGACCATCATCGGCTCGACCACCGTCAGCGTGAACAGCGCCGACACCGCGGCATCGACCGCGTTGCCGCCGGCGGCGAGCATCTCGGCGCCAGCCGCGCTGGCCAGCGGGTGGTTGGTGACCACCATGCCCCGCGAGCCGGTGGCCGGCTGCTTCTCGTTGCTGAAGGGCGTGCCCGCCCGCTCTCGCCATTGGCTCATGCCGTTCTCCCTGCGCAGGATGATCCGGGGTGGGGGTGGTGCCAGCGACTCAGCGCTGGCGGGTGAACTTCAGCGCGCCCTCGGGCGTGTCGATCAGCAGCCAGGGCTCTTCCAGGCGCAGTCCGGTGGCCTGGCCGAGCAGGCCCAGGTAGCGCTGCTCCTGGGTCATGGCGGCAGGGGCGCAGGCCATGCGGGTGGTGGCCAGCGGACCGATCGCGAGCCGGCCCTCGGCCACGCGTGCCGGGCCCATGAACCGGTTGCAGCCGCCCGAACCCGCGAGCTGGCCTGCCTGCGGGAAGCCCAGGGTGGACTGGAGCCGGTCGATCACGCCGCGCCCGGCGATGTCCTCGAGCAGCCACTCCGTGCCCTGCAGCCGGGCGAGCAGGGCGGCGGCGTCGGGTCGCGCCGCGGGCGCGGCCCCCGCCGTGGCGGGCCCGGCGCTTGCCGTGACCGCGGCGGGCGCTGCCGCCGATGGGTTGGCTGGCGTGAGCGGCGCGCAGGCCGCCGGCAGGGCGGCAGCGAGCAGCAGCGCGAACATCCGGGTGGGGTGCAGGGGCATCGGGTTCCTCCGGGGTTCGGGCCAGTCTAGAGCAAAGCCGCGGCCCGGCCCGCGGTGCCGGGCTTAACTTGACACCCGCAGGCCCCCTCCTTAGGCTGGCGGCCTGCGCCGATTTGACGATCAGCTTGCGGGCGCATAACAAATACGGCTAAAGCGGCGTGGGAAGCCAGCCTTCCCGCAAGCCCGACCCGGCCGCAACAGCAAGCAGGTCGGGTTTTTTTTCGTGCAGTCGCGCCGCGTGTCCCAAGCCCCAGCCCCTTCACCCGCCGTACAGACCGATGCCGGTTCGGTCGGCGTGGTCACGCCCCAGCGCATGCGCTTCGCGCAGCCGCTGGCGCTGGCGAGCGGGGCCAGTCTGGCCGACTACGAGCTGGTCTACGAGACCTACGGCGAGCTCAACGCCAGCCGGTCCAACGCGGTGCTGGTGTGCCACGCGCTCAATGCCTCGCACCATGTGGCCGGCGTGCATGCCGATGCGCCCGGCAACGAGGGCTGGTGGGACAACATGGTCGGTCCCGGCAAGCCGCTCGACACCCGGCGCTTCTTCGTGGTGGGCGTGAACAACCCGGGCAGTTGCTTCGGGTCCACCGGTCCCATGTCGATCAATCCCGCCACGGGCGGCCGCTACGGGCCCGACTTCCCGGTGGTCACCGTCGAAGACTGGGTCCACGCGCAGGCCCGGCTCGCCGACGCGCTGGGCATCGAGCGCTTCGCGGCGGTCATGGGCGGCAGCCTGGGCGGCATGCAGGCGCTGGCCTGGTCCACGCTGTATCCGCAGCGGGTGGCGCACTGCATCGCCATCGCCTCCACGCCCCGGCTCTCGGCGCAGAACATCGCCTTCAACGAGGTGGCGCGGCGCGCCATCATCACCGACCCCGAGTTCCACGGCGGCCGCTTCTACGACCATGGCGTGGTGCCGCGGCGCGGCCTGCAGGTGGCGCGCATGATCGGCCACATCACCTACCTGTCCGACGACACCATGGCCGAGCGCTTCGGCCGGGCGCGGCGCGGCCGCGCCGAGGGCGATGGCTACGACTTCGGCTTCGAGGTCGAGTTCGAGATCGAGTCCTACCTGCGCTACCAGGGCGAGAAGTTCTCGGCCTACTTCGACGCCAACACCTATCTGCTGATCACCCGCGCGCTCGACTACTTCGATCCGGCCGCGGCGCATGGCGGCAATCTGGCCGCGGCGCTGGCCCCGGCCACCGCCGACTTCCTGATCGCCTCGTTCACCACCGACTGGCGCTTCTCGCCGGCGCGCAGCCGCGAGATCGTGCACGCGCTGCTCGCCAATCGCCGCGCGGTCACCTACGCCGAGATCGACGCGCCCCACGGCCACGACGCCTTCCTGCTCGACGACCCGCAGTACCACGCCGTGGTGCGCGCCTACTTCGAGCGCATCGCGCAGGGTCTGGCATGAGCGCGCTGCGGCCCGACCTCGCCCTGATCGCCGGCTGGATCGCGCCCGGCTCGCGGGTGCTCGACCTGGGTTGCGGCGACGGCGCCCTGCTCGATCACCTCCGGCGCGACAAGGGCTGCCAGGGCTACGGCGTGGAGATCGACGATGCCGCGGTGCTCGCCTGCGTGCGCCGGGGTGTCGATGTCATCCAGCGCGACATCGAGGCCGGCCTCGACATGTTCGCCGCCGCCCAGTTCGACCTGGTCGTGTCGTCCATGGCCATCCAGGCCACCCACCGCACCGCCGATGTCCTGCGCGACATGAGCCGGGTGGCGCGCGAGTGCGTGGTCTCGTTCCCCAATTTCGGCCACTGGCGCCATGCCTGGTCGCTGCTGCGCGGGCGCATGCCCATGTCCAGCGAGATGCCCTACCAGTGGTACGACACCCCCAACCTGCATCTGGCCACGCTGCGTGACTTCGAGGACCTGCTCGGCAGTCTCGGCCTGGTGGTGCGGGCGCGCGCGTTCCTCGCCGACGGTCAGCCGGTGGCCGGGCTGGCCGGCTGGCGCGCCACGCAGGCCATCTACCGCTTCGCGCGACGCGACTGAATCATGACGCTGTCCCGCTGGCGGGCCGTGCTCGGCTATGGGGGCCTGGTGCCCTTCGTGACGCTCAGCGCGCTGGTCTGGGTGGCGCCGCTGCCGGTTGCCCGGTACCTGGTCACCGCGCAACTCGCCTACGGCGCGGTGATCCTGGGCTTCGTCGGCGCGGTCCACTGGGGGCGCAGCCTTGCGGTGGAGCCGGGCGGGGGTGTCGCCGCGCTGGTCTGGAGCGTGCTTCCCTCGCTGTGGGCCTGGGTGGCGCTGATGGTCGATGCCCCCACCGGGCTGTTCATGCTGATCGGCGGCCTCGTCCTGGCCTGGGCGCTCGACCGCTGGGTGCTCTACGCCCCCGAGCGCGGCAGCGCCTGGCATGCCGACTTTCTGCGCCTGCGCGGCCGGCTGAGCGCCGTCGCGGTGCTCTGCCTGCTCGCCACCCTGGCCGCGCCGGCCTCGGCCTGAGCGCCGGTCGGCACCTGCCCTCGGTCGGCCAGACCGATTCGGCACTTGCCCGACGGGCCTGCTGCCGGCAGCCTTTGCCCGCGCTGCGCTCGCCACCCGACCCCGACACCATTAGCCCCAGAGATGCACCGGAAACGGCTTTCGTGCACCATCGCGGGTTCGTCGTGCGCCGACGCGGTGCAAATCGTGATCGGTCGCGGGTCAGATCCGATGCACGGAGGCCCGTCGGCGGTCACGGCGATGGGGGTTGCGCAGTGGCATGGGTATTGCATCGGCGTCGTGTCCTAACCATCACCGGCCCGGCCGGGAAGGAGACTGAATCCATGAATCGTTCGATCGTTTCGCGCCCGGTGGCGGCGCTCGGTGCCGCGTTCGCGCTGGGCGCCTCGCTGCTGGCCGCGCCGGCGCAGGCCCAGGAGAAGGTGCTGCGCATCGCCATGACCGCCGCCGACATCCCGCGCACCCTCGGCCAGCCCGACCAGGGCTTCGAAGGCAACCGGTTCACCGGCATCCCGATGTACGACGCGCTCACCCAGTGGGACCTGTCGAAGTCCGACGCACCCAGCGTCGTGATTCCGGGCCTCGCCACCTCCTGGGCGGTCGATGCCAAGGACAAGACCAAGTGGGTGTTCAAGCTGCGCCCCGGCGTGAAGTTCCATGACGGCTCCCCGGTGAATGCCGACGCCATCGTCTGGAACGTGCGCAAGGTGCTCGACAAGGAGGCGCCGCACTTCGACGCCAGCCAGGTGGGCGTGACCGCCTCGCGCATGCCCACCCTGCGCAGCGCCCGCAAGATCGATGACCTCACCGTCGAACTCACCACCAGCGAGCCCGATTCCTTCCTGCCGCTGAACGTCACCAACCTGTTCATCGCCTCGCCGGCCCACTGGCAGAAGAAGTTCGATGCCGCCCCCGGCGCCAGTGCGGCCGACAAGGCCAAGGCCGCCTGGACCGCCTTCGCGGCCGACGCCTCGGGCAGCGGCCCGTTCCGCATGGCCCGCTTCGTGCCGCGCGAGCGTCTCGAGGTGGTGGCCAACAAGGGCTACTGGGACGCCAAGCGCGTGCCCAAGATCGACCGCGTGGTGATGGTGCCCATGCCCGAGGCCAACGCCCGCACCGCGGCCCTCCTGTCGGGCCAGGTCGACTGGATCGAGGCGCCCGCGCCCGACGCCATGCCTACCATCCAGCAGCGCGGCTTCAAGATGTACTTCAACCCGCAGCCGCATGTGTGGCCGTGGCAGCTCTCGTTCGCCGACGGCTCGCCCTGGCTCGACAAGCGGGTGCGCCATGCCGCCAACCTCTGCGTGGACCGCACCGGCCTGCTCAAGCTGCTCGGCGGCATGATGGGTGTGCCCAAGGGCACCGTGCCCCCGGGCCATCCCTGGTGGGGCGATCCGAAGTTCGACATCCGCTATGACCCCGAAGCCGCCCGCAAGCTGATGACCGAAGCCGGCCACAGCGCTGCCAAGCCGCTGAAGGTCAAGGTGCAGATCTCGGCCTCGGGGTCGGGCCAGATGCAGCCGCTGCCCATGAACGAGTTCGTGCAGCAGTCGCTCAAGGCCTGCCACTTCGATGTCCAGTTCGACGTCATCGAGTGGAACACGCTGTTCACCAACTGGCGCAAGGGCGCCAAGGACCCGTCGGCCAACGGCGCCAACGCGATCAACGTCAGCTTCGCCACCATGGACCCGTTCTTCGCGATGGTGCGCTTCACCAGCACCAAGGCCTTCCCGCCGGTCTCGAACAACTGGGGCTACTTCGGCAACGCCGAGATCGACAAGATGATCGCCGACGCGCGCACCAGCTTCGACGAGAAGGCGCGCAACGCGGCCCTGGCCAAGCTGCACGCCCGCATCGTGGAAGAGGCGCCCTTCGTGTGGATCGCCCACGACGTGGGTCCGCGGGCCATGTCGGCCAAGGTCAAGGGTGTGGTCCAGCCCAAGAGCTGGTTCATCGACATCGCCACCATGTCGATGGACTGACGCGGATCACCTGATCCGCTGCCCCCGCCACGCCGATGCTTGCCTACCTTGGTCGCCGCGCGTTCTACGCGCTGCCCATCATGCTCGGCGTGGCGCTCTTCTGCTTCCTGCTGGTGCATCTCGCGCCCGGCGATCCGCTGGTGTCGGTGCTGCCGCCCGATGCCTCGGTGGAGCTGCAGCGCCAGCTGATGAGCCTCTACGGCTTCGACCGCTCGCTGCCCGAGCAGTTCGTGCGCTGGCTGTGGCGCGCGCTGCAGGGTGATCTCGGCACCTCGATCGCCAGCGGCCGGCCGGTGACCTCCGAGGTCACCAAGGCGGTGGGCAACACCCTCATGCTGGCGATGTTCGCCACCGCCATCGGCTTCGTGCTCGGCTCGCTCTTCGGGTTCGTGGCCGGCTACTTCCGCGACTCCTGGGTCGACCGCGCCGCCTCCGCGCTGTCGGTGCTCGGGGTGAGCGTGCCGCACTACTGGCTGGGCATGGTCCTGGTCATCATCTTCTCGGCCCAGCTCAACTGGCTGCCGGCCACCGGCGCCGGGCCTGGCGGCTCCGAGTCGTGGGTCTGGAACTGGGAGCACATGCGCCATCTCGTGCTGCCGGCCATCACCATGTCGGTCATCCCCATGGGCATCATCGCGCGCACCGTGCGCGCGCTGGTGGCCGAGATGCTGGCGCAGGAGTTCGTGGTCGGCCTGCGCGCCAAGGGCCTCACCGATCTCGGCGTGTTCCTGCACGTGGTCAAGAACTGCGCGCCCACCGCGCTGGCGGTGATGGGCCTGCAGCTCGGCTACCTGCTCGGCGGCTCCATCCTCATCGAGACGGTGTTCTCGTGGCCGGGCACCGGCTTCCTGCTCAATTCCGCCATCTTCCAGCGCGACCTGCCGCTGCTGCAGGGAACCATCCTCGTGCTGGCGATGTTCTTCGTGCTGCTCAACCTGCTGGTCGACGCGCTGCAGTCGTCGCTCGACCCGAGGATGTCCCGTGGCTGAGTCGGTGGTCTCGGTGCCGGGCTCGCCGGCGGCCACCCCCGCGCCCATGCCTGCGGGCGGCGCGGGCTACTGGGCGGGCGTGCTGCGACGCCTGCTGCGCGATCCGGTCGCGATCGGCGCGCTGCTGGTGATCGCCGCGCTGGTGCTCATGGCGGTGTTCGCCCCCTGGCTCTCGCCCGCCGATCCGTTCGCCTCGTCGATGCTCAAGCGGCTCAAGCCGATCGGCGCCGAGGGTTTCCTGCTCGGCTCCGACGAGCTCGGCCGCGACATGCTCTCGCGGCTCATGCTGGGCGCGCGGCTGTCGCTGTTCATGGGCATCACGCCGGTGATCGCGGCCTTCGTGATCGGCTCCACCATCGGCATCGTCGCGGGCTACGCCGGTGG
The DNA here is from genome assembly GCA_044356115.1 of Burkholderiaceae bacterium. Taxonomy (GTDB): domain Bacteria; phylum Pseudomonadota; class Gammaproteobacteria; order Burkholderiales; family Burkholderiaceae_E; genus Quisquiliibacterium. The sequence goes on from JBIKWU010000099.1 coordinate 7,820, forward strand.
CGCGGTCAACAGCGTGATCATGCGCACCATCGACGTCTTCTATGCCTTCCCGTCGGTGCTGCTGGCCATCGCGCTGTCGGGCGCGCTTGGCGCGGGCATCGGCAACGCGCTGCTCTCGCTCACCGTGGTGTTCGTGCCGCAGATCGCGCGGGTGGCCGAGAGCGTGACCACCCAGGTGCGCACCCGCGACTTCGTCGAGGCGGCCCGCGCCTCGGGGGCTGGCGCGCTCACCATCGTGCGGGTGCACGTGCTGGGCAATGTGCTGGGCCCCATCTTCGTCTACTCCACCAGCCTGATCTCGGTGTCGATGATCCTCGCCTCGGGCCTGTCTTTCCTGGGCCTGGGCGTGAAGCCGCCCGAGCCGGAGTGGGGCCTCATGCTGAACACCCTGCGCACCGCGATCTACACCCAGCCCTGGGTGGCCGCGCTGCCCGGCGCGATGATCTTCATCACCTCCATCTCCTTCAACCTGCTCTCCGACGGGCTGCGCTCGGCCATGGACGTCAAGCGATGAGCGCCGGCACCGATCAGGCGCCGCGCGCCCGCGGCGAGTCCGCACCCGGCGCGCCGCTGCTCAGCGTGCGCGGCCTGCTCAAGCACTTCCCGGTGCGCCACCGCGGCGGTGGCGCCGTGGTGCGCGCGGTCGACGGGGTCGACTTCGAGGTGATGGCCGGCGAGACCCTGGGCGTGGTCGGCGAGTCGGGCTGCGGCAAGTCCACCACGGCCCGGCTGCTCATGTCCCTCATCGAGCCCGGCGCGGGCGAGGTGGTGTTCGATGGCCGCCAGGTGGGCTCGCGCGATCTGCCGCTGCGCGAGTATCGCCGCCAGGTGCAGATGGTCTTCCAGGACAGCTACTCGTCGCTGAATCCGCGCCTGCCCATCGAGCAGTCGATCGCCTTCGGGCCGCAGGTGCACGGGCTGCCGGCGCGAGCCGCGCTGGCGCGCGCCCGCGACCTGCTCGCGCGGGTGGGCCTGGAGCCCTCGCGCTTCGCGGCCCGCTATCCGCACGAACTCTCGGGCGGGCAGCGCCAGCGCGTGAACATCGCCCGCGCGCTGGCCCTGGAGCCGCGGCTGGTGATCCTCGACGAGGCGGTGTCGGCGCTCGACAAGTCGGTGGAGGCGCAGGTGCTCAACCTGCTGCTCGACCTGAAGCAGGAGTTCGGTCTCACCTACCTCTTCATCAGCCATGACCTGCATGTGGTGCGCTTCCTGTGCCACCGGGTCATGGTGATGTACCTCGGGCGGGTCGCCGAGATCGGTCCGTCGCGTGCGCTCTACGAGGAGCCCGCGCATCCGTACACGCGGGCGCTGCTCTCGTCCATGCCCTCCATGGACCCCGATCATCGCACCGAGGAGCCGCCGCTCTCGGGCGACCCGCCCAATCCCATCGACCCGCCCCCGGGCTGTCGCTTCCACACGCGTTGCGCGCAGGCCCGCACAGTGTGCCGCGAGCGCACCCCGGCGCTGAGCGCGCCCGACGGGCTGCGCCGTGTGGCCTGTCTCATCCACGAGCCCGACAGCGGGTACGCGGCCTCGCCGCCACTGAGCATCGATGCCTGAGTCCACCGACACCCCCGCCGTCGAGATCAGCGGCCTCACCGTGCGATTCCTGACCGGCGGCGCGCCGATCGACGCGGTCAACGGCGTCGACCTCTCGGTGCGGCGCGGCGAGGTCGTGGCGCTCATCGGCGAGTCGGGTTCGGGCAAGTCGGTCACGCTGCGCTCGGTGATGGCCCTGCACGCGGCGTCGCGCACCCGCATCGGCGGCTCGGTGAAGGTGGCGGGCCGGGAGGTGCTCGGCATGGGCCGACGTGAGCTCGCCGACCTGCGCGGCGCCACGGTGTCGATGATCTTCCAGGAACCGCTGCTGGCCTTCGACCCGGTCTACACCGTGGGTGAGCAGATCATCGAGACCATCCTGCGCCACGAGACCGTGAGCCGCGAGGCGGCACGCGCGCGCGCGCTCGCGCTCTTCGAGCGGGTGCGCATTCCCAGCCCCGAGCGTCGGCTGCAGAACTACCCGCACGAGATGTCGGGCGGCATGCGCCAGCGGGCCATGATCGCGCTGGCGCTGGCCTGCAATCCGCAGGTGCTGCTGGCCGACGAGCCCACCACCGCGCTCGATGCCACCGTGCAGATCCAGATCCTGCTGCTGCTGCGCGAACTGCAGCGCGACCTCGGGCTGGCCATCATCTTCGTCACGCATGACATTGGCGCTGCGGTGGAGGTGGCCGACCGCGTGGCGGTGATGTACGCCGGTCGCATCGTCGAGACCGGCCCGGTGCGCGAACTGCTGCGCGCGCCGCGCCATCCCTACACGGTGGCGCTGCTCGGCAGCCGCGTGCACGGCGGCTTCGATCCCGATGCACGCCTGCCGGTGATTCCGGGCTCCCCGCCCGATTGCTCGGCCCTGCCGGCGGGTTGCGCCTTTGCCGAGCGCTGCTCGCAGGCCCAGGCCGAGTGCCGCGCGCGCCAGCCCGAGCCGGTGAGCGTGGGCCCGCAGCACCACGCGCGCTGCCTGCGCGTCACCGCCGCGGCCTGAGGCCCCGCCGGGGCTGCTCCGCTGACGGCGCCCTGGGGTTGACCCCAGCAAGGGTTTCCCCGCGCTAGGGCACGCCCCATCTGGAGTCCACCCGAGGGCTGGGTGATATTTCGCACACACTCGGTGTGGTGTTCCATCTGGCGCCACGCGCACGCCTTGTGCTGATCGTCGAGTGCCTTGTCGAGGGCCGCCACCATGTCGCTTGCCACGCTAGACCGCAGCACGATCGACCTTCAGCGATTCCAGCCCGCCTGGCTGGACAACCCGCCCGCGCACCCGGCGGATGAGGCTCAGGAAGCGCCTCTGATGCCGATGGTCTCGGGACGCAGTGCCGAGGAGATCTTCGGGCCGGCATCGCCGCTGCTGCTGGCCAAGGCCGTGCCGCCCCCTGGCGGCAAGGCGGCACCTGCGACGCCGCCCGGCGTGAACGCTGGCGTCGTCGCTGACCCGCCCGCGGGCAACTGGTTCGTGGGCGTGAAGCTGGGTGCTCAGGACCAGAAGCTCATGATCCCGGGAACCAACCGCAAGCTTGACCTGAATGGCTTCGGGCCGGCGCTCGCGGTCTATTTTCCCGAGGCCCGCACGGCGTTCATCACCTCGACCGGCAGCGTGCCGGCGCCTATCATCGGCAACGGCGTCAGCAAGGGTGCAAGCGCCCTCGGGCTCGACCCCGCGCTGGGCCGGCTGAAGTACGTCGCGACCTACAACGATCGCGACAACAAGTGGCAACTGGGAGTCGGCAACAGCGTCGCGCACCAGGGATGGGGCTACTTCTACAACGCCAGGATCAGCCCCGAGGGGCTGGCAGCGGCCACCGACAAGTCCCTGAAGGCGCCCGGCAAGGAAATCCCGCTCGGCACGCTCAACTTCGGCGTGATCCAGAGCCCGCGCTGCGACGAGAAGACGCCCGCATCCACGAGCCCCATCCTGGACCGCCGCGGTCAGCCGATCCAGCATCCCGGTACCTCCATGGAGCCTGGTGTCGGTTCAAGGGCCCTGACTGGCGTTGGCCTGCAGGCCAGGCTGGTGATGCGTGACGGCCATCTGGGTGTCCGGTTCGGGCCGCTCAACAACGTGGTGCCTCTGGCCGTCTTCGAAGGGGCCACGGCGGCCGCGTCCTCCCTCCTGAGCAACACCGACAACATCGCCTGCAAGGCGAAGCAGACCGCCGGTGAAACGGCGAGCGCCGTGAATCAGGCTCTCGGTTCCGCGCTCAAGCCCGATCAGCTCGTCAAGTACGGCGCGGCCGCAGCGGCACTGGTCTGGGGCATCCTGCAGGGCGCCGGCGAGGGCATGCTGCGCCGGGGCATCTGAGCGAACTGGGTGACCTGAGCTCCGGATGGCTCCGGCCGGCGTCCACCCGGTATCGTCTAGCGCCCCCCTTTTGCCTTCAGTTGCTGCGCCAGCCGCTCCCGGATCACCGGTGAGGTCAGACTGCGCTGCGTGGCCTGCCGCAGCGTGAGCTCATCGAAGCGGCCGCTGGCCACCTGCGCCAGATGCCGCTTCATCTCGCGCACCGCTACAGGCTCGGTCTGCAGCGCGGCCTGCAGATAGGCATCCACCCGCGCGGCCAGCGCATCGGCCGGCACCGCCTCGGTGAGAAAGCCGATGCGCAGCATCTCCTCGCTCTCGATGGTCATGCCGGTCAGAAAGAGCTTCTGCGCGGCGGGCAGGCCAAGCCGGGTCACGTAGCGGCGCAGCCCGCCCGGGTAGTAGTGCAGCCCGAACTTCGCCGCCGGCATGAACATCCGGCAGCCCTGCGGGCCCAGCCGGATGTCGCAGGCCAGCGCGAGGTCGGTGGCCCCGCCATAGACGCTGCCGTTCATCGCGGCCACGGTCAGGAAGGGCAGCTGCTCGAGCGTGTCGAGCATGCGCTCGAGCCGGTCGTCCAGATCGGAGAGGATCGCGTCCAGCGTGTAGCCCGAGCTGAAGCTGCGATCGCCGCTGCCGGTGATCACCAGCACCCGGACCGCGGGGTCTGCCGCCAGCTCGCCGAACCAGCGGGTCATCGCGTCGAGGTCGGCGGGGTCCAGACGATTGTGCTCGGCCACGCGGTCCAGGCGCAACTGTGCCACGCCGTGGGCCACATGCACCCGAGGCGCGCCGGTGTGGGCGGCCAGCGGCCGCTCGGCCTGCGCGGGCACGGGCCACAGGGGGGCGGGGGCGGACGGCGGGGCGGAATCGGTCATCGTGACGGCCTGGAGAAAGACCGGTCCGATGGTAGCCCAGCGGCCCGCGCCGAGGCGAACGCGGTAAGCTAGCGGGTTCTCCTCACTCAATTCACCGCAGGCGCGTCCCGCGCCTGCCGGAAGCACTCGCCATGGCCCAGTACGTCTACACCATGAACCGCGTCGGCAAGACCGTGCCGCCGAAGCGCCAGATCCTCAAGGACATCTCGCTGTCGTTCTTCCCGGGCGCCAAGATCGGGGTGCTGGGCCTGAACGGCGCCGGCAAGTCCACGCTGCTCAAGATCATGGCCGGCATCGACACCGACATCGAAGGCCAGGCCACGCCCATGCCCGGCCTGAAGATCGGTTACCTGCCCCAGGAGCCGCAGCTCGATGCCGCCAAGACCGTGCGCGAGGAGGTCGAGGCCGGCCTGGGCGAAGTGATGCAGGCCAAGGAGAAGCTCGACGCCATCTATGCCGCGTACGCCGAGCCCGATGCCGACTTCGACGCCCTCGCCGCCGAGCAGGCCAAATACGAGGCCATCCTGGCCACCGCGGGCGCCGACACCGAGCAGCAGATGGAGGTCGCCGCGGACGCGCTGCGTCTGCCGCCCTGGGATGCGGTCATCGGCAACCTGTCGGGTGGCGAGAAGCGCCGCGTGGCGCTGTGCAAGCTGCTGCTGTCGCGCCCCGAGATGCTGCTGCTCGACGAGCCCACCAACCACCTCGATGCCGAGAGCGTCGACTGGCTGGAGCTGTTCCTGCAGAAGTTCCCCGGCACGGTGGTGGGCGTCACCCACGACCGCTACTTCCTCGACAACGCGGCCGAGTGGATCCTCGAGCTCGACCGTGGCGCGGGCATTCCCTGGAAGGGCAACTACAGCTCCTGGCTCGACCAGAAGCAGACG
>JBIKWU010000333.1:0-3843 GCA_044356115.1 Burkholderiaceae bacterium
CATGCCCGCCAGGCCGCTGCCGATCCTGCTCATCAACGGCGGGGCGGACGAGGAAGTGCCCCTGGAAGGCGGCATGAGCCGCAACCCGCTCGTGCGCAGCGCGCAGGCCGTGCCCTTCAAGTCGTTCGAGGAGACGCTGGCCTTCTGGGTGCGGGTCAACCGCAGCGCGGGCGTGCCGGTGCAGGAGCTGCAGGGCACGCGCACCACACGCACCTACCCGGCCACGCCGGGCGGGGCGGTGACGGTGGCCATCGTGGATGCCGCGGGCGGCCACGGCTGGCCGGGCACGCGGCCGGCGCGTGCGGGCAACGTACCGATCCAGGGCTTCAGCGGGGCCGAGCGGGTCTGGGCCTTCTGCCGGGCGCATGGCTGGCCCTGACGTCCGGCCGGCTGATCTTCGACGACGCACGCGGCTCGCGCAGCCTTTGCGCAAATGTTGGACGCTGGGCCATCCCTGCGCCTGCGCAATGCGCCGGCCCTGCCCGGCGTTAGCGTGCCCCCGCGTCAGGAGGATCACGGAATCCGGTTCATCCACCTTGATACTCGAAGGAGTTTGCACATGAACAGGATGCATTGGCAGGACATGGCAATCGGGATTCTCGGGCTGTGGTTGGCGGTGTCGCCATGGGTGCTCGGTTTCTCGTTGCAGGGCACGGCCACCATGGGGGCGGTGATCCTGGGGGTGGCCGTGATGGCCGCAGCGGCCGCTTCTCTCCTCATGGCCCGGCCATGGGAGGAGTGGGTGGCCGTGGCGCTCGGAGGGGTCGCGATGGCCTTCCCATGGGTGCTCGGGCTCTCGGACCAGATCCGCGAGCGAAACGCCCTGCTGCTGACCGGCGTGGCCATCATCGTCTTCGCGGGATGGATGCTGGCCACCCGATCGGACTGGGAGACGTCCTCGAAGACCTAGGGCAGCCGTCAGCCGCCTTTGCTGCGGCCGGCGCGGTCGGTGCGGTCGGCGCGGCCGGTCCATCCGGGCCGGGCGCCGGCGCGCCCCGTTCATCGGCGTCGATGTCCGCTCGTCCGCGCCAGGCGACCGCTCGTCGACCCGGGCTGGACCTCCGGCCCAGCCGACGCTAACGTCGGCCCCATGCTCAAGATCCACGACCTCTCCCACACTTACCCGAACGGCACCCGCGCCGTCGACCAGGTCAGCCTCGACATCCCGGCCGGTATGTTCGGGTTGCTCGGCCCCAACGGTGCCGGCAAGAGCAGCCTGATGCGCTGCCTGGCCACGCTGCAGGTACCCACCTCCGGCAGCATCCGCTTTGGCGAGCTGGACGTGCTGGAGCAGCCCGAGGCGCTGCGCGCCACGCTGGGCTACCTGCCGCAGGATTTCGGCGTCTACCCGCGCGTGTCGGCCGAAGACCTGCTGGACCACCTGGCGGTGCTCAAGGGCATCGCCGGGCGCGGCGAGAGGCGCGACACGGTCCAGGCGCTGCTGCGCCAGGTGAACCTCTGGGACGTGCGCAAGAAGGCGGTGGCCGGCTACTCCGGCGGCATGCGCCAGCGCTTCGGCATCGCGCAGGCGCTCATCGGCAACCCGCGCCTGATCATCGTCGACGAACCCACGGCCGGCCTGGACCCGGAGGAGCGCAACCGCTTCAACAACCTGCTGTCGGCCATCGGCGAGCAGGTGGTGGTGATCCTCTCCACCCACATCGTCGACGACGTGACCGACCTGTGCCCACGCACGGCGATCCTGGCCGGGGGGCGCATCGTGGAGAGCGGCACGCCCGGCGAGCTCATCGCCGCGCTGGCCGGGCGCATCTGGCAGGCCGGCATCGACAAGGCCGAGCTCGAGGTGGCGCAGGCGCGCCACGCCGTGATTGCCACGCGGCTCAAGGCCGGGCGCACCGTCATCCGCGTGCTGTCCGAGGAGGCGGGCCGCTGCCCAGGCGAAGGCTTCGAGCCCGTGGAGGCGGGCCTGGAGGACGTCTACTTCGCCACGCTGCACCGGGTACGCGCCGAGCCGCCTGCACAGCAGGCAGCCTGAAGGCGGGGGTTCGCCATGCAGTCGCCCTCGCTGTTCCTGCCCGTGGCCGCCTTCGAGTGGCGCCACCAACTGCGCAGCCCCGTCCTGTGGGTGGGCTTTGCGCTGTTCTTCCTGCTCACCTTCGGCGCCACCACGGTCGACCAGATCCAGATCGGCAGCCGCGGCAATGTGCACATCAACTCGCCCTTCGCGATCCTGCAGACGATGGGGATCATGAGCCTGTTCGGGGTGTTCATCATCGTGGCGCTGGTGGCCGGCCCGGTGCTGCGCGACGACGAGACTGGCTTTGCGCCCATCCTGCGCAGCACGCGGCTGACCAAGTGGCCCTACCTCGGTGGCCGATTCCTCGGCTCGGTGGCCGCGGCGGTGTTCGTGCTGGCCTCCGTGCCCCTGGCGATCGCCGTGGGCTCGGCCATGCCATGGCTGGATGCCGAGCGCCTCGGCCCGTTCCAGCCACTGCACTACCTGTGGGCGCTCTTCGTCATGGCAGTGCCCACGGTGCTCATCCTGGGCGCCACGTTCTTCGCGCTGGCCACGGTCACGCGCTCCATGATGTGGAGCTACGTGGGCGCGATGTTGCTGCTGGTGTTGTACATCGTCACGCGGCAGCTGCTGCGCGATGCCCGTTTCGACGACATCGCGGCGCTCACCGACCCCTTCGGAATGTCGGCCTTCATGGTCACCACGAAGTACTGGACAGCCGTGGAGCGCAACACGCTGCTGCCCCCGCTCAGCGGCCTGCTGCTGGCCAACCGCCTGATCTGGTTCGCGGCGGGGCTGGCGCTGTTCGCGCTGGCGGCCGCACTCTTTCGCTTCGAGGAGAGGGGCGGCAGGCCCGCGGCCGCTGCCGCGGGCAAGCCGAAGGAAGATGAGGAGCGCATCTGCGCACCTGCCGGCCCGATGCGCCTGCCCGCACCCCGCGCCGACACCACCACGCGCTGGACACAGTTCGCCGCGCTGGCGCGCTTCGACATGGCCTTCGTGATGCGCAGCCCGGCCTTCCTGGTGCTGCTGTTCATCGGCCTGATCAACGCTGGTGGCTCGGCCTGGTTCGTCAACGAGTGGTACGGCAGCCCGAGCTACCCCGTGACGCGGCTGATGGTGCAGGCCCTGCAGGGCGCCTTCAATATCATGCCGATCATCATCGCCATCTATTACGCGGGCGAGCTGGTCTGGCGCGACCGCGAGCGGCGCATGCACGAGATCGTGGACGCCACTGCTGCACCCGGCTGGACGCACCTGGTGCCCAAGATCGGCGCCATCGCGCTGGTGCTCGTGGCCACAGGCTTCGTGGCGGTGTTCACGGCCATGGCCATCCAGCTCGTCAAGGGCTACACGCGTCTGGAGCCGCTGGGCTACCTGGCGTGGTACCTCTGGCCCACCGTGGTGACGGCCCTGCAGGTGGCGGTGCTCTCGGTGCTGGTGCAGGTGCTGGTGCCTCAGAAGTTCATCGGCTGGGGCGTGATGCTGCTCTACGTGGTGGCCGCCACGGCGCTGAGCACGCACGGCTTCGAGCACAACCTCTACCACTACGCCGGCACCTCGCCGGTGCCGCTGTCGGACATGAGCGGCATGTCGCGCTTCTGGGTCGGGCAGGCCTGGTTCCAGCTCTACTGGAGCGCGTTTGCGGTGCTGCTGGCGGTGGCCGCGCACGCCTTCTGGCGCCGCGGCCCAGGTGGCACGCTGCGCCAGCGCTGGCCGCAGGCGCGCGCACGGCTGCGTGGCGGGGCGGGCGTGCTGGCGCTGGGGGCCGGCCTCGTCTTCATCGGCACGGGCGGCTTCATCTACTGGAACACCAACGTCCTGAACCCCTACCTCACGCAGCCCGAAGACGAGGCCATGACGGC
>JBIKWU010000336.1:0-3832 GCA_044356115.1 Burkholderiaceae bacterium
GGTTGGTCTCGGCCACGCCCGACACGAAGTACACGACGAACACCGGCAGCAGCGGCAGCCAGTTCCAGGACAGGAAGTTCAGGCCCATGTCGACGAACATGCCGCGACCCTGGCCGAGCACGATCTCGGTCATGTTCAGGCTGCCCGAGACCATGAGCACCACCACCAGCGCGAAGCCGATGGCGAGTTCGTAGGACACCATCTGGGCCGAGGCGCGCATGGCCCCCAGGAAGGCGTACTTGGAGTTGGACGCCCAGCCCGCGATGATGACCCCGTACACCTCCAGGGAGGTGATCGCCAGCAGGAACAGCAGCCCGGCGTTGATGTTGGCCAGCGCCATCTCGGGGCCGAAGGGCACCACCGCCCAGGCCGCGAGCGAGGGCATGATGGTCATGACCGGGGCGATCACGTACAGCAGGCGATTGGCCTGGCTGGGGACGATGATCTCCTTGGTGAGCAGCTTGAGCGCATCGGCGATCGGCTGCAGCAGCCCGAAAGGGCCCACCCGGTTGGGCCCCAGGCGGATGTGCATGTAGCCGATCATCTTGCGTTCCCAGAGCGTGAGGTAGGCCACGCAGCCCAGCAGGGGCAGCACCACCAGCACGATCTTGAACAGGTTCCAGACCACCGGCCAGGCCGAGCCGAACAGTCCCTGACCGGCGGTGGTGATCTGCAGCAGCAAAGCGTCCATGGGCGTCCTCGGGCTCAGGCCTTGCGCACGGTGACCGCGCCGAACATCGACGCGAGACCCGCGGTGCTGGCATGCGCGGCGGCCAGCCACACCGTGCCGGGCGCCACGGTGGCATCGGCGCGCACGGGCACCAGGGCCTCGCCGTCGCCCTGCGTCACCCGCGCGAGATCGCCATCGGACAGGCCCAGCGCGGCCAGCGCCTCAGGGTGCAGGGCCGCCACCGGGGCCTGCGCGGCGCGGGTGCGCTGCAGGCTCTCGGCGCGGCGCAGGACGGGATCGGCGCCATAGGGCATGACATGCGCCACCCGCTCGAACTGTCCGGCAGGCAGCGCCGCCGGGCTGAGCACCCCCAGCGTGGCCAGATCGGCCGGGGCGGCATTGGACAGGCGCTCGGCCACCGGGCGCGACAGCACGGCGTCGCGCACCTGCTCGGAGCTGTCGGCATCGAAGCCCGGGATCTCGAGCAGATTGCCCAGCACCCGCAGCACCTTCCAGGCCGGGCGCGCGTCACCGAGCGGACGCACCACGCCGTTGAAGGACTGGACCAGGCCCTGGGTGTTGACGAAGGTGCCCGCGGTCTCGGAGAAGGGGGTGACCGGCAGCAGGCAATCGGCCACCTCGCGCAGCGACGGCGAATCGAAGGCGGTGAGCGCGACCACCGTGCGGGCCGCGCCGATCGCCGCAGTGGCCACCTGCGGCATGCCGTGATCGTGGTCGGGTTCGAGCCCGAGCAGCAGGTAGGCCGACAGCGGCTTGAGCACCATCTCGCGGGCATTCAACCCGCCGGGGCCGGGCACGGCGCCGGCAAGATGACCGCCCACGCTGTTGGCGGCCTCGCCGATCACGCCGAGCGTGGCGCCGGTGAGTTCGGCGATGGCATGGCCGAGCCGCGCCAGGGTCGCATAGCGATCGCACTGGACCGCGGCATTGCCCAGCCAGATCGCCTTGCGCTCGCCGGTGTCGAAGGCGGTGGCCAGGGCCAGTTCGGCGGCATCGGGTTCGATGCCGGCCAGCGGCGCGGGCACCGGCTGGCCGCGGCTGCGCAGCAGCGCCACCAGCACGCCGGCGAGCGTGCGCACCCAGCCACTGGGCGCCACCGTGGCGCGGGCCGCCACCGGCATGAGCAGGTCTTCGGCCACGGCATGAACCACGCCCACGCGGGCGCCACGCCGCACCGCCGCGCGCACCCGGGCGGCCAGCAGCGGATGGTCCTTGCGCAGGAACGAGCCCACCAGCAGCAGGGACTGCAGGTTGCCGACCTCGGCCACCGGCATGCCCAGCCAGGGTACGCCCGCGGCACCGGCGTCGAGCGCGAAGTCGCGCTGCCGCAGGCGGTGGTCGATGTTCTCGGAGCCCAGCCCGCGGGCGAGTTGCGCGAGCAGCGCGAGCTCCTCGAGCGTGGCGGCCGGCGAGGCCAGCGCGCCGATCGCGCTGCCACCGGCGGTGCGGCGGATGTCGGCCAGCGCATGCGCGGCGTAGTCGAGCGCGGTGGGCCAGTCGACCTCGTGCCAGCGACCGTCCTGCTTGATCTGCGGCCGCTGCAGCCGGTCGGGGGCGTTCAGGCCTTCATAGGAGAAACGGTCGCGGTCGGCGATCCAGCACTCGTTGACCGCCTCGTTCTCGAAGGGCACCACCCGCATCACCCGGTTGGCCTTCACCTGCGCGATGACATTGGCGCCGAGGGAATCATGCGGCGACACCGAGCGGCGACGCACCAGCTCCCAGGTGCGGGCGCTGTAGCGGAAGGGCTTGCTGGTGAGCGCGCCCACCGGGCAGACGTCGATCATGTTGCCCGAGAGCTCGGAATCGACCGAGCGGCCCACGAAGCTCATGATCTCGGAGTGCTCGCCGCGGCCGGCCATGCCCAGCTCCATGACGCCGGCGATCTCCTGGCCGAAGCGCACGCAGCGGGTGCAATGGATGCAGCGGCTCATCTCCTCGGCCGACACCAGCGGGCCGAGCGGCTTGTGGAACACCACCCGCTTGGCTTCCTCGTAGCGCGAGGAAGAGCCGCCATAGCCCACGGCGAGATCCTGCAACTGGCACTCGCCGCCCTGATCACAGATCGGGCAGTCGAGCGGGTGGTTGATGAGCAGGAACTCCATCACCCCCTTCTGGGCCTTGATCGCCTTCTCGGAGGCGGTCCAGACCTTCATGCCGTTGGTGACCGGCGTGGCGCAGGCCGGCATCGGCTTGGGCGCCTTCTCGACGTCGACCAGACACATCCGGCAATTGGCGGCGATGGAAAGTTTCTTGTGATAGCAGAAGTGCGGCACGTAGATGCCGAGCTGGTTGGCCGCATGCATGACCATGCTGCCTTCGGCCACTTCGACCTTCTTGCCGTCGATTTCGAGTTCAAGCATTGCGTTCGCGCGCCCGATCGGTGTCCGTGAAGTTCGCGTGCATCAGGTGTAGGCAGGGACCATGCAGGTCTTGTGCTCGATGTGATGCGCGAACTCGTCCCAGTAGTGCTTGAGGAAGGCGCGCACCGGCATGGCGGCGGCGTCGCCGAGCGCGCAGATGGTGCGGCCCTGGATGTTGTCGGCCACCTGGTTGAGGCGGTCGAGATCCTCGCGGCGGCCCTCGCCGTGCTCGATGCGATTGACCATGCGGTAGAGCCACCCGGTGCCCTCCCGGCAGGGTGTGCACTGGCCGCAGCTTTCCTCGTAGTAGAAGTAGGACAGGCGCAGCAGCGACTTCACCGCGCAGCGCGAGTCGTCCATCACGATGACCGCGCCCGAGCCGAGCATGCTGCCGGCCTTGGCGATGGAGTCGTAGTCCATGTCGGTGGCCATCATGATGTCGGCGGGCAGCACCGGCATGGAGGAGCCGCCCGGGATCACCATCTTGAGCTGGCGCCCGGCGCGCACACCCCCGGCGAGCTCGAGCAGCTTGGCGAAGGGCGTGCCCAGCGGGATCTCGTAGTTGCCCGGCCGGTTGACGTCGCCCGACACCGAGAACACCTTGGTGCCGCCGTTGTTGGGCTTGCCGGCCGCGAGGTACTGCGCGCCGCCGTTGCGGATGATCCAGGGCACCGCCGCGAAGGTCTCGGTGTTGTTGATGGTGGTGGGCTTGCCGTACAGCCCGAAGCTCGCCGGGAACGGCGGCTTGAAGCGCGGCTGGCCCTTCTTGCCCTCGAGC
>JBIKWU010000335.1:0-3832 GCA_044356115.1 Burkholderiaceae bacterium
TGTGCTCGAGCACCACGGCCACCTCCTCGTTGGAGAGCTCCACCAGGGTGCCCACCGGGAACACGCCCAGCGACTGCACGAACTGCTCCACCAGCGGGCCGTGAAAGGAGGTGTCGGCCCACTGATACAGGCTCATCAGCGCGTCCTGCGCGGCGGTGGCATTGGCGTAGGGGCGCGCGCAGACCAGCGCCGAGAAGGTGTCGGCGATGCCCGCCAGCCGGCCGTAGATGCTGATCTGCTCGCCCTTGAGCCCTTCCGGGTAACCGCTGCCATCCAGGCGTTCATGGTGCTGCACGATGCCCAGGCGCACGATCTCGTCGAGCTGCCGGCTGGCCTCCAGCGCGCGCAGGCCGAGCTCCACGTGCTCCTTGGCGATGCGGAATTCGGCCGGGGTGAGCAGGCCGGGCTTGTCGAGGAGGGCGCGCGGCAACTGGATCTTGCCGACATCGGCCAGCAGCCCGATCTGCCCCAGCGCCTCGATCTGCCGCTTGGGCAGCCCCAGGCTGCGCCCCGCCGAGATCATGTAGAGCGAGGTGCGCACCCCGTGCTGGTAGGTGTCGATGTGCGACTGGCGCAGGTGGGCCAGCCACAGCATGGCGTCGGGATTGCCGAGCATGGAGTCGACCATGTCGGCCACCGCTTCCTGGCTGCGCAGCAGCGGGAAGGTCTTGCCGGCGCGCAAGTCGGTCAGCAGCGCACCCAGCGCCGCCGAGGCCTGCTCGAAGCCCTTGCGGGCGCGCGGCAATTCGTCGGGCAGTGCGCGTACCACCGTGTAGGTCTGCCTGGCCTCGCCGGGCGCGAGCAGGGTGTCGAGCTCGCGCTCGAGCGCGGCCCGCGCGCCGCCGGCGGCAGACTCCTGCGGAACGCTGGCCTCGGTGGACAGGCGGGCCCGAGGCTGCTGATCGGGGGCGCGCACCTCGCCGCGGCGCCGGAACAGGCCGCCGAGCGAGGCGAGCAGGCCGGTGCCGGTGCCGCGCGGGGTCACGGCGTCGGCGCCCTGCGAGGACTCGAGCACGAAGCGGCGGAAACGCTCTCGGGTTTCGCGGCTCGCGCCAGGCGGGCGCCCGCCCGCCGAGCGCGGCGTCCGGGGCGAGGGCGCCGGCGCGTCTGCGCCGGGTAGCCCGAGCGGCCGGGTCGGGGTCGGGGCTGCCTCGGAGGCGACGGCATCGGGGCGCGACGGGCGGGCCCGCGGCTGCGGCGCGGCCACCGGCGTGGCCAGCGGATCGGCGTCGTCGAGCGCCGCATCCACATCCGGTAGCGACGCAGCCCGGCGTCCGGCTGCACCCACGGCCCCGCTCACCGTGGCCTGATCGGGGCGGGCAGCGGATGCGTCATCCGACGGCTCGACCGGCTCGGGCATCTGCAGCGCATCACCGAGCGCGAGGATGGCCTCCGGATCCGACAGGTTGCGGTCGATGAAGACATGCCGGCAGTGCTCGCGCAGCGCCCGGATCTCCTGGTCGCTCTCGATCAGGAAGCCCTGCAGCAGGAACGGGGTGTCGATCCAGGGGCGATCGAGATCGCACACGAACAGACCCGCGCGCAGGTGGGCCACGTCCAGTCGCGGTCGGCGGCGCCCGGGATCGGGCACCAGCCCGGGGGGTGGGATGAGCTTGTTGTCGGACACGCCACGATGGTAGCCGGCCTGCCACCCGGCATGACCCTGCGCCGATCCGGGTTTCAGCCGATGGCAGCCTGCCAGAGCGCGAGGCTGGGGGCTGACTGGTTCATGGTGTAGAAGTGCAGCGCCGGCGCGCCCCCCGCGATCAGGCGGGCGCACAGGGCTGCCACCACCTCGTGGCCGAAGGCGCGGATCGAGGGCAGGTCATCGCCATAGCCGGCCAGGCGGCTGCGGATCCAGCGCGGAATCTCGGCGCCGCAGGCATCCGAGAAGCGCACCAGTTGGGCATGGTTGGTGATCGGCATGATGCCGGGCACCAGCGGCGCCGTCTGCCCCGCGGCCGCGAGCTCGTCGCGCAGCCGGAAGTAGGCGTCGGCATTGTAGAAGTACTGGGTGATCGCGCGATCGGCGCCGGCGTCGAGCTTGGCGATCAGCGCCTGCAGGTCGTCGGCCGCCGAACGGGCCTGCGGATGCACCTCGGGATAGGCCGCCACCTCGATGTGGAACCAGTCCGCGGTGCGCTCGCGGATGAACGCCACCAGATCGGCCGCGTAGCGGAACTCGCCGTGATCGACCATGCCCGAGGGCAGGTCGCCGCGCAGCGCCACCAGCCGGCGGATGCCGCGTGAGCGGTACAGGTCCAGCAGTTCGGCGATGGACTCGCGGCTCGACCCGATGCACGAGAGGTGCGGCGCCACCGCGAGGCCGGCGTCGGCGATGTCCATCACCGTGGCCAGGGTCTTGTCGCGGGTGGCGCCACCGGCACCGTAGGTGACGCTGAAGTACTCGGGGCCGACCGCCTGCAGGGCGGCGCGCACGCCGCGCAGGCGCTCGGCGCCCTCGGGGGTGTTCGGCGGAAAGAATTCGAAGCTGACGCTGGCGCTCATCGCGAAAGGGTCCTGTCGGGGCGCGGCGCGGGCAGCGGGGCCCGGTCGCGCGTCGCATGAAGAAAGAACTCCCGGTTGCCGTCGCCCCCGGGAATCGGGCTGTCGAGCCAGCCGGCCAGGGTCCAGCCGCTGTCGGCGGCGCTGGCGATGACGGTCTCGCGCACCGTCGCCCAGGCCTGGGGATCGCGCACGATGCCGCGCCGGTCCAGGCCCGCGGGGCCTACCTCGAACTGGGGCTTGACCAGGGCGATCAGCACCGCGCTCGGCGCGGCCAGCCCGGCCAGGGCCGGCAGCACCAGCCGCAGCGAGATGAACGAGACATCGACCACCACCCGCGCGAAACCCTCGGCCGGGGCATGCCCGTGAAGGTCGGCCGCACGCAGGTGGCGGGCGTGGCAACCCTCCAGGCAGACCACGCGCGGGTCATGCCGCAATCGTGGATCGAGCTGGTCATGGCCCACGTCGATGCCCACCACCCGGGCCGCGCCGGCCTGCAGCAGGCAGTCGGTGAAGCCGCCGGTGGACTGGCCGACATCGAGGCA
The DNA here is from genome assembly GCA_044356115.1 of Burkholderiaceae bacterium. Lineage (GTDB taxonomy): Bacteria > Pseudomonadota > Gammaproteobacteria > Burkholderiales > Burkholderiaceae_E > Quisquiliibacterium. The sequence goes on from JBIKWU010000335.1 coordinate 3,051, forward strand.
GACCAGACCGGCCACGCTCACGCCGCTGGTGGCCAGCGCGCCGGCGAGCTTCAGGCCGCCTCGCGACACGAAGCGGTCTTCCGGGCCGGGCGCCACGGCCAGCGGCACATCGTCGGCCAGCAGTTCGGCGGGCTTGCGCACCGGCAGCTCGGCGGCGCGCACCCGGCCCGCGGCAATCAGCCGCTGGGCCAGGGTGCGCGAGCCGGCCAGCCCGCGCTGCACCAGCAGCAGGTCGGCGCGCATGCTCGCCGCGGCGGGCTCAGTAGCGGTAGGTGTCGGGCTTGTAGGGGCCTTCGACCGGCACGCCGATGTAGCTGGCCTGCGCGTCGCTGAGCTCGGTGATCATCGCGCCGATCTTGCGCAGGTGCAGCCGCGCGACCTTCTCGTCAAGGTGCTTGGGCAGCACGTAGACCTTGCCCTTCTCGTAGAAGTCCTTGTGCGTCCAGAGCTCGATCTGCGCGATGGTCTGGTTGGCGAACGAGGAACTCATCACGAACGAGGGGTGGCCGGTGCCGCAGCCGAGGTTCACCAGGCGGCCTTCGGCCAGCATGATGATCCGCTTGCCGTCGGGGAACACCACGTGGTCGACCTGCGGCTTGATGTTCTCCCAGGTGCACTGCTTGAGCGACGCGATGTCGATCTCGTTGTCGAAGTGGCCGATGTTGCACACGATGGCCTGGTCCTTCATGGCCTTCATGTGCGCGAAGGTGATCACGTCCTTGTTGCCGGTGGCGGTCACGAAGATGTCGGCCTTGTCGGCGGCGTAGTCCATGGTGACCACG
>JBIKWU010000100.1:0-13263 GCA_044356115.1 Burkholderiaceae bacterium
GGGGAGAATCGAACCAGCGCTGCCAGGCATGTGCCGCGGGCGACTGGCCTGGCCCCTGCCTATAATCGGACTCGCTCATCGCACCGAACAGGGTCGCCCCGCCATGACTGACTCCCTCGCCTTCTGCCCGGATCCGCACCGCCGGGTGGTGGCCGTGCCGGCCTTCGATGACAACTATCTCTGGCTGGTACTCTCGGCCGACCAGCGCCGGGCCGCGGTGGTGGATCCCGGGGATGCCCAGGCCATCGATCAGGCCCTGGCTGCACGCGGCCTGACGCTGGAGGCGATTCTACTCACCCACCATCATCGCGATCATGCCGGCGGCGTGCCGGCCCTGAAAGCCCGGTGGTCATGCCCCGTCTACGGCCCGCGTGGCGAGCGCATCGAGGGCGTCGACCATCCGCTCGACGAAGGCGACCGGGTGGAGTTGCCGGCCCTCGGGCTGCGGTTCACCGTGATGGCGGTGCCCGGCCACACCCGCGGGCACATCGCCTATTTCGCCGCGCATCTCGACGATTCCGACCCGCCCGCGCTCTTTTGTGGCGACACGCTGTTCGCCGGCGGCTGCGGGCGCCTGTTCGAGGGCACCCCGGCGCAGATGCTCGACTCGCTCGGGCGGCTGAGCGCCCTGCCAGACCCCACCCGCGTCTACTGCGCGCATGAATACACGCTGTCCAACCTGCGGTTCGCCGTGGCGGTCGACCCGGACAATGGTGCGCTCCAGACGCGGCTGGCGCAGGCGCAGGCGCGCCGAGCCCGAGGCGAGCCCACCGTGCCTGGCGAGATGGCTGCCGAACGCGCGACCAATCCCTTCCTGCGCACCCACCTGCCGGCCCTGAGGGCCGCGGCCACGGCGCACCTTGGTCATGCCCCCGCCGATGCGGCCGAGTGCTTCGGTGCGATCCGCGACTGGAAGAACCAGTTCCGCTGACCGCGTTTCGGCTTGACCCTGCACGAGCCCCTGACCTAGCATCGCGCGTTTGCGGCTGAAGCCGGGCGCCCTGGCAGCCCGCGCAGCGCTTCCCCGGGAGACCCGTTGCACCGATCCGAACCGACTCGCGCCCCCCGGCGCTCGCGCTGGCTTGCCGTGGCGATGGCCGCTCTGCTGGGCGCCTGCGCCAGCCTGCCGGGTGCGCCCGGGGCCGGATCGCCGCCGGCCAGCGAAGCGCAACGACCGTCGCCTGCCAACCTGGCGGTGGCCACGCCCGCGGCAACGACCGGTGAAGCCGCTGCCGGCGCCAGCCTCGGCCCCACGATCCCGGCATCCCTCGCCACCGCCACAACCACGGCCAGCACCATCAGCCCGCCGACCCGGCCGGCCAGCGACCCTGATACTGCCCCAACCGCGACCGCGGGGCGTCATGGCCTGCCCGCCGCGGCGCCGACCGCACCGGCCGCCAGCCCCGAGCCGGTGGTCGCCGCGCCGGCCCCCGAGATCGACCTGTGGCAGCGCATCCGGGCGGGCTTCGCGATGCCCGAACTCGACACGCCGCTGGTCGCCGACAAGGAACGCTTCTACCTGGCGCGCCCCGAGTACCTGCAGCGGATGTTCCAGCGCGGCGCGCGCTATCTGTTCCACATCGTCGAGGAGATCGAGAAGCGCGGTCTGCCGACCGAGCTCGCGTTGCTGCCTTTCGTCGAGAGCGCCATGAACCCGGTGGCGCTGTCACCGGCGCAGGCGGCCGGGCTCTGGCAGTTCATCCCGTCCACCGGTCGTGCCTACGACTTGCGTCAGGACTGGTGGGTGGACAACCGCCGTGACGTGGTCAAGTCCACCCAGGCCGCGCTGGATTACCTGCAGAAGATCCACGCCATGCACGGCAACGACTGGTTCCTCGCGCTGGCGTCCTACAACTGGGGCGAGGGCGCGGTGGCGCGGGCGGTGCGCCGCAACCAGTCGATGGGCAAGCCCGCCGACTACCTGAGCCTGACCATGCCGGCCGAGACCCGGCATTACGTTCCGAAGCTGATCGCGCTCAAGCACATCATCCAGCAGGCCGGAACCCTGGGCCTGGCGCTGCCTCCCCTGCCCAACCGGCCCTACTTCGTCACGGTGGAGAAGACCCGGCCGATCGACCTGCAACTGGCGGCGCGCTTCGCCGGCATGTCGGTCGAGGAATTCGTGGCGCTCAACCCGGCGCACAACCGGCCGGTGATCTCCCCCACCCGCAACAACGGCATCAAGCTACCCGCCGACCGGGCCGATGCCTTCCGGGCGGCGATCGCGAACCACGAGCAGCAGCAGCAGGCCTTCGCCACCTGGGAGCCATACACCCTGAAGCCGGGCGAGACCCTGGACAGTCTGGCCAGACGCACCCAGGTGCCGGTGGCCGAGCTGCGACGAGCCAACGGTCTGCGCGAGGGCTCGCGGATCATGCCGGGCACCCGGCTGCTGGCGCCGCAAGGGGGAGAGACCGTCGACGAGGTGCGCATCGAGAGCTTCGTTGCCCCCACGGTCTACGAGCAGGTCGATCGACCGGCCGTGTACCACACCGTGGGCCAGAAGGAATCGCTGGCCTCGATCGCCAGCCGTTACCGGATCTCGGCCGCCAGTCTGGCTGCCTGGAACGGCCTGCGCAGCGGCATCTCGCGCGGCATGCGCCTGCTGGTGCAGCCGGCGGGTACCCAGACCCTGCTCACCACCGAGCAAGGCGAGCGCTCGGTGGTCAGCCAGACCAGTCAGGCGCCGGCCACGGCGCAGACGGTCGCTCTGGCCAGCACCACCCCCGGTGCCGCGCCCAAGGCGCCCCGGGCAACGGCCCCCGGCGCCCGCAAGGCCGCGGGCGAATCCCATCGGCAGCCGGCAGCCGCCGGTGGGAAGCAGGCGCGCAAGGACGGGAGCCGCACACGCCAGTCGCAGCCGCGCGCCAGCCGGACCTGAGCGCGCGCCCGCTCGCGCGCTGCCCTACTCCAGCCGGAAACTGAACGGCACCTCGACCACGTACTCGATCTCGTCGGGCGGGAACTCGTACTGGCGCAGCGCCTGCTCCACCGCCCGCTCGAAGACGCCGCGCGGCCGGGCGTTGACGATCGTCACCGACACCACGCGCCCGTCACGACCGATCTGGGCGCGGGCGAGGACATCACCCTCGATCTCGTCCTGCAGTGCCCGACGCGGGTACTCGGGCCGGGCCTGACGCAGTGGCTTGACGCCCTTGCGCAACACGGGGCGAGCCGGCGCGGGCGGCGGCGCCGGCGGCGCGGCGACCACCGCCACCGGCGCGGGCGGCGCTGCCGCAGGTGCTGCCGCGGGCGGGGCCACCGGCGTGGTCTGAGTGATGACGGGTGGGGGCGCCGCCACGGGCGCGGCATCGGGTGGCGGTACGAAGGCGGGCGGCGCGGCCGGCGGCGGCGACGGAAGCACGCTGCTGGGCGCAGGCGCCTTCTGGGGTGGTGGTGGCGGCGGTGGCGGCGGTGGCGGCGGTGGCGGTGGCGGCGGTGGTGGCGGGATCGTCCGCGGGTCCTGGATGAGCCGCGCCTGCACCGGCTGCTCGGGGCTGTCTGTGGGCTTGCGGCCCAGGCCGGCCATGAGCGCGACGCCCGCCAGCAGATGCACGCCGACGACCGCGCCCAGACCGACCAGGCGGCGGCGGCGCTGCACGGTCGCCCAGGAACCGATGGTGGGCGTCACTCGATGAACTGCTCGCTGCCGACCACGCCCAGTCGGGTGAGGCCGGCGCGCCGGGACGCGGCGAGCACACCGGCGACCACGTCGTAGCGGGCCTTGCGATCAGGGCGCAGGTGGATCTCGGGTTGCACCGGCTGGGCGGCTGCAGCCGCCATCCGCGCGGCGAGTTCGTCGGGCCCGGCGAGGACCGTACCCTGCCAGCGGACCACCCCGGCCGCGTCGATGTCGATGCGGACCACCTCGGGCTCCTCGCGCACGGGCGGGGGGGGCCCGACTGGCAGGTTGAGGTTCACCGAGTGGAGCTGGATCGGGATGGTGATGATCAGCATGATCAGCAGCACCAGCATCACGTCGATCAGGGGCGTGGTGTTGATCTCGACCAGCACCGCCGGATCGGCATCGGTGCGGCGCAGGGTCCGGCGACTGGGCAGGGACATGGCAGCGTGAGGCCAGCCTCAGCGGGCCGGCGGCTCGGTGATGAACGAGACCCGCGCGATGCCGGCGCGCTGGCAGGCCAGCAGCACCCGGCCGACCGACTCGTAGGCCGCCGTCATGTCACCGCGAATCTGCACCTCGGGCTGCGGTTGCAGGCCGGCGACCCCGGCCAGACGCTCGCGCAGCGCCGCCGCGCCGCTCAGGCGCAGGTCATGCCAGTAGATGGCCCCTTCGCGATCGACCGAGACCACGATGTTCTCGGGCCGGGATTCGCGCACCTCGACGGTTTCGCGCGGCAGTTCGAGCGCGACCGAGGTGGTCACCACCGGGATGGTGATGAGGAAGATGATCAGCAGCACCAGCATCACGTCGACCAGCGGCGTGGTGTTGATGGTGGCGATCACCTCGTCATCGCCATCGGGCGAGGGTCCGACCCCGATCGCCATGCCTCAGCCCGCCCGGGTGCGCGGCGCGGCCAGCATCAGCGCGAGCAGATCGGCCCCGAAGCCGCGGACCTCGTCCATGATCAGCCGGTTGCGCCGCACCAACCAGTTGTAGCCGAGCACGGCGGGCACCGCCACGGCCAGACCGATCGCGGTCATGATCAGCGCCTCGCCCACCGGGCCGGCGACCTTGTCAATGGACGCCTGGCCCGCCACGCCGATCGCGGTGAGCGCGTGGTAGATGCCCCAGACCGTGCCGAACAGGCCCACGAACGGACTGGTGGACCCCACCGTGGCCAGGAAGGACAGTCCGTCCTGGCTGCGGCTCTGGGCGCGATCGACCGCGCGCTGGATCGACAGGGTGATCCAGTCTTCGGGCGGCATCTGGGCGACCAGGCCGGTGTGCTGCTGCGCCGCCGACAGGCCGGCCTCGGCCACCAGCCGGAAGGGGCTGCCCTCGGCCAGCCCGGCGACGCCGGCCGCCACCGACTCGGCCTGCCAGAAGCCAGGCAAGGCGCCGAGCTGCCGGCGAACCCGGGCCTGATCGAGCGCGCGGGTGACGATGAGGTACCAGCTGCCCATCGACATGACCAGCATGATCAGCAGCACGGCCCGGGCCACGAAGTCGGCGCCTCGCCAGAGTGCGGCCAGCCCGTAGGGGTTGTCGGCAACCGGCTGGGCGACCGCCGGCAGGGCGACCACCGCCAGCATGACCGCGCAGACCATCAGGACCGACGGCAGGGACCGACGTGAAGGCGCGGGATGCGAGGCTGGCATGGAGGCTCCGGAGAAACGCGCCGGCCGGGGGCGGCACGCGGACGGGCAAAACCCGGATTCTAAGCCGAAGCCGAGCCGGCTCCGGACCGGGCTCATGAGAGAATCCCGCGCCACGTCACCCGCCGGGCTCCCCGGTCCTGCACAGGAATCCATCTCATGGGCTTTCTCGCCGGCAAACGCATCCTGATCACCGGCCTGCTGTCGAACCGATCGATCGCCTACGGCGTGGCCAGGGCCTGCCACGAGCAGGGCGCGGAGCTCGCCTTCACCTACCAGAACGAGCGCTTCAAGGACCGCGTGGCCGAGATGGCCGCGGCCTTCGGCTCGAGCCTGATCTTTCCCTGCGATGTGGCCGAGGACGCGCAGATCGAGGCCCTGTTCAGCGCGCTCGGCGCGCAATGGGACGGGCTCGATGGCCTGGTGCACGCGATCGCCTTCGCGCCGCGCGAGGCCATCGCCGGCGACTTCCTCGAAGGCCTGTCGCGCGAGGCCTTCCGCGTGGCGCACGATGTCTCGAGCTACAGCTTCGCAGCGCTGGCCAAGGCGGCCTGGCCGATGATGCAGGGCCGTCGCGGCGCCCTGCTCACGCTGAGCTATCTCGGCGCCGAACGCATGGTGCCCAACTACAACACCATGGGCCTGGCCAAGGCCAGCCTGGAAGCCTCGGTGCGCTATCTGGCCGAGAGCCTCGGCCCGCGCGGCATCCGCGTGAACGGCATCTCGGCCGGGCCGATCCGCACCCTGGCGGCCAGCGGCATCAAGGGCTTCTCGCGCATGCTCTCGCTGGTGGAAAGCAACGCACCGCTGCGCCGCAACGTCACCATCGACGATGTCGGCAACGTGGCGGCCTTCCTGCTGTCGGACCTCGCCGGTGGGGTCACCGCCGAGATCACCTATGTCGATGGCGGCTTCAACGCCGTGATGAGCGGCGTGGGTGGCGACGGCGATTCCGCCTGAGGGCACCGTCGTCGGCCGGGCGGGCCCGCAGGCCTGCCGCAGGGGCTGCACGGGTGTCTGACCCCATGACCGCGCCACCGCTGCTCGAACTCGATGGCGTCGGCCGTCGCCTGGGCGGCCGCTGGGTGCTGCGCGGGCTGGACCTGAACGTGCGCGCAGGCGAGCGGATCGCCCTGCTCGGCGAATCGGGCTCGGGCAAGTCGACCCTGCTCAACCTCGTCGCCGGCCTCGACACCCCCGACGAGGGGCACATCCGCTTCGGCGGTGTCGCGTTGCCCGCCGGCGATGCCGATGCCAGCGCCGCGCTGCGCCGCGACGCCCTCGGGTTCGTGTTCCAGGCCTTCCATCTCATCGCCCACCTCACCCTCGCGCAGAACGTGGCCGTGCCCCTGCTGCTGCAGGGCTGCCCGCGGGCGCAGGCGCTGGCGCGGGCCGATGCGCTGCTGGCTCGGGTGGGTCTGGCCGGACGTGGCGCGGCCATGCCGCGCGAGCTCTCGGGCGGCGAGCAGCAGCGGGTGGCGCTCGCGCGGGCGCTGGTGCACCGGCCCCGGCTGGTGCTGGCCGATGAGCCCACCGGCAATCTCGATCCGGGCACCGCCGCGCGCGCGCTGCGCCTGATCGAGGAGGAGATCGCCGCAAGCGGCGCGGCGCTGCTGATGGTCACCCACTCGGTGCAGGCGGCGGCCTTCTGTGACCGCCGCCTCGAACTCCATGACGGCATCCTGCGTCCCGGCTGAGCCTGCACCCGCGCACGCCGGCGCCCGCTGGCGAGCCCGGGTGAGCCTCTTGCTGTGGCTGCTCGGCGGACAGTGGCGCGCCCAGCCGGGCCGGCTGGGCATCGCGGTGCTGGCGATCGCGATCGGGGTGGCGCTCGGTCTGGCCATCGACCTCGTCAATCGCAGCGCGATCGCGGAATTCGGGCAGGCCCTGGCGGTCGTCAATGGCGAAGCGCATGCCACGGTGTCGGCACGCGGCGTCGGCATGGACGAGGCGCTCTACCCGCAACTGCTCGCCGACCCGGCCATCGCCGCCGCCAGCCCGGTGATCGAGGCCAGCCTGAGCGTGGGCGGCAAGGCCCTCAAGGTGGTCGGGATCGATCCCATGCGCGCGGCCGAGGTCACGCCCGGCCTGCTGCCGGCGGCCGAGGGCGAGGGGTCGGCCTCGAGCCTCTTCGAGGTCGATGCGCTGTTCCTGTCGGCGGCGGCGCAGGCCCACTGGGGCGTGCGCCCGGGCGATCGCGTCGAGGCGCATGCCGGTGCCGTGCGCCTGCCCCTGCGGGTGGCCGGCGGCGTGCCAGGCGCCGCCCCTGGGCAGCGCCTGGCGGTGATGGACATCGGCGCCCTGCAGTGGCGCCTGGGCCGGATCGGGCAGGTCTCGCGCATCGATCTTCGGCTGGCCGAGGATGGCCAGGCTGCCCGGACCGGCGCGCGCTGGTCGTCGCGGCTGCCGGCCGACGCGATCTGGAGCACGCCGCAGGCCGGCACCCAGCGGATGTCGAACCTCTCGCGCGCCTATCGGGTCAACCTCTCGGTGCTGGCGCTGGTCGCCCTGCTCACCGGCGGCTTCATCGTGCACGCCACCGTGGCACTGGCCACCGCGCGCCAGGCGCCGGTGCTGGCGCTGCTGGCCATGCTCGGCGCGCCGCCGCGCTGGGCGCTGGCCAGCGTGATGGCGCAAGCCGCGCTGCTGGGCCTGGCCGGCGCGGTGCTGGGTGTGGCCGGCGGACTGGGCCTCGCCGCGCTGCTGCTCGGCACGATGGGCAGCGATCTGGGCGGGGGCTACTTCAGCGGCGCCCAGGTGGCGCTCGCGGCCGAGCCCGGCGTGATCGCCGGATTCGCGCTGCTCGGGCTGGCCACGGCGATGGTCAGCGGCCTGGCACCGGCGCTGCAGGTCACCCGGCTCGCGCCCGCGCGGGCGATCCGGCACGGGGCCGATGACGAGGATGGCGCCGGCCATCCGGGTGGCCGCCGCCATCGCCGGGCGGCGCTGGCGGCCGCCGTGTTCACGCTGGTCGGCGGTGCGCTCATCGCCCTGCCCGCCTGGCAGGGCTTGCCCCTGGGCGCCTATGCCGCGATCGCCTGCTGGCTCTTCGCCGGCATCCTGGTGGTGGGACCGGTCACCGCGCTGCTCGCCCGCGCGCTGGATGCCGCCGCGCCGGGGCTCTGGCGCGCCCCCGGCGCCTGGCTGGCCCTGCAGCGTCTGCGCCGGGCTCCCGGCGCGGCCGCGGTGGCGCTCTCGGGGGTGGTGGCCAGCTTCGCGCTCTCGGGCGCCATGGCCATCATGGTCGACAGCTTCCGGCACTCGGTGGCCGACTGGCTGGACACCGTGCTGCCCGCCGATCTCTACGGTCGTACCGGAGGTCAGGGCGCAGCCACACCCCTGAGCCCGGCCATCCAGGCCGCCCTGAGCGCCCTGCCCGGCGTGGCCCGGGTTGAGCTCCTGCGCAGCCAGGAACTGCTGCTCGATGCGCAACGGCCGCCGGTGGCGGTGTTGTCGCGCCCGCTCGACCCCGCGCAGGCAGCCCGCCTGCTGCCGCTCACCGGTCCGGCACTCGCGGTGGCCCCGGGCGAACGCGCGGTGTGGGTGAGCGAGGCCATGGTCGATCTCTACGGCTGGCAGCCCGGCGCGCAGGTGAGCCTGCCGCTGGGCGGCGCGCCGGTGTCGCTGCGGGTGGCCGGGGTATGGCGCGACTATGCCCGGCAGCACGGGGCGGTGGTCCTCGCCCGCGAGGACTACATCGCGATCACCGGCGATCAGGGCGCCAACGACGTGGCGATCAGCCTCGCGCCGGGCGCCGACGCGGCCGAGGTGCTGGGCCGCATCCGCTCGACGCTGCCCGCGCTGGCGGCGATGGACTGGCGCAGCGCGGGCGAGATCCGCACCCTGTCGATGCGGGTGTTCGATCGCAGCTTCGCGGTCACCTACGTGCTGGAGGCGATCGCGATCGCCGTGGGTCTGTTCGGCGTGGCGGCCACCTATGCCGGCCAGGCACTCGCCCGCGCCCGCGAGTTCGGCATGCTGCGGCACCTGGGCGTGACCAAGGCGCGGATCATCCGGGTGTTCGCGTTGGAATCCGGGCTGCTGGTGGCCATCGGCGTGGGCTGGGGCGCGGCCCTGGGCGCCGCGATCGCGGCGGTGCTGGTGCACCGGGTCAACCCGCAGTCCTTCCACTGGACCATGGACATGCACTGGCCCTGGACCCTGCTGACCGCGAGCGCCCTCGGGCTGATCGCGCTGGGCGTGCTCGCGGCGGTCCTCGCGGCGCGCAGCGCGGCCGGCGAGTCGCCGGTGCGCGCGGTGCGGGAGGACTGGTGAGCGCGCACGCCCCGCGTCGGCGGACGCTGCTCGCGGCTGGCGCGGGCGGTCTGCTCCTGCCGGCCGGCCCGATGGCGGCGATGGCCTCGGACGCGCCGGCCTACGCGCCGGTGCTCCCCGGCCGTCCCCTGCGCTTTCCGCGCGATCACGGCGCCCATCCCGACTTCCGAACCGAGTGGTGGTACCTCACCGGCTGGCTCAACCTCGCCGGCCAGCCGGTCGGCGTGCAGGTGACCTTCTTTCGCAGCCGCACCCGTCACCCCGCGGACAACCCCAGCCGCTTCGCGCCGCATCAGTTGCTGCTCGCCCACGCCGCGATCGCCGACCCCGCACACGGCCGCCTGCGCCACGACCAGCGCAGTGCCCGCGCCGGCTTCGGCCTGGCGCACGCCAGCGAGGCCGACACCGACATCGGCATCGGCCGCTGGCAACTCGCGCGCGATGCCGATGACCGTTACCGGACCCGTATCGAGGCTCGCGACTTCCGGCTCGCCCTGAGCTTCACGCCCGACACCGTGCCCCAGCCGCAGGGCGATCAGGGCTACTCGCGCAAGGGCCCGCGGCCGGCGCAGGCCAGCCATTACTACAGCCGACCGCGCCTGACGGTGCAGGGCGAGGTCGTGATCGCGGGCCGCTCACGCACGGTCGAACAGGGGCTGGCCTGGCTCGACCATGAGTGGTCCTCGGAGGTGCTCGATCCGCGCGCGGTGGGCTGGGACTGGGTCGGTCTGAACTTCGATGACGGCAGCGCGCTGATGGCCTTCCGGATCCGGGCTGCCGACGGCGGCGAGATCTGGCAACACGCCCGATGGCTGCCGGCGAACGGCGCGGGCACCGGGGCGCAGCGCGACGCGGGCAGCGGAACGCAGGGCGGCGCGGCGCAGCCGGTGAGCTTCGAGCCGCTGCGCCTGTGGCGCTCGAGCCGCAGCGCGGGCCAGTACCCGGTGGCGATGCGGGTGCGGGTGGGCGAGCGAACGCTGGTGCTCGACCCGCTGCTCGACGACCAGGAGCTCGACGCGCGCGCCAGCACGGGCGGGTACTACTGGGAAGGGGCGGTCAGGGTGCTGGAGGCCGGACGGGAAACCGGGCGCGGCTACCTGGAGCTGACCGGCTACGCGGGCCCGCTGCGCCTCTGAGCACGGCGCCCGCGGCGCGCGCCGATGCCCGAGCCGACGCCGGCGTCCGCGGCAGCGCCCGCCCCCGCACCGAACGCGCCCGCGCCCCGGCCTCGCGCATGGCCGGCGGGGCGCGCCGCACCCCGCGCCTCGCCGCGACGGGCCTGCGCGGCGCCGCGCGCCGATTCCCGTCCGCCAGGCGCGCCGGCCCCGGGCACCAGGCCCCACAGCGCGATCACCTGATCGGCCCTGGCCACCGCGCTCATCAGCACCGGAGCGGGCAGCTTGCGCATGATCAGCGGCAGGGCCACGCTGAACACCAGCAGGTCATCCACCCACCCGATCAGCGGGAGATCGGGCAAGGGATCCACCGGCGAGAAGATCCAGGCCAGGGCCGCCACCGCCGCCACCTTGACCCGACGCGGCGTGCGCGGGTCGCGGATCGCGAAGAACACGATCAGCGCATCACGGCCCGCGGCGCGGAACATGCGACGAAGACGCAGCAGCCCCATCAGCGCACCAGCTGGTTGATCTCGATCACCGGCAGCAGCACCGCCAGCACGATCAGCAGGACCACCCCGCCCATGAGCAGGATGAGCAGCGGCTCGAGGATGCCGGTGAGCGCGAGCGCGCGGCGCTCGGTCTCGCCGGCCAGCGTGGCGGCGGTGCGCTCGAGCATCTCGGGAAGGTGCCCGGTGGCCTCGCCGCTGGCGATCATGTGCAGCATCAGCGGCGGGAAGCTCCCGCCGGCGGCCAGCGCCCGCGACAGCGAGGCGCCCTCGCGCACCCGCGCGATCGCGTCCACAACGTTGGCCCGCATGGCCTCGTTGGACAGGGTGAGCGCGCCCGCCTCGAGGGCCCGGATCAGCGGCACGCCGCTGGCGCTGAGGATGGCCAGCGTGGACGCGAAGCGCGAGGTGTTCACGCCGCGCACCAGGCGGCCTACGAGCGGCATGGCCAGCACCCGGCGATCCCAGGCCAGACGAAACGAGGGCGCGCGCAGCGCCGACGCGAAGCCGAAGCCGCCCGCCGCCGCGCCGATCAGCACCAGCCAGCCCCAGTGGCGCACGAAGTCCGAGAGCGCGATCAGGCCCACGGTGAGCATCGGCAGCTTCTGCCGGCTCTGCGCGAACACGCCGATCACCTGCGGCACCACATAGGCCAGCAGGGCCGCGATCACGCCGACCGCCACCAGGGTGACGATCGCCGGGTAGACGAAGGCGAGGCCCACGCGCTGAGCCAGCGCGGCGCGCGATTCGACATGATCGGCCAGCCGCGCCATCACCACCGACAGGTCGCCCGAGGCCTCGCCCGCGGCGACCAGCGCCCGGTAGATCTCGGGGAAGTCGCGCGGGTACCGGGCAAGCGCCTGGCTGAAGGTCTGCCCGGCCACCACCTCGCTGCGAACCGCCGCGAAGCGCTCGCGCACCACCGCCCGATCGGCCTGCTCGATCACGGCGCCGAGCGCCTGCTCCAGCGTGAGCCGCGCCGAGAGCAGGCTGGCGAGCTGCCGGGTGGCCAGGGTGAGATCGGCGCTGCGCAGCCGCCCGCCGGGCAGGGCCGCGCCACCGGCGGGCGCGGCGCCCACCGGCGTCACCTCCAGGGGCACCAGCGCGCGTTCGCGCAGCAGGCTGCGGGCGTGGCGCGCCGACTCGGCGTCGATCACGCCGCGCTCGAGCAGCCCGGCCGCGTCGGCCGCCTCGAAGCGGTAGGCGGCCATCAGTCGCGCGTGACCCGCACCACCTCGTCAGCCGAGGTGATGCCCTGCTGCACCCAGCGCTGGCCGTCCTCGCGCATGGCCACCATGCCGGCGGCCAGCGCCGCGGCGCGCAGTTCGGACTCGGCGGCGTTGCGGTGGATGAGCGCGCGCAGGGTGTCGTCGATGACCAGCAACTCGTAGACGCCGGTGCGGCCGGCAAAGCCGCTGCGGTTGCAGGCCAGGCACCCCGCCGCGCGCCAGCCGCCGGCAACCGGGTCGGGCTGGCGGCACTGCAGGCACAGCTTGCGCACCAGCCGCTGCGCGACCACGCCCAGCAGCGAGGACGACAGCAGGAAGGGCTCGACCCCCATGTCGATCAGGCGGGTGACCGCCGACACCGAGTCATTGGTGTGCAGCGTGGCCAGCACCAGGTGCCCGGTGAGCGAGGCCTGCACCGCGATCTGCGCGGTCTCGAGGTCGCGGATCTCGCCGATCATGATCACGTCGGGATCCTGGCGCAGGATCGAGCGCAGCGCCTTGCTGAAGCTCATGTCGATGCGCGCATTGACCTGGGTCTGGCCGACACCGTCGAGGTCGTACTCGATGGGGTCTTCCACCGTGAGGATGTTGGTGGTGGCGGCATCGAGCCGGCCCAGCGCCGAGTACAGCGTGGTGGTCTTGCCCGAGCCGGTGGGCCCGGTGACCAGCACGATGCCGTGCGGCTGGCGCACCAGGCGGTCGAAGCCGGCCAGCGCCCGATCACTCATGCCCAGGCGGCCAAGGTCCAGTCGGCCGGCTTCCTTGTCGAGCAGACGCAGCACCGCGCGTTCGCCGTGGCCGGTGGGCAGCGTGGACACCCGGACATCGATCGGCCGCCCGCCGATGCGCAAGGCG
>JBIKWU010000337.1:0-3818 GCA_044356115.1 Burkholderiaceae bacterium
TGGCGTCGCGCTTGAAGTAGTCGCCGAACGAGAAGTTGCCCAGCATCTCGAAGAAGGTGTGATGCCGGGCGGTGTAGCCGACATTCTCGAGATCGTTGTGCTTGCCGCCGGCGCGCACGCTGCGCTGCGCGGTGGTGGCGCGACGGTAGGGGCGCTGCTCCTTGCCCAGGAACACGTCCTTGAACTGCACCATGCCGCTGTTGGTGAACAGCAGGGTGGGGTCGTTGGCGGGCACCAGCGGGCTGGAGGCCACGATGGTGTGATCGCGCGACTCGAAGAACTTCAGGAACTTCTCGCGAATTTCGGCCGAGTTCATGCGGGGCAATTCAGTGATCTGCGGGGAATCGGTCATTCTACCGAAACCCCCGCGCCCTCGGCGCGGCCCGCCATGCGCTACCGTGAGCGCCCATGATCATCGCCACCGCAGGCCACGTCGACCACGGCAAGACCAGCCTGGTGCGCGCCCTCACCGGGGTCGACACCGATCGCCTGGCCGAGGAGAAGCGCCGCGGCCTGACCATCGACCTGGGCTTCGCCTACGCGCCCCTGGGCGGCGCCGAGCCGGTCGGCTTCATCGACGTCCCCGGCCACGAGCGCTTCCTGCGCAACATGCTGGCCGGGGTGAGCCGGGTGGACCTCGCCCTGCTGGTGGTGGCGGCCGATGACGGTCCCATGCCCCAGACCCGCGAGCACCTGGCCATCCTGGGCCTGACCGGCGCGCGCGCCCTGGTGGTGGCGCTCACCAAGATCGACCGGGTGGATCCCGAACGGGTGGCGCAGGCCGGCGCGCAGGTGCGCGGCCTGCTCGCCGAGGGGCCCTGGGCCGACGCGCCGGTGTTCCCCGTGAGCACGCCCACCGGCGAGGGGCTTGCCGCCCTGCGCGCGCACCTCGCCGATGCGGCGGCGGCGGCCGTGCCCGACGAGCCGCAGGGGCGGTTTCGTCTGGCCATCGACCGCGCCTTCAGCGTGGCCGGCGCGGGCCTGGTGCTGACCGGCACGGTGCTCAGCGGCCGCGCCCTGCCCGGCGACACCCTGGTCATCTCGCCGCTGGGCCGCGAAGTGCGGGTGCGCGGCATCCACGCTCAGGGCGCGCCGGCGGCCCAGGCCCGGCAGGGCCAGCGCTGCGCGATCAACGTCGCCGGTGGCGGGCTGCAGCCCGAGCAGGCCGGCCGCGGTCAGTGGCTGCTGGCACCGGCCCTGCATGCGCCCACCCAGCGCCTCGATGTCCGGCTGCGCCTGCTGGCCGGCGAGCGCGGCGGGTCGGCGCAGCGCGGCGCGCAACGCCAGGTCCATCTCGGCGCCGACGCGGTGGGCTGTCAGCTCGCCTGGCTCGACGAGGTGGCCGATGCGGCCGGGCCGCAGCGCCTGGCGCAACTCATCCTGGCCAGGCCGGTCTCGGCGCTGCGCGGAGACCGCCTCGTGCTGCGCGACCCGGCGGCGGGCAGCACCCTGGGCGGCGGCGAGGTGCTCGACCCCTTCGCCCCGGCGCGGGGGCGCGCCCGCCCCGAACGGCGCCTGCTGCTGGCGGGCTGGGGGCAGCCCGATGCCGGCAGTGCCTTGCAGGCGCTGCTGCAGGCCAGCCCGGCGGGCCTGCCGGTGGAGCCTTTCGCGCAAGCCTGGAACCTGCTGCCCGAGACGCTGGAGGCGCTGCTCCAGGCAGGGCAGGTCGCGCGTCCGGCCGGGCCGCGTCCGCCGCTGGTCATCAGCCAGGTCCACTGGGACGCCTGGCTGGCCTCGGTCACGGCCTGCCTCGCCCATCGGCACGCGGCCGAGCCGGCGCGCATCGGCCCCATCGAGCGTGAACTGCTCGACGCGATGCTCGCCGAACAACGGGCCCGCAGCGGCAGCGCCGGCCGCGAGCAGGCCCGGCAGGTGGCCCGCGCGGCCCTGGCCGCGCAGGTGGCCGAGGGCGAGGTGTTGCGCGAGGGCGCGAGCCTGCGTCTGCCCGGGCATGAGGCCCGGCTGGCCGACGCCGATGCCGCGCTGCTGGCGCGGGTCATGCCGATCCTGCGGGCAAGCCTGCTGCGTCCGCCGATCGTGGGCGAACTCGCTGCCACCCTGGGGCTGGCGCGCGCCGACATGCTGAGCTTCCTGCGCGGCATGAGCGTCCTGGGTCATGTGCTGCCGGTGGCGCCCAACCGCTTCTTCGCCCCCGAGGCGCTGGACGCGCTCGCCGCGATCGCCCGGACGCTGGCAGGGGCTTCGCCCGATGGCGGCTTCGACGCCGCGGCCTATCGCGATGCGAGCGGCATCGGCCGCAACCTCACCATCGAGGTGCTGGAGTATCTCGACCGGGCCGGCATCACCCGGTTCGCCGGCGAGCGGCGCCAGCTCATTGCCCGATGAGTACCCGGTGAGTGCCCCGGATTCGGGCGCCGCCGCGAAGCGGGATGCCCGGAGTTGGCCCGGGCCGAGGTTCCGGCTATTCTTCGCGCCAGCGATGGGTGGTGGCACGAATCGCCGTCCCGCATAACCAGGAGAGACACAGCATGCAGCTTCGCAACCACCACGACCTGTGGGCGGGCATCATGTTCGCGGGCTTCGGCCTGCTGTTCATGGGGCTGTCCCGGCAGTACCAGCTCGGCACGGCCGCCAAGATGGGCCCAGGCTACTTCCCCACGATGCTCGGTGCCCTCTGCACGCTCCTGGGGGTGCTGATCGCCGCCGGCGCCTTCAGCTCCAAGGCCAAGCACGCCCGGGTGGCCAGGGTGGGCTGGCGCGAGATCATCCTGGTGCTGGTCTCGGTGGCCCTGTTCGCCACGCTGCTTCCCCAGCTGGGCATCATCGTGGCGCTGGTGGTGCTGGTGGTGGTGGCCTCCACCGCCAGCCACGAGTTCCGCCTGCGCGATGCGCTCATCTCCGCGCTGGTGCTGCTGGTGATGTCGTACCTCGTGTTCGTCAAGGGGCTCGAGCTGCAGTTTCCGCTGCTGCCCAAGTTCATGACCAAGTAAGCCCCAGGACCGGACATCATGGATCAACTCCTCGGCAATCTGGCCATCGGCTTTGCCACCGCGGCCACCCTGGACAACCTCTTCTACTGCTTCGTCGGGGTGCTGCTCGGCACGCTCATCGGCGTGCTGCCCGGTATCGGTCCGCTGGCCACCATCGCGATGCTGCTGCCGGCCACCTACAAGATGACCGACCCCACGTCGGCGCTCATCATGCTGGCGGGCATCTACTACGGCGCCCAGTACGGGGGCTCCACCACCGCCATCCTGGTCAACCTGCCAGGTGAGTCCTCCTCGGTGGTCACCACACTCGACGGCTACCAGATGGCCCGACGGGGGCGTGCCGGGGCGGCGCTGTCGATCGCGGCCATCGGCTCGTTCTTCGCGGGCACCGTGGCCACCTTCCTGCTGGCCGCCTTCGCGCCGCCGCTGGCCGAGGTCGCCTTCAAGTTCGGCCCCGCCGAGTACTTCGCGCTGATGGTGCTGGGCCTGATCGCGGCGGTGGTGCTGGCCAACGGCTCCATCTGGAAGGCGCTGGCCATGGTGGTGCTCGGCCTGCTGCTGGGCATGATCGGCACCGATGTGAACTCCGGTGTGGCGCGCTTCTCGTTCGACGTGCCGGAGCTCTCCGACGGCATCGAGTTCGCCGTGGTGGCCATGGGCATGTTCGGCTTCGCCGAAATCATCCTGAACCTCGAGCAGCGCGAGAACCGCGAAGTCTTCACCAGCAAGGTGGGCAAGATGCTGCCCACCGGCGCCGAGTTCAAGCGCGCGATCTTCCCGATCCTGCGCGGCACCACGCTGGGCTCCATCCTGGGCATCCTGCCGGGCGGCGGCGCGGTGCTGGCCTCGTTCTCCACCTACGCCATG
>JBIKWU010000338.1:0-3746 GCA_044356115.1 Burkholderiaceae bacterium
CGCCACCCACCGCGGCCGGCATGGCCTGCGGCGGCGGCCGGCGCCGCAGCACCAGGCACAAGGGCAACATGGTGGCCAGGCAGAACAGGCCCATGCCCTGGAAGGTCTGGCGCCAGCCGGCCACCTGCACGAAGTGCTCGATCAGCGAGGGCCAGATCGCGCCGCCCACGTAGTTGCCGCTGGCGCAGATCGCCACCGCGATGCCGCGCCGGCGGGTGAACCACATGGAGGTGTCGGTCATGAGCGGCGCGAACTGCGCCGAGATGCCCATCAGGCCGATGAACACCCCGAACACCAGGGCGTAGCCGAGCATGGACTGCATGACGCTGGCGAGCCAGAAGCCCATGCCGAGCGAGGCTGCCCCGATCAGGCTGGGCACCATCACGCCGAATCGGTCGCTCAGCTTGCCGGCCAGCACGCTGCCGATGCCGAAGCCGATCATGAGCAGGGTGAAGGGCAGCGAGGCATCGGCGCGCGACACGCCGAACTCGGCCTGCACCGCCGGCAGCACCACCGAGGCGGTCCACATGCCGCAGGCCCCGATGGTGGTGAGCGTGAGGTTCGCCGCCAGCCGCAGCAGCGGGTAAAGTTCGGTGCTCGAAGCCATCCGCTCCGACTATACCCGCGCCCTTGCGCCCGGCATTCCACATAACACCCATCCACGGAGTCAGCGGCGATGGCCGATGATGTCGACTGGTCGTTCCCCGAAGCCCTGCAGCCGCCGCGCGAGGGGCTGGCCTTCGATCTCGATCAGGCGCTCGATGCCATGGTCGCGCTGCGCGCCGAGGTGCCCGACGAGGCCTTCACCGCCGGCACCCTGGGTACCGATCGCGGCGGCAACGGCATCGTGATCGGCGCCGACGGCACCATCCTCACCATCGGCTACCTGATCACCGAAGCCCGCAGCGTGTGGATCACCACCCAGCGCGGCGCGGTGCTGCCGGCCTATCCGCTGGCCTACGACCAGGCCACCGGCTTCGGGCTGGTGCGGGCCCTGGGCCGGCTTGACACCGCGGTGCTGCCCCGCGGTCGAGCCCAGGACAGCGCTCCCGGCGATCGGGTCTATGTCATCGGCCATGGCGGCCGGCGCCACGCGCTGCAGGCGCGCCTGGCGGCCCGGCGCGAATTCGCCGGCTACTGGGAGTACCTGCTCGAGCAGGCGCTGTTCACCACCCCCGCGCACCCCGAGTGGAGCGGCGCGGCGGTGCTCGACACGCAGGGGCGGCTGATCGGGGTGGGGTCGCTGCTCACCGAGGAGGGCAGCGGCGAGGCGCGCGCGCAGGCCAACATGGCCGTGCCCATCGACCTGCTCGAGCCCATCCTGACGAGCCTCGTCCAGACCGGCCGCAGCGGCCTGCCGGCACGGCCCTGGCTGGGGCTGTACGCCGGCACCGCCGACGGTCAGCTGGTGGTGGGGGGCGCGGCGCAGGGCGGCCCGGCCGAGCGGGCCGGGGTTCGGCAGGGCGACCTCATCCTCGAGGTGGCGGGGCGCCGGGTGGTCACCCTGCCCGACTTCCTGCGCGCGGTCTGGGCGCTGGGCCCCGCGGGCGTCCGGGTGCCGCTGACCCTCGGGCGCGAGGGGGATCTGGTGCGCCCGGTGATCGGCTCGGTCGACCGCAACGACGTGCTGCTGCGGCCGCGGCTGCACTGAGCCTGCGCCCGCCTGCGCGCGCGCAGGCTCAGTCCCAGCCGATCTCGTGACGCACCGGCAGCGGCCCGAGCCGCTCGCCGACGGCCTTCGCGAGCGCCGGCTGCTGCGCCGCCGGCACCCCGGTGAGCTGCACGCGGATCAGGCTGCCGTGGGTGCCGTGCGCGCCGGTGTTCACCGACAGCGCGCCGCCGTGCAGCGGCAGGTCGGCCAGCGCGGCGCTAGCCACGCGGGTCGCGGCGTCCCAGCGCAGCGCGGGCTTGAAGACCTTGCCCACGCCGGTCAGCGGCATGGGGTCGATCAGGTGGATGGCCACCGGCACCGCGGCCCGTTCGGGCGTGCGCTCGCGCACCCAGTCGATCAGCTCGCCCGTATCGGGCTGCATGCCGGGCTTGGGCTGCACATAGGCCACCGGCAGCTCGCCCGCGTAGGCGTCGGGCCGCCCGACCATGGCCGCCAGGCCCACGGCCGGATGGGTGTAGAGGATCTCCTCGATGGGTTGCGGGTCGATGTTGTGACCGCCGCGGATGACCAGGTCCTTGGCGCGGCCGGTGATCCACAGGTAGCCCTCGGCGTCGAGGCGGCCGAGGTCGCCGGAATTCACCCAGCCCGGCTCGACGAAGGCCTCGCGGTTGTGGACCGGGTTGAGATAGCCCGAGAACACGCCCGGCCCGGCCATCGTCACCACGCCGATCTCGTCGATGGCGCAATCGCCCTGGCAGCGGCCCTCGGCGTCCACCCGCACCACCCGTACGCGGGCATAGGGCAGGGCCTGGCCCACCGAGCCCACCTTCACCGGGCGATCCGGGTAGCCGATGGTGTGCACGCTGGAGGTCTCGGTCATGCCGTAGACCTCGAGCACCGGCAGCTTGAACCGGTCGATGTAGGCCTGGGCCACCGCCACCGGAATGGCCGATCCGCCACCGGTGGCCCGCACCAGGCTGGAGAGGTCGGCGCCATCCACCGGTACGCTCAGCGCCGCGGCCAGCACCGTGGGCACGCCGGTGAGGGTGCGCGGCCGGTATCGGGCCACCAGCCGCCAGAGGTTGCGCAGTGCCGCCGGGTTGCGCCAGCCGGCGGGCGAGAGCACCACCAGCGTGCCGCCGCAGGCGAGCCCGGCCAGTGCCTGCGAGAGCGCGCCGCCCACATGGAAGAGCGGCAGGCCGAACAGCGTGGTGTCGCCCGGCTCGGCGCGCAGGATCAGGCCGATCACCCAGGCTTGCGAGACCTGGTTGCGGTGGGTGTGGCGCACCAGCTTGGGCGTGCCGGTGGTGCCGCCGGTGTGGAAGTAGCCGGCGATCTCGTCGGGCTGGATGTCGCGGCCACTGACCAGCGCATCGGCGCGCTGCGTGGCGATCAGCGCGTCGAAGTCGAAGACCGGCACCGGCTCGCCGGGCGCGCGGGGCCGGCCCGCCTGATCGGGCGTAGCCGTGGCCACGCCGGCCGCGCCCACCACCACCACGGCGGCCAGTTGTGGCAGCTCGGGCAGGATGCGCTGCACCTTGTCCCAGGTGTCGGTGCCGGGCACCGGGCCGAGCGCCACCAGCACGCGGGTGTCGGCCGCGCGCAGGATCTCAACCAGCTGGTGCGGTTCGAGCAGCGGGTTTACCGGGTTGGAGATGCCGGCGGCTTCGGCGCCGAACAGCGTCCAGAAGGCCTGGGGCACCAGCGGCAGCAGGAAGCTCACCGTGAGGCCCGGTCGCACGCCGAGCGCGTGCAGGGCGTTGGCGGTGCGGGTCACGCCCTCGAAGAAGGCCTGGTGGGAGATGTCGACCGGGGTCTCGTCGGGGTCGGCGTTGGGCAGCAGGCGCAGGGCGGGCGTCTGGGGCGCGTGCTGGCTGCCCAGCTTCAGCGCCTGATAGGTGCTGGGGGCGGCCATGCGCTGGTCGAAGGGAATGGCCTCGAGGGCGTGTACCGCCTCGGGCGTGGAGAGATCGGGCCAGTGCTCGCCGACGTGGCGGTCCAGCAGGTGGGCTTGGGGCATGAGGGGCGTCTCCGGGCTGAACGCCGCCCCGCTGGCGCGGGGGGCACCGCGCCGCCCCTTCTGCGGGGGCGTGGCGGTGGCTGCACGGTAAGACGCTGCCCCGGGACGAGTCAA
>JBIKWU010000101.1:0-12933 GCA_044356115.1 Burkholderiaceae bacterium
GCAGAAGCACAGCCTCGTGCTGATGGAGTACCTGCGCCGCTTCCGGCCCGATCTGCTGCCCACCGAGCAGGAACTGCACGCGGTGCGCTTCGAATTCGACCCGGCTCCGGCGCTCGAGACCCTCATGCTGCACTTCTGCGGCGAGATCCGGCTCAACCACTGGTATCGCTGCGCGGCCGACTGGCATACCGAGCCGGTGATCAAGCACATCTACGACATCATCTCGCGCGACGAGGCCCGCCACGGCGGCGCCTACCTCCAGTACATGAAGCGGGCGATCGGCCAGTTCGGCGACAACGCGCGCGCCGCGTTCGCCCGCATCGGCGTGCTGATGGCCAGCGCCAAGCGCACGGCCAAGGCGCTGCACCCCACCAACCTGCACGTGAACAAGGCGCTCTTCCCCAACGACACCGTGCAGAGCCGTCTGCCCGAGCCGGCCTGGCTCGAGCGCTGGCTCGATGAGCAGATCCGCTTCGACACCACCTGGGAAGGCCGGGTGATGGACCGCATCCTGCACAACCTGTCGCTGCTCTTCGAGCGCAGCTTCAGCACCGTGCAGGATCTCAACCGCTACCGGCGCGAGCTCAACGGCCGGGTCGGCTCGACCGCCTGAGACCCGCCGGCGACAGCCGCCTGCCGCGCATGTCGCCCAGCCCGCCCGATGCGCACTTCGCGCAGGCCCTGCTCGGGCTGCTGCCTCGGCTGCGCCGCTACGCGCGGCTGCTCTGCCCCGATTCGCACAGCGCCGACGACCTGGTGCAGGACACCATCGAGCGCGCCTGGTCGCGGCACCGGCAGTGGCAGCCCGGCTCAGACCTGCGGGCCTGGCTGTTCGCGATCCTGCACAACCGCCGCATCGACCTGCTGCGCGGCGCGCCCGTGGTGCACAGCCTCGATGACGCACAGTCGGCCACCCGCGACGAGCTCGCGGCCATGCCGGCCCCGGCCGATGACCGGCTGGGCGTGATCGACCTGCAGCGCGCCCTCGAGCGACTCAGCCCGGAGCATCGCGAGGTGCTGCTGCTGGTGGCGGTCGAGCAGTTCTCCTACGACGAGACCGCCATGGCGCTGGGCCTGCCGGTCGGCACCGTGATGTCGCGGCTGTCGCGGGCTCGCCAGCGACTGCGGGCCGAACTCGCCGATGCGGCGCCGCGCGCCGGCCACCTCACCCGCGTCAAGTGACCCGCCCGGAGCCCGCCGCGTGAGCTGCCCCCTTCAGGATGACACCCGCCTGCAGGCCTGGATCGATCGGCGCCTGGACGAGGCGCAGGCCGGTGAGCTCGAGGCGCTGCTGCGCGCCGACCCGGTGTTGAGCCGCCACGCCATGCACTGCCGACGGCAGAACGCGCTGCTGGTGCAGGCCCTGGCCGACGCTGCCGGCGAGCCGATCCCGGAGCGGCTGCGCGCGGCGGTGCTGGCCGGGCGCACACCCCCGACCCGGATCGAGGCCGAGACCGACGACCCGCGGGCGCCCGCCATGACGCCCGCGACGGTGCCGGGCCGCTGGCCGGTCTGGCCGAGGGTGGCCATGGTGATGCTCGCGCTGGGCGCGGGCTTTGCCGGCGGCTGGTTCGGGCGCGGCGGCCTCACGCCGACGCCCGAGGCTGCGGCCAGCCTGGGCAGGTCAGCGGCGGTGGCGCACGCCGCCTTCGCGCCCGAGGTGCGGCACCCGGTGGAGGTGGCCGCCGCCGAGCAGGCGCACCTGGTGGCCTGGCTGTCCAAGCGGCTGGGCAGCCCCTTGCGCGTGCCCGACCTCGGCCCCGAGGGCTTTGCCCTCGTGGGCGGCCGGCTGCTGCCTGACCCGGGCGGCACGGTCGCGGCGCAGTTCATGTTCGAGTCGGCCACCGGCGAGCGGCTCACGCTGTTCGTGCGCCGCGACCCCGGCGTGCCCGACACCGCCTTTCGCCTCGCCACTGACCGTGACCTGAGCACCTTCTACTGGATGGACCGCGGCTTCGGCTACGCGCTCTCGGGCAGCCTGGGCCGCGATGCGCTGCTGCCACTCGCCCGGTCGGTTCACCGCCAGATCAGCCCATGACCCTCGCCCCACCCGACTTCGAACGCAAGATCGTCCTGCCCGGCGCGCTGGCGGCCGCAGTCCGCGCGCTGCCCCGGCCGCTGGTGTTCACCAACGGCGTGTTCGACCTGCTCCATCGCGGGCACGTCACCTACCTGGCGCGGGCGCGCGCCCTCGGCGCGAGCCTGGTGCTGGCGGTGAACAGCGACGCCTCGGTGCGCCGGCTCGGCAAGGGCGATGACCGGCCGATCAACCGCTGCGAAGACCGCATGGCGGTGCTCGCCGCGCTCGGCTGCATCGATCTGGTGACCCTGTTCGAGGCCGACACGCCGCTGGAGACGATCCTCGCGGTACGGCCCGATGTGCTGGTGAAGGGCGGCGACTGGGCGCTCGACCGGATCGTCGGGGCGCCGCAGGTGAAGGCCTGGGGCGGCACGGTGCACGCGATCGCGTTCGAGCACGAGCGCTCGACCACCGCCATGCTCGCCCGGATCCGGCAATCGGGCTGAATCAGTCGGGCTGGCCGGCCGCGCCGTGCCCCCGTGCGAAGTCGCGCAGGTGATCGCGCTCGAAGGCGGCGATGTCCCAGTCCTGCGGCAGCAGACGCGCCGGATCGAGCCAGAGATAGGCCTGCGCCGTCACCGCCGGGCCGCCGGCCAGCGGTTGGGCGAGCACCGCCACCCGCTGGTACTCGGCGCCCTCGAAACGATCGAGCCGGGCCAGATCCTCGTCGGCCACGGCCAGCCAGAGGCGGCCGCGCACCTCGCCGCCCGCGGCGGCGACCATCGCCGGATAGCTGGCGTCGCGCAGGGCATGCCGACGGTAGCCGCGCACGACCGCCGGCACCGAGCCTCGGGCGCCTCGGACCACGGCCTGCCAGACCGCATCGAAGGTGAGCGACCCGTAGGTGAAGACGGCGCTGCTCATCGGCCACTCTCGGGCCGGAACACGCCCGCCGGCCGCTCGGCGCCGGCGCCGGCGCCCGGGTGCGGCCGCGGCGCGGTGCCAGGCCGCCCGCCGCCGGGCGGCACCACCACCGGGGCCACGATCACGGCCGCACCACCGCCGCCGCTGATGTAGGCCGGCACCGGAGAGGGCTGGGTTGACCAGACCTGATCAGGCACCCGCGCGGGGGCTGCAGGCGCGGTCTTCGACGCCACGGCGGTCTCGGACTTCGGTGTCGTCGCGGTCTCGGCCTTCGGCGTCTTGGCGGCCTCGGACTTCGGCGCCACGGCGGCCTCGGTCTTCGATCCGCCGGCCGACCCCGGCGGGGTCGGGCTTGCGCCCTGGGCCGACGCCAGGTTCAGGCCTGCCGCCGGCAGGGCCAGCATCAACAGCAGCCGGGCCGGCAGCGACCAGGCGCGGCGGCGGACAAGGGGCGATCGGGGCGCGAGGGTCTGTGGCATGGCGGGGCCTCAGGGGGTGGCGCAGGCCACCGGATCGATGCCGGCGAGTTCCTGCAGGCGGGCGCGGGCTTCGGTCCACGCGGCCTCGGTGGCGGCCGACGCACGGGTGAGCCGGACCATGGTGCGCTCCGGACGGGTCGGCCCGGGGCCGATGCGGGCGCCGCTGAACCCGAGTTCGGTCACCTCCTTCAGCCGGGCGTTGGCACCTTCCTGGGCGGTGAAGATGCCCAGCGAGATGGCGTTGCGAAGGTTGCCATCAGGAATGGCATAGGTGTCTGCGACGCCCGACTGTCGAAGCCTCCCGAGCAGGCGTTGCGCATCGGCCGCGCTGGCTGTCGGCAGGTAGACCATGTAGGAGGGCGTCTCGGGGCGGCGCTCCAGGCTCGCCTGCAGGCCGGGGCGCAGGCCCTGGGCCCATTGCCGCACGCGCTCGGCGCGGGCCTTGTCGAGCGGGCCTGCCTCCAGGCAGAGCGCCTTCACGCCGAGTGCCGCGCCGACCGCGGCGGCATTGGCCGGGCTGGCCGTGGGGCTGGTGGGGGCACCCGTACCCGCCAGCAGGGTGGCGGCGCCGGCAACCCCGGCGCCCGACGCGCCTGGCGCGGCCTCGGGCGAGCCTGCCGGGGCCCCTGGCACCGGACCTGCACCTGCCGCAGCGCCGCCAGCTCCGGCCGGCGACCCGGCGGTCCCGGTGGCACCGGCCGTACCCGCGCCTGTCGACGCACGAGCGGCCCCGGCAGGCAGCACCACCAGGCGTTCGGGCGCCACCTGCGCCGCCAGACGCCCCGGCTCACGGCCTACCGGCCACCAGGTGTCGACCAGACCGCTGGCCAGCCCGAAGGCAGCGAGGTTGCCGAGCACCAGCAGGAACAGCAGGACCCGGATCATGACGCGGAGTCTGCAGCCTCGACGGGCCGCCGGCGCAGGGAGACCTCGCCAACGCTGATGCGCTGCACAGCCTCTCCTACCCGCAGGCGCAACGCGCCGTCAGGATCGATGCCGTCGGCCACGCCGGCCAGGGCCGGAGCGCCCTCGGCGAGCACCGCCACGGCGGCGCCGGCCAGCGCGTCGAAGGCCGCCCAGCGATCGGGCAGCGGCGGCCGCCCGGCCGAACCGGCGATGCCGCGCAGCAGCGCAGCCGCCAGCAGACCGGCGAGCCGCCAACGGTCCGGCAGGTCGACGGGTGCGTCGAACAGGCTGCCCGCCGGCTGACCGACCCGATCGAGCACGCCTGCCGCCGGCAGCAGGTTGACCCCCAGCCCGGCCACCACCCGAACCCGGTCAGCCTGCAGGCGGGACTCGCAGAGCAAGCCCGCCACCTTGCGGCCATGGCGCTGGAGATCATTGGGCCATTTCAGCGCCAACCCGTCGGTGAAGCCGGCCAGGCACTCGGCGATCTCGACCCCCGCGCGCACCGACAGCCCGGCCAGCCGCGCGCCGGCGTCGGGAAGCGGGAGTTCGAGCGAGACCGACAGGGTGAGCGACTCGTCGCCGCCACTCAGCCAGACCCGGCCGCGGCGGCCGCGGCCCTCGGTCTGCTGGCGGGTGAGCAGCACCCGCGGGCCCTCGGGGTCGGGCCCCCAGTCGGCCTGCATGAGCGCGAGATTGGTCGAGCCGAGGGACTCGACCACCTGCACGCGCGAGGTGGCCAGCCCGGCCGCGTCCGCCAGCATCTGCGCCCGGGTCTGCGCGGACGCCTGCGCAGGCGCGCCGTCGGGCGGCTTGGGGCTGTCAGCGGCGAGGTCCACCGGGCAATCATATCCTGTACCCTCGACCTTCCCGAGATGCCCAGCCCACCTGACAGCCCCCCCTCGAGGCTGCCTTCCACGGCACTCGCGGCCTATGCGGTCGCGCTCGCCTGGGGGTCGCTGTTCCCGATGTCCGGGTGGCGCGACGCGGGCACGCCGCTGCTGGCCTTCCTGCTCGATCCCTGGCCCAGGTGGTGGACGCTGTCGGATCTGGTCTTCAACCTGATCATCTACCTGCCCGCCGGACTCCTGGTGGCGCTGCTGCTGCGCCAGCGCGGCCTGCACCGCCTCGCGGTGCCGCTGGCACTCGTTGCCGGCAGCGCCACCGCGCTGGGTCTCGAAGCGCTGCAGACCCTGCTGCCAGGGCGGGTGCCCTCCCGGCTCGACTGGCTGGCCAACAGCGCGGGCACCCTGATCGGCGCGCTGGCCGCGCCGATGGGCGAGCGACTGGTGTCCGAGGGTCAGCGCGCGCTCGACGTGCGCCGGGCGATCAGCCCGGCCGACAGTGCGGCCGGCCTGCTGCTGCTGGGCGCCTGGCTGCTGATCCAGTGGCCAGGGCAGCGACTGCTCTTCGGCCAGGGCGACCTGCGGCCGGTACTCGAATCGGTCGCGCGACTCGTCAGCCCCGGCCGTGAGGTCGAGCCGGTCGCCTGGCGGCTGGCGGGCGCCCACACCGAGTTCGCCGAGGCGCTGGGCGTGGCGATGTCGCTGGTGACCATCGGCCTGCTGGTACGCGAACTGCTGCCCACCCGAGCCCCGCGCAGCGCGATCACCGCCGGACTGGTGGCGGCGGCGCTGCTGGTGAAGACCGCGGTCGCGGCCGAGGCGGGCCGGCCGCTCGCCTGGCTGACCGCGGGTGCCCAGGGGGGCCTGCTCGCCGGCGCGGTCCTGCTCGCCCTGGCTGCGAGCGCGCCACGCAAGGCCCGCCTGTGGATCGGCCTGTCGGCGCTGGCGGTGAGCAGTGCCTGCAGCACGCTGTTCCCGCTGGACGCCTATTTCGCCACCGCGCAGGCCGATCGCGCCGGCAGCGGCTGGCGCAACCTGGAGGGCCTGCTGAGGGGCGCGGCGGCACTGTGGCCCTGGGTGACCGCCGCGTGGTGCCTGCGCCGCCTGTGGGCACTGGGGCCGACACCGAAGCCCGGCCCTCTATAATCCGGCACAGACCATGAGCCACTACGACAAGCACATCTTCTTCTGCCTGAACCGCCGCGATGACGGCCGTGCCTGCTGCGCCGACCACCCGGCCGAGGCGATGCAGGCCCATGCCAAGCAGCGCATCAAGGCCCTGGGCCTGTCGGGCCCCGGCAAGATCCGCGTGAACAAGGCCGGCTGCCTCGACCGCTGCGAGCACGGCCCGGTGGCGGTCGTCTATCCCGAAGGCGTCTGGTACACCTTCGTCGACCAGCAGGACATCGACGAGATCGTCGACTCGCACCTGGTGGGCGGCGTGCCGGTCGAGCGGTTGCGGCTGGAATGAACCCGGGCACGCGCCTGCTGCGGCTCGCGGGCCCGGCAGGGCTGATCGATGTCGCCTCCGACCGGCCGGCCGGCGCGCTGAGGGGCATCGCGCTGATCGCCCACCCGCACCCGCTCTACGGCGGCACCCGCGACAACAAGGTGGTGCAGACCCTTGCCCGGGCCTTCCTGGCGCTGGGCTACTGGTGCCTGCGCCCCAACTTCCGCGGCGTGGGCGAGTCCGCCGGGTCGCACGACGAGGGCCGCGGCGAGACCGACGACCTGCTCGCCGTGCTGGCCCACGCGCGCGCCGAGGCGCCCGGTCCAGACGGCGCGCCGCTGCCCCTGGCGCTGGCCGGGTTCTCGTTCGGCAGTTTCGTGCAGACCCGGGTCGCGTCCAGGCTGGCCGCCGCGGGCCAGCCCGCCGGCCGTCTGGTGCTGGTCGGCCCGGCGGTGTCACGTTTCGAGCTGGCTGCGGTACCCGAGGACACCCTGGTCATCCACGGCGAGACCGATGATGTCGTGCCGCTGGCGGCCGTGCTCGACTGGGCCCGGCCGCAGGGTCTGCCCGTGACCGTGATCCCCGGCACCGACCACTTCTTCCACCGGCGGCTGCCGCTGCTCAAGCGGCTGGTGCTCCAGGCATGGGGTGCCGGCACCGCGACCGACCCGCCCTGCGCCGAGGATCCGCCTTGACCGGTACCGCCCCTGCCGATCGGCAGTCCCCTGATCTGCGCCTGGTGTTCCTCAAGAGCCGGCTCGGTCAGGACGAGATCGCCCACCGCAGCAACCGGCTCAACAGCTCGGAGCGCCGGGTGCTCATCCTCATCGACGGCCGCCGCCGCCTGGTCGATCTGGCCGCGTATGTGCGCGGCGGCGAGATCGGTCCGATCATCGACAAGCTGATGTCCTTCGGGCTGGTGACCCTCAGCGGCGTCGCCGAGCAGCCACCGCCGAATGAGCCGCCTGACGATCCCGGGCGCCGGCGGGCGCGGCTGGCGCGCGTGCAGTCGATGCTCGCCGGGGTGTTCGAGGCCGAGCTCGGCCCTGCGGGCCGACCCCTCGACGAGGCCCTGGCGCAGTGCCCGGCGATCGAGCGCGCCGGGCTGGTGGTGCGCGCCAACATCGACGTGGTGGGCGCGCGCCTCGGCAAGGCGCACGCGGCCCGGCTGATCGCGCTCAGCCGCCAGGCCTTCGATCCCGACGCCGGCTGACCCCCCGGCGCCCCGGGCATCGCACCCACGCTTCACGCCCACGCTTCAAATACCCAGCCCATCGCACCGCCGTCGTCCAAGGCCCTCCCATGAAGTCCCCCACGATCCGCGGCCTGCTGATCGCCGCCCTCGTGCTGACCGGGCTGCTCGGCCTGGCCCCTTCGGAGGCCGCGCGCAAGCCGGCTGGCAAGGCGCCGGCACGCGAAGTCGCGCCCGAGCCGCCGCCGCAGCCAGGCGGCGCGCCCACCCTGGCCGCCCGTTCCTGGCTGCTGGTCGACGTGACCACCGGCCAGATCCTGGCCGGCTCGGAGCCCGACCTGAAGGTCGAGCCGGCCTCGCTCACCAAGCTGATGACGGCCCGGCTGGTGTTCGCGGCCCTGGCCGAGCGCAAGCTCACCGGCGAGCAGCGACCGCCGGTGTCCGAAGCCGCCTGGCGGGCGATCGGCTCGCGCATGTTCGTCGACCGGGCCAAGCCCGCCACCGTCGACGAACTGTTGCGCGGCCTGATCATCCAGTCGGGCAATGACGCGGCCATCATCCTGGCCGAAGCCGTGGCCGGCACCGAGGCGGCCTTCGCCGAGCAGATGAACCGCGAGGCGCAGCGCCTGGGGCTGGCGAACACCCGGTTCACGAACGCCACCGGTCTGCCTTCGCCCGGCCACGTCACCACCGCGCGCGACCTTGCCCTGCTTGCCAGCCGGCTGATCACCGAACACCCCGCGCACTACGCCCTCTACGCCGAGAAGGAATACACCTACAACGGCATCCGCCAGCCGAACCGCAACCGGCTGCTGTTCATCGACCCCACCGTCGACGGCGTCAAGACCGGTCACACCGAGGCCGCCGGCTACTGCCTCATCGCCTCGGCCCGGCGCGAGCAGGCCGGCAGTGGCGTGCCGCGCCGCCTGCTCTCGGTGGTGCTGGGCGCGGCCTCCGACAGCGCGCGCGCCATGGAGAGCCAGAAGCTGCTGAACTGGGGCTTCCAGAATACCGAGGCCGCGCGGGTCTTCTCCGCGGGCCAGGTGGCCGGCAGCTACCGGGTCTGGAAAGGCACCGCGCCCGAGGTGAAGGCCGGCTTCGAGTCCGACGTGCTGGTGTCGGTGCCGCGCGGCCAGGCCGGCGCGGTACGCGCCGAGATCGAGCGCCAGCAGCCGCTCACCGCACCGATCGAGCGGGGCCAGCGCATCGGCACCCTGCGGGTCCGGCAGGGCGATCAGGTGCTCGCCGAACGCCCGCTGGTGGCCCTCGAGAGCATCGGCCAGGCGGGCCTGCTCGGCCGGGCCTGGGATACGATCCGACTCTGGATGGAGCGATGATGACCCCTCAGACCGTCTGCCTCAATGGCGAGTTCCTGCCCCTCGAGGAGGCCCGCGTGCCGGTCCTCGACCGCGGCTTCATCTTCGGTGACGGCATCTACGAGGTGGTGCCCAGCTACGGCGGACGCCTGTTCCGCTGGCCGCAGCACCTCGCCCGGCTCAAGCGCAGCCTCGCGGCCATCCGCATCAGCAACCCGCATGACGATGACGCCTGGACCGCGCTGGTCACCCGCCTGATCGGCCTGCATCCCTGGCCCGACCAGTTCATCTACCTGCAGGTCACCCGCGGCGTGGCGCGCCGGGACCACGCCTTCCCGGCCCAGGCCACGCCCACGGTCTTCGCGATGGCGAGCGAACTCGTCCCGGTGCCCGCCGCGCAGCGCGAGGGCGGCGTCGCCGCCATCACCCTGCCCGACGAGCGCTGGCTGCACTGCGACATCAAGTCGGTGTCGCTGCTGGGCAATGTGCTGGCGCGCCAGGCGGCGGTGGATGCCGGCGCCGCCGAGTGCCTCATGTTCCGCGACGGCTTCCTCACCGAGGGCTCGTCATCCAATGTCTGGGTCGTGCGCCAGGGCACGGTCTTCGGCCCGCCCCGCGATCACCGCATCCTCGAGGGCATCCGCGTGGGCCTGCTCGACGAGCTCTGCGCGCGCACCGGCATTCCCATGCAGACCCGGCCGGTGCTGCGCGAGGAGGTGCTGGCCGCCGACGAGCTGATGGTCAGTTCGGCCACCAAGGAGGTGGTCGCGGTCACGCACCTGGATGGCCGCCCGGTGGGCAGCGGCCGTCCGGGCCCGGTGTATCAGGCCCTCTACCAGGCCTACCAGGCCGCCAAGCAGGCCGACGGATGAGCGACGCCAGCCCGCCCGCCAACCCGCCGGCCGATATCGGTCAGGCCTTCGACCGCATCGAGCAGCTGCTCGCGTTCCCGGCCGACTTCCCGCTCAAGGTCATGGGCCAGCGGGTCGATGGCTTCGCGCAGGCCATCGCGACCCTGGTGACCGAGCACATTCCGGCCTTCGACCCCGCGAGCATCGAGCTGCGCACCTCCTCGCGCGGCACCTACCTCAGCCTGACGCTGCCGCTGCGGGTCGAGTCGCGCGCGCAACTCGAGGGCCTGTACCGCGCGCTCGCCGGCCACCCCTGGGTCCGGATCGTGCTGTAGCCCGCCCGCGGCGCGCGCTCACGTCCCTGGCAAGCTCCCATGATCCGCCTGTCGCGGCTTGCCATCACCCGCCACGGTGGCGCGCGCAGGGTCCGGCTGGCCTTCCCTGACCTCGACCTCCCGCAGGGCGGGCTGCTCGCGCTGCGCGGGGCCTCGGGCAGCGGCAAGTCCACCCTGATCGCGCTGCTCGCCGGCCTGCTCGCGCCCGATGAGGGCAGCCTCGTCGTCTGCGGCACCGACCCGGCCAGCCTCGCTCCGGCGCAGCGTGATGCCTGGCGAGGCCGCACCCTGGGCCTGCTGCCCCAGCGCCTGCACCTGCTGCCGGCGCTATCCGTGCGCGAGAACCTGCTGCTCGCCGGCCTGGCCGTGGGCGCGCCCGCCGCCGCCAGCCGCGAGCGCGCCGAGACGCTGCTCGCGCGCTTTGAACTCTCGGCGCTGGCTGGGTCGCGACCGGCGCAACTCAGTGGCGGTCAGGCGCAGCGGGTGGCGCTCGCGCGGGCACTGATGAACCACCCGCAACTGCTGATCGCCGACGAGCCCACCGCCAGCCTCGACGATGACAGCGCCGCGCTCGCGGTGGGCCAGTTGCTGCTCGCCCGGCGCGACACCGGCGCGAGCCTGCTGGTCTCCACCCATGACGCGCGCACGCTCGAGATGCTGCGCGATGCCCCCGGCGAATGCCGGGTGCTCGATCTCGGCCGCGCGGCCGGCGCGCCATGAGCTGGTCCACGCTGGCCTGGCGCCTGCTGGTGCACCGACCGGCGGTGGCCTTGCTCAATCTGGCCGCCCTGGCGCTCGGACTGGCCGCGCTGGTGTTCGTGATGGTCAGCGCCGACCAGATCAGCGCGCGCTTCGAGCGCGACCTGCGCGGCGTGGACCTGGTGGTGGGCGCCAAAGGCAGCCCGCTGCAGCTGATCCTGGCCGGGGTCTTCCACCTGGACATCCCGCCGGGCAACATCCCCGCCAGCCTGGAAGCGCAGATGGCCGCGCTGCCAACCGTGGCGCGCGTCATCCCGCTGTCGCTGGGCGACAGCTTTCGCGGCTACCGCATCGTCGGCACCCGCCATGGCCTGGTCGAGCAGCACGGCGCCGAACTCGCCGCGGGCCGCCTCTGGGACGGCCCGATGCAGGCGGTGCTCGGCGCCGCGGTGGCTCGCGACACCGGCCTGACCGTGGGTGGCAGCCTGGTCGGGCAGCACGGCCTGGGCGAGGGCGGCGGCGGCCATGACGAGCACCCGCTGGCGGTGGTGGGGGTGCTCGCGCCCACAGGCGGGGTGATCGACCGGCTCATCCTCACCGACATCGCCACCGTCTGGCAGGTGCACGAGAAGGCGGTGGCCCTCGACGACGACGACCGGCGCGAGCTCGAGGCCGCCCGCGAGGTCACCCTGCTGCAGATCTCCTACCGCACGCCGCTGGCCGCGATCAGCCTGCCGCGCTGGGTGAACGCCCGCGCCGACGCCCAGGCCGCCGTGCCGGCGATCGAGATGGCCCGGCTCTCGCGGCTGCTCGGCGTGGGCTCGCAGCTGATCGCCGCCTTCGGCGCGGTGCTGCTGGCGCTGGCTGGGCTGTCGGTGTTCGCCACGCTCTATGCCGCGGTGCAGGACCGCCTCGCCGACCTCGCCGTGCTGCGCCTGGCCGGCGCTTCCCGCGCGCGGCTGGTGCAGGTGATACTGCTGCAGGCCAGCGGTCTGGGCGGCGTGGCGCTGCTGCTGGGGCTGGCGCTGGGCCATGGCGCGGTGGCGCTGCTCGGCCGGCTGATGGCCGCCGATGGCGGGCTGCCGCTCACCGGGGCGTGGTTCACCCCGGCCGAGGCCTGGGCGGTGGTCGCCGCCATGGCCACGGTCTGGCTGGCAGCACTGGCGCCGGCCCTGAAAGCCTACCGGGTGCCGGTCGACCACCTGCTGGCCGGGTGAACCACGCTGTCCACCCTGTCATCGAACCCGTTGCCCGGAGACCCCCTTGATACCATCCACCCCGATCCGGCAAGGCCTCGCGGCCCTGGCCCTGCTCGCGCTGGGCGCGGCGGCCGTCGCCCAGGAGCGCCACACCCCCGAGCAGACCCGACGCGACATCGAAAGGCACCGGGCCATGGCGGCCGCCCACGAGGCCGCAGCGCGCTGCCTCGAACGCAACCAGGGCCATGACACCTGCCAGACCCAGCTTCAGGCTGCCTGCAAGGGCCTGGGCATCGGCAAGCACTGCGGAATGAAGCATGCGCACTGAGCCACCCCTTCCCGGCATCCTCCCCGGCCGGCGCCGCCCCCTGACCCTGCTGCTCGCGCTGGCGCTGGCCGCCGGCCTCGCGGCACCGGCACTCGGCCAGAGCGCGGGCAACGATGGCGGCGCGCCCGCGGCGGCCCCGGGCGCGGGCCAGGGCCAGGGTTTCCACTCGCCGCAGAGCGCCTTTCCCCCGTTGCAGGACCTGCCCGGCGTGGTGCCCTGGCGACTGCTCGGCACGGTCAGCATGAAGCAGGAGGGCAAGCGCACCGTGGCGGTGTTCCCGCCGCCGGTGGCCAGCCTCTCGGGCACGCGGGTGAAGGTGCAGGGCTTCATGATGCCGCTGCAAGCCGGCGAGCGGCAGACCCACTTCCTGCTTTCGGCGGTGCCCACCA
>JBIKWU010000340.1:0-3700 GCA_044356115.1 Burkholderiaceae bacterium
CAGGCTCTCGATGCCGGAGACGTCACCGCCCTGCAGGATCCGGTCGATCAGCAGGCCGCCGCGCTCCTCGCCCAGTGCCCGGGTCAGCACGGTGCGGATGTACTTGTTGGTGTCGTCCACCAGCATGCCCTGGCCTTCGGTGTCGGCCCGGAAACGTGCGATGACCTCCTCCACCTTCTCTTTCTTGGTGGTACGGATGCGGGCCATCGCCTCGCCGACCATCTGCGCCTCTTTCGGCGACAGGTGCTTGAAGACCTCCGCCGCCGACTCCTCGCCCAGGGCGAGCATCAGGATCGCGCTGTCGTTCAGACCTTCCAGGGAAGACACCGGTCATTCCTCCTTGTTGACCCACGCGCGCACGATGTTGGCCACTGCGGCGGGGTTTTCCTTGGCCATCTTGATCACGTCATCACGCTGCGGGCTGGGCAGCGCCGGCAGCACCGTACCCTCCAGCGCCGGGGCGCCGCCCGGACCGATGCCGGAGCCTGGGGGTGGCAGAGCGAGGTCGTTGCGGACCGTCTCGCTGATGCGCACCGCGGTCGGTCGATTCGCCAGCGCCTTCACCGAGGGGCGAATCGCGGCGAAGATCACGATCGCGGCAAGCACCAGCAGCCCCAGGTACCGGGCTGCCTCGCGGGCCATGTCGATCACGTCGGGTTGCTTCCAGAGCGGCAGTTCCACCGCCTTGGGCGCCTCTTCCTGCGAAAACGGCGCATTGACCACGTTGATGGAATCGCCGCGGTCCTTGCTGAACCCGATCGCCTCGCGCACCAGGGCGTTGACGTTCTCGATCTCGGCCGGGCTCAGCGCGGTGAGGCTCACCTTGCCGTTGGTCGCCGTGGCCTTGCGGTGGTTGACCACCACGGCCGCGCTCAGCCGCTTGACCACGCCGCTGCCGGCGCGGGTCACCCGCACGGTCTTGTCGACCTCGTAGTTGGTCACCGCCTCGCGACGGCCATTGGCGCCCGCGCCGGCCCCGCCCGCGGTCTGCAGGGTCTGCGCCGGCCCGCTGGTGGGCGCGGCGGCCGCCGCCGGTGGCTGGTTCGAGAGCGCGCCCGGGACGCCCGAGGCAGACTTGTCGGCCGGGTCTCTGGCCTCGACGGTCTGCATGCTGCGCACCGCGGCCTGCTCGCCGCCCTGATTGGGCTTGTAGAGCTCGGCGGTCTGTTCGCTCTGGGTGAAGTCGATGTCGGCCGAAACCTGCGCGCGGATGTTGTCGCGGCCGTAGATCGGTTCGAGGATCGCCAGGATCCGCTGGATGTGTCCGGTCTCGACCTGGCGGATGTAGTTCAGCTGATTGGCGTCCAGCCCGGCCGCCGGCGATTCGCCATTGCTCGAGAGCAGGGCGCCAGTCTGGTCGATGACGCTGACCTGGCGGGGATTCATGTCCGGAATCGACGAGGCCACCAGATGCACGATGCCGGCGACCTGCGCACGATCGAGGATGCGACCGGGATGCAGGTTGAGCAGTACCGAGGCCGAAGCCTTCTGCTGTTCCCGCAGGAAGCCGTTCTGGGTGGGCAGGGCGAGATGGACCCGCGCCGACTGCACCACCGGCAGCGACTGGATGGAGCGGGAGAGCTCACCCTCCAGGCCGCGCTGGAAATTGAGCCGCTCCTGGAACTGGGTGACGCCGAAGCGCTGGTTCTCCATCAGCTCGAAGCCCACCAGCCCGCCCTTGGGCAGGCCCTGCGAGGCAAGCTTCAGGCGCACATCGTGGACCATGTTGCCCGGCACGAGGATGGCGCCGCCGCCCTCGGCGAACTTGTAGGGCACGTTCATCTGCGAGAGTTGCGCCACCACCGCGCCGCCGTCCTTGTCGCCGAGGTTCGCGAACAGGACCTTGTAGTCAGGGGTGCGGGCCCACATCACCGAGGCCACGACGATCGCGATCAGGGCGGCGGCGCCGATTCCCAGCATCGCGATCTGCCGTAGGGGCAGGGCTGCGAGGCCGCGCGGGCGTTCAATGGCGTCCTGATCGATCGTGGTATCCATGGGCTGCGGTCACCGGGCTTGGGGGTCACGGCCATTGTCCGGAGAACTTGAGGGCGCTTAACCCGGAAATAGCGCGGTCTTCGGTCGCTATTTCCCCGCTGGGCCGCGGAACCCGCCGATACAGTGTCGGCATGCACCCTCTGGAGGAGTTCTCATGGAACTGAAACTGCTGCAAGGCCTCGGGTCCGTTGGCGCGGCGGGTCTCGGCCGTGCTCCGGGCGCGGCGGCACCCGCCGGCGGCGCCGGCTTCGCGAAGGCGCTCGATTCGGCGCTCAAGACGGTGAGCCAGCTGCAGAACGAGTCGGGGCAACTTCAGCGCCAGTACCAGCTCGGTGCGGACTCGGTGAGCCTGGAGGACACCATGGTGGCCATGCAGAAGGCGCAGGTCGGCTTCCAGGCCGCGCTCACCGTGCGCAACCGGCTGGTGTCGGCCTACACCGACATCATGAACATCCAGGTCTGAGGCTGGCGGCCGTGAGGCCGTTCAGCCTGGACGGCGGCCGCTCAAGGCCTCGCGCTCGGCCGCGATCACGTAGCGTTGCGCCGCACGCTGGGTTTCCGGGGTAGGGCGGTCGAACTCGCAACCCACCCGCAGCCCGCCCGCTTCACCCGCGCGGGGCTCGTGGATCGCACGCACCCGGAGGTCGCAGGGAATCGGCGCCTGACCTGGAAGTTCGAGCCGGCAGTGCTGCCAGACATGATCCGGTTCGGGCCTGGGCATCGCATCAGGCCAGGCCAGCGCCAGCCCGTCGGCACTCAGATCCACCACCCGGTGGACCCGCTCCTGGCCAACGCCTGAACGCAGGACACACATCGCGTGGGCCGGTTCGCTCGGACGGATCCGGAACGCGGAACGCTCCTGCAGGCGCAGAAGCCGCAGGGGCCATCCCATCTGGAGCGCCCACCGATCCTGGTCACGGATCAGGCGCGGAGATTGTGCGTGAAAGCGCAGTCGGGCGCCGTGCAGGTCGGTGCTCAGGATGGCGTCGGCAAACGGGATCGCGTCGACGATGTCGCCGGAAGCCGGGCCGGTGAGGGTCAGACCTTCTCGGCTCACCCGCAGGCGCAGGTCATCCAGCGGTGGCACCGCGCCGCCGCCGGCCGGGGTCAGCTTCAGCGGGCGCTCCCGAACCATCAGCTCGGTCAGCATGAGCCGGATCGCCTGCGGATCCACCACGGGCTCGTAGGCCGCTTCGCGCCCGGCGTCGGACTGGACCGGGCAGTCGGGCGATCCGTCTGCCTGAGTCATGTCAGGCGCTGGCCAGCGTCCGGGTCAGTTCCAGGCGGCGCGCTGTGCGCCCGTCTGGCGAGCAAGCGGGGGCGCGAACATGCGCTCCAGCCCCTGTTGCCAGGGCTCGGCCAGGCGCCGGATCTGGCCATCAAGGAGCAGGATGCGCCGCATGATCCGCAGTTGCTCCCGGCGCACCGCGCCGCTGACCGGAAGCTGCGCTGCGCCGCGCAGCCCGCTGATCAGGGTCTGACTGGCCGATTGCAGCTCGCCGACCCGTTCCCAGTCATCGTTGCGAGCGGCTTTCAGCATCGACTCGCAGAGACTTTCGATCCGCAGGTAGTCGGCGAGGGCCGGTGTGTCCTGGTGACCGTCGAGCGGCAGGATGTGTGGGGTGGCGCTCATGTCAGCGAACCGCCAGGGCGAGGCGGGCACTGGTGATCGCTGCCGGCGCGTCGGCACGGGCTTTCGCGGCCG
>JBIKWU010000341.1:0-3694 GCA_044356115.1 Burkholderiaceae bacterium
GGCCAGCGCCAGCGCCATCGCGATCGTGGCCGCGAAGGCTGCCTGCGGCTTGCCCGCCAGCGCCGGAAAGAAGTGCTTCACCATGCCCGTCAGGCCCGGTCGGCGACCCGCTCGCCCATGATCCCCGAGGGCCGCAGCACCAGCACCGCGATCAGCACCACGAAGGCGAAGATGTCCTGGTAGTGGCTGCCCAGGAAGCCGCCGGTGATGTCGCCGATGTAGCCCGCGCCCAGGCTCTCGATCAGGCCCAGCAGCAGTCCGCCGACCACCGCCCCGGCGAGATTGCCGATGCCGCCGAGCACCGCGGCGGTGAAGGCCTTCAGCCCCGGGATGAAGCCCATCGAGAACTGCGCGATGTTGTAGTTCATGGCCACCAGCACGCCGGCCACCGCCGCCAGCGCGGCGCCGATCGCGAAGGTGGCCGCGATCACCTGGTTGGCGTTCACGCCCATCAGGCCCGCGATGCGCGGGTTCTCGGCGGTGGCTCGCATGGCCCGGCCCAGGCGGGTGCTGTTCACCAGCAGCATGAGGCCGGCCATCATGAGGGCCGAGACGCCCAGGATCAGCGCCTGCTTGGGCGCCAGCACCGCGCCGCCGATCCGGATGGGCTCGGTGGGCAGCAGGTCGGGGAACACGATGGGGTTGGGCTTCCAGACGATCATCGCGAGGGTCTGGATGACGATCGACACGCCGATGGCGGTGATCAGCGGAGCCAGTCGGGGGGCATTTCGCAGCGGCCGGTAGGCCACCCGCTCGATGAACAGCGACAGCGCGATGCACACCGGGATGGCCGCGCCGATCGCCAGCAGCAGCAGGGCCGGGCCCGGCAGGCCGCTGCCGGCCAGCGCCGCCACCACGCTCACGCCCACCATGGCGCCCACCATGAGCACTTCGCTATGGGCGAAGTTGATGAGCTGCAGGATGCCGTAGACCATGGTGTAGCCGAGGGCGACCAGCGCATAGACGCTGCCCAGCACGAGGCCATTGAGGATCTGCTGCAGCAGGATGTCGAGGTCCGGCACCGGCGCGTTCCCGAAAAACCGGCGCAGTGTACGCGCAAAGATCGACCGGGCCGCGGATTCCCGCCCTCGCGCTGGGGCGGGCGCTGGCCGTTCGGTCGGCCTGGGACAGGCAAAAAAAAACCCCGGTCGGTGCCGGGGACAACCAGCCGTGATGGGAGTGATCCGTGCGGCTGGAGGAGGAGCCTATGCGTCGCGCCAGGGGCGCACTGCCTGACAGCAGGGTATCGCCGGGCCGCTCCCTGCCGGCACGGCGCGGGACGGGCGGGGTCGGGGCGCGGACGGACGGTGCGAGGCCGGGGATCGCGGCCTGTTCAGCGGCCGGTGAGAATCCACTTGACCAGCACGCCAGCCTCATCTGCGGTGACCTGCGGGTTGGCGG
Source organism: Burkholderiaceae bacterium (assembly GCA_044356115.1). Taxonomy (GTDB): domain Bacteria; phylum Pseudomonadota; class Gammaproteobacteria; order Burkholderiales; family Burkholderiaceae_E; genus Quisquiliibacterium. The sequence continues at coordinate 1,402 of JBIKWU010000341.1, forward strand.
GCATCGGGATCTGACCCCAGACCCCCACGCCGCCCTCCCGGACCTTGCGCACCAGCCTGGCCTGGGCGTTCGTGTCGGCGGCGTACTTGGCGGCAATGTCCTTGAACGACGGTCCGATCAGCTTCTTTTCCGGAGCGTGGCAGGCATTGCAGTTGCGGGCGCGGGCGAGGTCGGCGCTGGCCAGGGCCGGCCCTGCGATCAGGGCGAGGCTGAGCGCCAGCAGGCGGGCGGCGGCGGGAGCGGCGGTGTGGTGCATGGTCGGCAGGCTCCAGGATCTTGATCGGCATGGGCGCGCGCGTTGCGTCAGTCGAGACGGCGGCCTGTTGGGTCGATGCTACCCGATCCTCCTTGCAGGCTCCGTCGGCCCCGATGCGAAGAAGGGTCGGGCCGCTGGCGACCCGACACGGCCGGCCGTTCATGCCGCCCGGTTGTCCGCCCGTGCAGGCGATCTGGCGGGAACCGATCCGGGTGGCTATGGTTCGGTCACTGTCTCCGTGGCGATGCCTGCATGTTCCTGATCTGGGGTGGTTTCTTTCTCATCGTGCTCAAGCTGCTCGAGGTCGGCCCTTTTGCCGCGATCTCGTGGTGGTGGGTGGCCGCGCCGTTCGCGGCAGCCCTGGTCTGGTTCGAGTTCCTGGAGGGGCTGCTCGGTTTCGACCGCCGCGGTGTCGACCGCGAGAGGCTCGATCGGGCCCGCAAGGAGCGGGTGGCCGCTCGATTCCGCATCTCTCGCGAGGAACGCAAGGCCCGCAAGCGCGACGCCGCGTGAGATCCGTGCCGCCGGCAGGCGGACAGCGCGTTGGATCGAGGCGGGCCCCGCGGCGCGGGGCCCTGATGTCTCACTCGTCCGAATCGAGCACCGCACCCTTGCTGGCACTCGACGAGAGCCTGCGGAACTTGGCCAGCACGCCGCGCGGGTAGTTGCTCTGCGGCGCGCGCCAGGCAGCGCGCCGACGGGCGAGCACGTCATCGGGCACGTTCAGTTCCAGCGCCTGACGATGCGCATCGATGGTGATCGAATCGCCTTCCTCGACCAGCGCGATCGGGCCGCCGACGTAGGCCTCGGGCGCCACGTGGCCCACCACCATGCCCCAGGTGCCGCCGGAGAAGCGGCCGTCGGTGATCAGTCCGACCGACTCGCCCAGGCCCGCGCCGATGATCGCCGAGGTGGGCGCGAGCATCTCGGGCATGCCGGGCGCGCCCTTGGGGCCGAGGTAGCGCAGCACCATGACATCGCCAGCCTGGATGCGGCCCTCCATGATGGCGCTCATGGCCGACTGCTCGTCGTCGAAGACCCGCGCCGGGCCGGTGATCACCGGGTTCTTCAGACCGGTGATCTTGGCCACCGAGCCCTCCGGGGACAGGTTGCCCTTGAGGATGGCGAGGTGGCCCTCGGCGTACATCGGCTTGTCGATCGGCAGGATCACGTCCTGGTCGGCGCGCGGCGTGTCGGGCACGTGCGCGAGTTCCTCGGCCAGGGTACGACCCGTGATGGTCATGCAGTGGCCGTGCATGAGCCCGGCCTTCAGCAGGATCTTCATCACCTGGGCGATGCCGCCGGCACGGTGCAGGTCCACCGCCACGTAACGACCGGAGGGCTTGAGATCGCAGATCACCGGGGTGCGGCGGCGGATGCGCTCGAAGTCATCGATGGTCCAGTCGATGCCCGCCGCGTGCGCGATCGCGAGGAAGTGCAGGACCGCGTTGGTCGAGCCGCCGGTGGCCATGATCAGGGTGACCGCGTTCTCGATCGACTCGCGGGTGACGATGTCGAGGGGACGCAGGTTGTTGCGCACCGCCTCGATCAGCACCTTGGCCGACGCCGAGGCGGAATCGGTCTTCTCGCTGTCGGGGTTGGCCATGGTGGAGGAGCCGATCAGGCTCATGCCCAGGGCCTCGAAGGAGGACGACATGGTGTTGGCGGTGTACATGCCGCCGCACGAGCCGGTGCCGGGGATGGCGTTGCGCTCGATGCCCTCGAAGTCTTCCTGGCTCATGCGCCCGCGCGAGTACTCGCCCACCGCCTCGAACACCGACACGATGGTGAGGTCCTGGCCCTTCCACTTGCCCGGCTTGATGGTGCCGCCGTAGACGTAGATGGCCGGGACGTTGCAGCGCAGGATGCCGATCATGCCGCCGGGCATGTTCTTGTCGCAGCCGCCGACCACCAGCACGCCGTCCATCCACTGGCCCTGCACCGCGGTCTCGATGCAGTCGGCGATCACCTCGCGCGAGATCAGCGAGTACTTCATGCCCTCGGTGCCCATCGACATGCCGTCGGAGATCGTGGGCA
>JBIKWU010000102.1:0-12733 GCA_044356115.1 Burkholderiaceae bacterium
GCGGCCGACGCGGCTGCGCTCGCCGAGCGTGGCTACCAGGCCGACGCCGCGCAGCAGGCCGCCATCGAGCGGCTGCAGCGGCTGCACGAGGAACTGGTGGTCTTCAAGGCGCAGCGCGCCAACCCCTTGCGCAAGCTGCTCTCGCGTCCCGTCGTGCCGCGCGGCGTATGGCTGCACGGCGGCGTGGGCCGCGGCAAGAGCTTCCTCATGGACTGCTTCTTCGGCGCGGTGCCGGTGGTGCGCAAGTTCCGCGTGCACTTCCACGAGTTCATGCGTGGCGTGCACCGCGAACTCGACGAGCTCAAGGGCAGCGCCGACCCGCTCGACGAGGTGGCCCGGCGCATCGCGCGCCGTTACCGGCTGATCTGCTTCGACGAGTTCCATGTCTCGGACATCGCCGACGCGATGATCCTCGAGCGCTTGATGCGCGGGCTTTTCGCCAACGGGGTCACCTTCGTCATCACCTCCAACTACGCGCCCTCGGGGCTGTACCCCGACGGGCTGCACCGCGCCCGCGTCCTGCCGGCGATCGACCTGCTGCAGCGGCAGCTCGATGTGCTGTGCGTGGACGTGGGTGTCGACTACCGGCGGCGCTCGCTCGAGCAGGTGCGCGCCTACCACTGCCCGCTCGGCGCCCAGGCCGATGCGGCCTTGCGCGAGGCCTTCGCGGCCCTGGCCGAGGCCCGCGACGAAGACCCGCGACTGCTGATCGAGAACCGCGAGCTGCGCGCGCTGCGCCGCGCGGGCGGCGTGGTCTGGTTCGACTTCCGCACCCTGTGCGGCGGGCCTCGCTCGCAGAACGATTACCTCGAGCTCTCGCGTCTGTTCCACACCGTGGTGCTCTCCGAGATCCCGCGCATGAGCGCGGCCATGGCCTCGGAGGCGCGTCGCTTCGTGTGGCTGATCGACGTCTTCTATGACCAGCGGGTGAAGCTGCTGATGTCGGCGCAGTGCCCTCCTGAAGAGCTCTACACCACCGGGGCGATGGCGGTGGAGTTCCAGCGCACCGTGAGCCGCATCGTCGAGATGCAGTCGCGCGAGTATCTCGAGGCGCCGCGCCGTGGCGCGGCGGGCGCGCTGACCTGAGCGGTCCCGCCGGGCGTGCGCCAGCCGCCATCGGCGCTGTCGTAAGATGCCCGGATGAGTGCTGTCGAGACTGCCGCCCGGCTCGAGCCCGCGGGGCTGCGCGCCCTGATCGCATCGGTTGCTCAGGGCCTGATCGAGCGCGACGAGCAGGCTCGCTGCCTGGTGCTGGCCCTGCTCAGCGGCGAGCATCTGCTGTTCGTGGGCCCGCCCGGCACCGCCAAGAGCGCGCTCGCGCGGCGGCTGCACCGGCTGGCTGGCGGCGCCTACTTCGAGCGACTGCTCACCCGCTTCAGCGTGCCCGAGGAGCTGTTCGGGCCGCTCTCGCTCGCCGCGCTCGACGAGGGACGCTACGAACGCGAGGTGGAGGGCTATCTGCCGACCGCGAGCGTGGCCTTCCTCGACGAGGTCTTCAAGGCCAACTCGGCCATCCTCAATGCCCTGCTCGGCCTGCTCAACGAGCGGGTGTTCGATCAGGGCGCGCAGCGCCTGGCGGTGCCGCTGGTCACGCTGGTGGCGGCCAGCAACGAGCCGCCCGACGAGCCCGGTCTGGCCGCCTTCCACGACCGCTTCCTGTTCCGCTGCCCGGTGGCGCCGGTGAGTGACGCCGCGTTCGGCGAGCTGCTGGCCACCGCTGAGCCGGCCGAGGAGCCGGCTGCGCCGCTGGATCTCTCGGCGCTGCGCGCGCTGCGCGAGCGCGCGACGGCGGTCGTGCTGCCGCCCGGGGTGGTGGCCCTGCTGCTGGCCCTGCGCGAGCGGCTGCGGGCAGCTGCCGTGCCGGTGTCCGACCGGCGCTGGGTACGGATCGTGGCGGTGCTGCGGGTGGCGGCCCTTGCCAACGGACGCGACGCGGTCGCGCCGGCCGACCTGTGCGTGCTGCCCTGGCTGGTCTGCGAGCGCGCCGAGGAGCACGAGCCCCTGCGGGACTGGCTGGCGGCCTCGCTGGGGGCGGCGGCCGAGGTCGATCCGCAGTGGCTGTGGCGCGCGGCGCAGGCCTTCGAGCGTCAGCTCGAGCTCGAGTCCAGCGCGGCCGAGCTCGCCTTCGACGATTCCGGCAAGCTCGCGCTGATGCGCTCGGTGGGCGGCGCCGAGGGGGGCGAGCTCGGCGAGGGCGCGCCGCGCCTGTCGGCGTTCAGCCGGCGCAAGCGCTACAGCGCGAGCCACATCGCGGCCCGGCTCGCGCAGATCGATCAGCTGATCGGCGAGGTCGCGCGCTTCATCGCCAGCGCCGAGACGCACGAGCGCCTGCTTGGCGAACAGCTCGCGGGCAATCTCTGGGTGGCGCCGGTCTTCGCCCGGCAGGTGCTGGGGGTGCTGCGGGTCAACCGCGAGCGGGTGCTGGCGGCTCACGCGGCGCTGCTCGATGCGCGCCGGGCCTTTGCCGAACTGCCGGTGGGCGAGGGCGATGATGGCCGGGTGCCCGAGCCGGTGCCGCTCGATGGCTGAATCCCCGGCGCTGCCCGGCGCGGTGTTCGACCCGCTGGCCCTCGAGCGGCGATTCGCGCCGCTCGAGGCCCTCGGACGAGCCCTCTGGCTGCCGGCGCTGGTGCATGCCGAGTCAGGGTTCTTCGAGCGCTTTCCGGCGCTGGCCGCGTGGCGGGCGCGCCTGCTCGCGGGCGACGCCCGCCTTGTGAGCAGCGAGGGCTGGCCCGATGCGGCGGTGGCCGCCGCCTTCAACGCCGTCCTCGCCGATCCGCGGGTGGGCCAGCTCACCCGAGGCCAGCCTGCGGCGGTCGAGCAGTTGCAGCGCATGGCCCTGTGGCACATCGACCGCATCAGCCTCGTCAGCTCGCGGCTGGGCCGCCCGGGCGCGGTGGCTGCCTGCGCGCAGGCGTTTCGCGAGGACTGGGCCGAGCGTGGCGACGAGCTGCGCCAGTTCCTGCGCCTGTTCGAATCGCTGGACGGGGTGCTCAATGCCTCGCGCTGGAGCGAACTCTCCGGGCTGCTGCGCTCGCAGGCCTGGCAGGACATGCTCGCCGCGCGCGAACGCATGGCCGGCATGCCCGGCCTGGCCGCGCTGATCGCCCGATTGGGCCGGCAGCGCCCCGAGGACGAGACGGAACCCGCGCCCGTGGCCCTGCCCAGCGAGGACCCCACCCGGCCGTCGTGGGTGCGCGAGCCCCGGCCCTCGGTGCTGCCGGGGCCGCCGATCGAGCCCGAAGGCATCCGCCGCTCCGGTGACCTGGCCGGCCTGCTGGCCAGCGAATGGGCCCAGTTGCGGCGACGGCGGCGCTGGCTGGCGGCGCGGCTGGCCGACCAGTCGTTGCTGACCCTGCACCACCGGCAGCTCGCCACCGATCCGACCTGGGTTCGCAGGCCCGGGCGCGCCGCCGCGCAGGCGCCCCAGCCGCGCCCGCGGCTGCGCACGGGCCCGATGATCGTGTGCATCGACACCTCGGCCTCCATGGCAGGCGCCGCCGAGCAGGTGGCGCGGGCCATCGTGCTCGAGGCCGCGCGCGTGGCCCAGTCGGCGCGCCGTCGCTGTCTGCTCTATGCCTGGAGCGGGCCCGGCAACATCGCCCGACGCGAGATCAGCGGCGAGGATGGCCTGTTCGAGATCGCCCGCTTCCTGGGCGAGAGCTTTCATGGCGGCACCGATGTCTCGGACCTCTTCTCCCGCGTGCTCGATGACCTCGCGTCCGCCGCCTGGCGACAGGCCGATCTGCTGATCGCCTCCGACGGCGAGTTCGGCTGTCCGCCGGCACTGCTGGCGCGACTGGCCGCGGCGCGCGAGGACAGCGGCCTGCGCATCGAGGGCGTGCTGGTCGGCGATCGCGAGACCATCGGCATGAAGCGGGTGTGCGAGCGCATCCTGCGGGTGCCCGACTGGCGCCGTCATGGCCGCGCGCTGGCGCCGCCGGCGCCCATCGCGGATGCCGGACTGACCGCGCGCTTCTTTCCCGGCGCCCTGCAGCCCACGCCCGGACCGGCGGGGAGCACGGCATGATGCGAGGCGCCTGCTCACCCCCGCCCGAGCGCGCCTGGCCAGTCGTCGCGCCGGGGGGCGCGGGGCTGGCGGTGCTTCTCGGTGCGCTGCTCCTGCTCGGCAGCCCGCCCGGGCTCGCCGAGACGCTGCCCGATCCGGCGAGCATCACCAGCACGGCGCAGGCCGATGATGCGCTGGCCCGGGTGGAGGCCGCCCGCGAGGAGGCCGCCGAGCACCGCTACCAGTCGCTGCTTGCCTGTGCCGAGCGCCTCTGGGTGAATCGCTGCCGCCTCGCGGTCGAGACCGAGCACCGCCAGGCACGCATGCGCTTCGCGTCGGTCGAGCGGCGCGCCCGGGAGGTGCTGCGCGAGGCCCGCAATCTCGAGCGCAACCAGGCGCTGGCCGAGCGGCTGGCCGAGGCCCGCGAGGATGATCGGCTCGCGCCGCAACGCGAGGATGCCGCCCGCGCGCAGGCTCTGGCGCGCGATGCCCGCCGCGCCGCCCGGGCGCTCGAGGATGCCGAGCGCGAGCGTCAGGCGGCGCTCAATCTCGAGCGTCATGCGCGTCGCCAGCAGGAGCGCGAGGCGCGCGAGCAGGAACGGCTCGATCGGGAGAAGGCCCGCAAGCCGGATGCGCCCACCTCGGAGCCAAGGCGAGAGCCTCGTCCGCCGGGCTGAGGAGCGGCGCCCGATCGGCCTCGTCCGCGGGACTCATCCCAGGGTGGGCTATGCCGCGCGCGGAGGGGCGACTATCATCGCGCCCGGGATGGCTGCCGCCGCTCCCGTCCTGTCCTGCCCTTTCGCCACCAGCGTTGCGCCACCCATGATCGATCCGGAATCCATCCGCCGCCGGATTGCCGAACTGCAGCTCGAGCATCGCGGTCTCGACGCCATGATCGAGGCGATCGGGCAGCAGACCCGTTTTGACGAGCTCCAGCTGCGCCGTCTGAAGAAGCGCAAGCTGCAGATCAAGGACGCGATCACCCTGCTGCAGATGCAGCTGGTGCCCGATCAGCCCGCCTGACTCCGTGAGTCATCCCGCCCAGCCCGCCAGCCTGGCCGAGGCGAGCCAGCAGGCGCTGGGCGCGCAGGGACCGTTCGCCGCGGCGCTTGCCGGCTACCGGGTGCGTGACGGCCAGCTCGCGCTGGCGGGCGCGATCGCGCAGGCGATCGGCGACCAGGGCGCGCTCATCGCCGAGGCGGGCACGGGCACCGGCAAGACCTTCGCGTACCTGACGCCGGCGCTGCTCTCCGGCGGACGGGTGGTCATCTCCACGGGTACCCGCAACCTTCAGGACCAGCTGTTCGAGCGTGACCTGCCCGAGGTGGTCCGCGCCCTGGGCGTGCATGCCGAGTGCGCGGTGCTCAAGGGCCGCGCCAACTATGTCTGCCGCTACCACCTGCGCCGCAATCTCGCCGATGGCCGCTTCGCCCGGCGCGAAGACGTCATCGACCTGCGGCGCATCGACCGCTATGCCGGCGTGTCGCGCACCGGCGACCGGGCCGGAGCCCCTGATGTCTCCGAAGACGCACCAGCCTGGGCGCTGGCCACCTCCACCCGCGAGAACTGCCTCGGCCAGGAATGCCCCGATCTGGGCGAGTGCTTCGTCATCAAGGCGCGCCAGGCAGCCCAGCGCGCCGACGTGGTGGTGGTCAACCATCACCTCTTCTGCGCCGACCTTGCCCTGCGCGACGAGGGTGTGGCCGATCTGCTCCCCACTGCCGACACGCTGATCTTCGACGAGGCCCATCAGCTGCCCGAGGTGGCCACCAGCTTCTTCGGGCTGTCGGTCTCCTCGCGCCGGCTGGTGGAGTTCGCCCGCGATGTCCTGCGCGCCGGGATGGCCGAGGCGCGCGACGCGGCCGACTGGACCACCGTCTCGCGCGCGCTGGAGCAGTCGGTGCGCGAGCTGCGGCTGCAGGCGGGCGACCCGGCTCGCCTGGACGCCGCGGCGCTGCGTGCCCGACCCGCGCTGCTCGATGCCGTGACCGAGTGCGCCGATCAGCTCGACGGGGTGCGCACCCTGCTCGAGCGCTCGGCCGAGCGCGGCCGGGAGCTCACCCGCTGCGCGCTGCGGGCGCTGGAGCTCGTCGACCAGCTGCGGCGCTGGGAACGGGCCGTCACCGGACCTGAGGCGTCCGCACCGTCTGATGCCTCCGATGCGTCCTGGGAGGCCTGGGAGGGTGAGCAGACCGCGGAACCCGCGCAGGCCGCGGCGCCCGGGGCGCCCGATCCTGGCGCAGCGCTGGCCGGCGCCGTCACGCGCGAAGACACGGCCGACGATGGCGATCGCATCGCCTGGGCCGAGATCGGCGCCGCGGGTCTCACGCTGCATGCCACGCCGCTCACGGTGGCCGGCACTTTCCGCCGTCACCGGGCGCAGCGCCCGCGCGCCTGGGTCTTCGTCTCGGCCACGCTCGCCGTCAGCGGCTCCTTCGGGCACTTCGCGCGCGCGCTCGGCATGGAAGACGCGGCCACCCATGCCTGGGAGAGCCCCTTCGACTACCCGGCCCATGGTCTGCTGTATGTCCCGCAGGGCGTCGGCGAGCCCAGCGGCGCCGATTTTCCGCAGCGCGTCTTCGAGGCGATCTGGCCGCTGATCGTCGCCAACCGCGGCCGGGCCTTCGTGCTGTGCACCACGCTGCGCATGGTCGACCAGCTCGGCCAGCGCCTTGCCCGGCGCATCGAGCAGGAGGGATCGACCCTCAGCCTGCTGGTGCAGGGCAGCGCGCCGCGCGCCGAACTGCTCGCCCGTTTCCGGCAGGCGACGGCGCCGGTGCTGGTGGGCAGCGCGAGCTTCTGGGAGGGCGTGGATGTGCGTGGCCGCCAGCTCTCGCTGGTGGTGATCGACAAGCTGCCGTTCGCGCCGCCCGACGATCCGGTGCTGGCCGCGCGCATCGAGGTGTTGCGGCGCGCGGGCGAGGATGCCTTCCGCAACCTGCAGATGCCGGCAGCGGCCATGGCGCTGAAGCAGGGCGCCGGCCGCATGATCCGGTCCGAAACCGACCGAGGCCTGCTGGTGGTGTGTGACTCGCGCCTGGCCGAGCGTGCCTACGGGCGTCAGCTCCTGCGCAGCCTGCCGCCGTTTCGGCGTACCCGGTCTGCGCAGGACGCGATGGACTTCCTGGCCGCCCTCGATGAGCCGGTGGCGCTCAGCGCCACACCTGCCACCAGCGACGATCCGCCTGAGTGACGCCCTGGGTGAGCAGGGTGCTGCGCGGGAAGTTGGCCTTCATCACCCGCTCGGCATCGGCCCGCAGGTCGTCCAGGCCGAGCTGTTCGTAGCTCTTCATGACGATGAACAGCGCCTCCTCGATCGCCGGTGCGTTCGGGTACTGGCGGATCGCGATCTGCGCGCGGTTCACCGCGGCCACATAGGCGCCGCGCTTGAAGTAGTAGCGCGCGATGTGCACCTCGCCGGCGGCCATGGAGTTGACCAGATACTTCATCCGCGCCTCGGCGTCGGCGGCATAGCGGCTGTCCGGAAACCGGGTGACCACCTCGCGGAAGGAGTCGAAGGCCTCGCGCGCGGCGCGCAGATCGCGCTCGGAGAGATCCTGCCCGCCCAGGCTGGCGAGCCAGCCCTGCTGCTCGTTGAAGTTGATCAGGCCGCGCAGGTAGTGCACGTAGTCGAGCGAGGGATGGGCCGGAAACTGCTTGATGAAGCGGTCGGTGGAGGCGAGGGCGAGCGCGCGATCGTTGTCCTTGAACTGCGCGTAGGCGATGTCGAGCTGCGCCTGCTGCGCCCAGCGGCCGAAAGGGTAGCGCGCCTCGAGCTTCTCGAGCATCTTGATGGCCGCGCTGTAGCGGCCCGAGCGCATCTCGTCCTGGGCCTCCGCGTATAATTTTTCGGGTGTCCAGCCCAGCGTGGGGTCGCGCTGTTCCGGGGTGGCGCAGGCGGCCAGCAGCAGGCTCAACAGCAGCGCGGCCAGACCGGGCCAGGGGTGCCAGGCGCCGGATGCAACGCGGGTATGGCGGGTGGGGCCGCTCAACGACATGGCAGGGTTCTTTCTGAGAGGCGCCCTCGGCAGCCGGGGCACGCAGTGCCCGCAGGGGCGCGAGCGGCGTTCCGTCAGCGCGTGCAGGCATGACCGGTCCTGATTATATCGAAGGGGTCGAGACCGACACGCTCGGTGAGGGCGGCGAGCCGGCGGCCCTGCCGGTGCTGTGCATCGAGGCTGCCGGTGGCGCCGGCGAGCGCGCCGACCGATTCCTCGTCCAGGCGCTTGCCGATCGCCTTGCCGGGGTGTCCCGCTCCCGGCTCCAGCAGTGGTTCGCGCTGGGTGCGGTGTGGTGCGAGCAGCGTGCGCTCGGGCCGGCAACCCGCCTGGGCGGTTACGAGACCCTGTTCGTGCAGCCGCTCCCTCGGGAGGCTGACGATGCCTTCCAGCCCGATCCGCTGCCCCTGCGCGTGGTCCACGAGGACGACGACTGCCTCGTGATCGCCAAGCCTGCCGGGATGGTGGTCCATCCGGCACCCGGTCACTGGCGCGGCACCCTGCTGAACGGGTTGCTGCACCTGCGGCCCCGGCTGGCGGGTCTGCCCAGGGCCGGCATCGTGCACAGGCTCGACAAGGACACCAGCGGCCTGCTGGCGGTTGCGGCCAGCGAGCGGGGTCTGGCCGTGCTTGGCGCGCAACTCGCCGATCGCTCCATGTCGCGCCGCTATCTGGCGCTCGCGACAGGGCTCGCCGACGGCGATTTCACGGTCGATGCCCCGATCGGTCGCGACCCCCGTCAGCGCACCCGCATGGCGGTCGTGTCGGCCGAGCAGGGCCGCGCGGCCCGCACCCACGCCCATCGGCTGGCCACCGGCCAGCGCGGCGGGCAGGGCTTCACGCTGTTCGAGTGCCGCCTCGAGACCGGTCGCACCCACCAGATCCGGGTGCACCTGCGCCACGTCGGGCACCCGCTGGCCGGCGATGTGCTGTACGGCGGCCCCGGCGGTCTGATCGATCGCCAGGCGCTGCATGCCTGGCGACTCGGCTTCGCGCATCCCGCTGGCGGGTCGGTGGCCTTCGTCGATCCGCCCCCCGCCGACCTGATCGCGGCTGCTGCTGCCTGCAGTATCGACCTGGCAGCCGCGGTCAGCGCGCAGGCGCGCCCATGACCGCGCCCACGCTCCCGACCTGGCATCCGCTGAGCGGGGTCTTTGCGGCCACGGTTCGCGCCGGGCACACCGGCCGCATCGGTGGTGACAGCGTGGGGTCCTGGTCCTCGCTGGATGGCGGCGGGCTCAACCTCGGCGCGCGCTGTGGTGACGACCCGGCCGCCGTGCAGGCCAACCGGGCGCGGCTGAGGCACTGGTTGCCCGCGCCCCCGGTGTGGCTCGATCAGGTGCACGGCATTGCGGTGCATCGGGTGGGCCGCATGGCGTCGGGACAGGCAGGCGAGCGCCCGATGGCCGATCCCGTGGCCAGTACCGAGCCGCAGGCCGATGCCGCGGTCACCGACCAGGCGGGAGTGCCGCTGGCGATCCTCACCGCCGATTGCCTGCCGGTGCTGATCGCCAACCGGGAGGGCACGGTGGTGGGCGCGGCGCATGCCGGCTGGCGGGGCCTGTGTGCCGGGGTCATCGAACAGACTCTCCAGGCCGCACGGGCCCTGGCGCCGGCGGCTGCCGATTGGGTTGCGTGGCTGGGCCCGGCGATCGGGCCGGCGGCGTTCGAGGTGGGCGACGAGGTGCGCGAGGCCTTTCTCGCCCGCGATGCGCGTGCCGCTGCGTGTTTCCTGGCGGGTGCCCGGCCCGGCAAGTGGCAGGCCGATCTTGTCGCGCTGGCCCGCCAGCGCCTGGCTGCGGCGGGGGTCGATCGGGTGGCTGGTGGCGGCGAGTGCACGGTGGCTGACCCGCGCCGCTTCTACTCGTTTCGCCGCGACCGGGTCACCGGCCGGCAGGGCAGTTTCATCTGGATCGATCCGGGCTGATCGGCGCGACCGCAGGCGCGGCCACGTCGGGCACAGGCCCGCCCTCCAGCGAGGGCCCGCCATCCGCGCCGGTCGCATCGATGCCTGCCGCGTCGGCCACCGTCTCCTGCGCGGACGCTCGCTGGCGCTGACGTCGCCGCTGCGGCGTGCCGACCAGGTAGAGCAGCAGCGCCAGCGGCAGCAGGCCGGCGCCCACGAAGGTGACGATGCCGCGAAACACCGTCGGCTGCATCACGGACACCAGCATCAGGACGTACAACCAGGCGATCGCAACGATGTACACGACGGGGTCTTCCGGCTAGGAGTAGGGGCGCACGACGCCTGCCCGGCGCAAGGGCGGTGTAAGCAGCCACGGCTAAAGTCCGGCGTCATCGGCTCAGGCCTCTCGACGTCGCCCGCGGTGGACTGTCGAGGGATTTTCCGGTTGTTTCATTTTTTGGTAGCACAATAGGATGCCTCAGAAGAAGCGCAATCCGTCCGCTGCCGCGGACACCACACAGGGGAATTCCATGGCGTCCTCGGCGCAGTCGGCCCGTCGTGGGTCGGCATCCCGTTCGACCGCAGGGGCGGGCAAGCGTCGCCGCGGTGCGGCCGACTCGGGGCCCGGCGCCGCCTCGGGAGCCTCCGCGAGGCCCCGGCCGGCTGCAGCGGGTCGCGCCAGTGGCGTCGAATCGCCGGAGTTTCCGGGGCTGCCGCCGCTGTCGCTGCCCCCGGGTGCGGCCATCCCGCCCGACCGGCTGGCCCGGCTCCAGACCGAGTACCTCGAGCGCTGGCAGGCTTTGGTCGCCTCCGGCATCCAGCACGCGGGGGTTTCGCTGACCGATCGCCGCTTTGCCAACGAGGCCTGGCACGACAGCGGCCCGCATGCCTGGACCGCGGCGCTCTACCTGCTCAATGCCGAGTTCCTGCAGAAGATGGCGGCCTCGGTCGAGTCCGACGCCCGCACCCAGGAGCGCATCCGGTTCGCCACCCAGCAGTGGGTGGACATGATGTCGCCGGCCAACTTCCTGGCCACCAACCCCGAGGCTCAGCGCCGCATCATCGAGACCCGCGGCGAGAGCCTGCGGGTGGGCCTCGAGAACCTTTTCACCGACCTCGAGAAGGGTCGGATCTCCCAGACCGATGAAGAAGCCTTCGAGGTGGGCCGCAACGTGGCCACCAGCGCGGGCGGCGTGGTCTTCCAGAACGATCTGATCCAGATCGTGCAGTACCAGCCCAGCACCCCGAAGGTGGGCAGCCGGCCCCTGCTGATGGTGCCGCCGAGCATCAACAAGTTCTACATCATGGACCTCCAGCCGGACAACTCGCTGGTGGCCTACGCCGTGTCGCGCGGGCATACGGTGTTCATGCTGAGCTGGCGCAACGTCGGCCCCGAACTCGGCCAGCTCACCTGGGACGACTATCTCGAGCAGGGCATCTTCGAGGCCATCCGCGCGGTGCGCGAGATCAGCGGCGCGCAGACCATCAATGCCCTGGGCTTCTGCGTGGGCGGCACCATCCTGGCCACCGCGCTGGCGGCGCTGGCCGCCCGAGGCGAGCGCCCGGTGGCCAGTCTTACCCTCATGACCACGCTGCTCGACTTCGCCGAGCCGGGCTCGCTGGGTGTCTTCGTCGACGAGGCCTTCGTGCGCTACCGCGAGCAGACGCTGGGCGGTGGCGGCATCCTCAAGGGGCAGGAGCTCGCCACCACCTTCTCCTTCCTGCGCCCCAACGATCTGGTCTGGAACTACGTCGTCAGCAACTACCTGAAGGGCGATCGGCCGCCGGCCTTCGACCTGCTCTACTGGAACTCCGACAGCACCAACCTGCCCGGGCCGATGTACGCCTGGTACCTGCGGCACATGTACCTGCAGAACGAGCTGCGCATTCCCGACCGGCTGGTCTGCGCCGGGCAGCCGATCGATCTGCGTCGCATCAACGTGCCCACCTTCATCTTCGGCGCGCGCGAAGACCACATCGTGCTGTGGCGCGCTGCCTACGGGTCCACCCAGTTGCTCGACGGGCCGGTGCGCTTCGTGCTGGGCGCCAGCGGCCACATCGCCGGGGCCATCAATCCGGTGTCGCGCAACAAGCGCAGCTACTGGGTCGGGCCCGATCGCTATCCCGCCGACCCCGAGGCCTGGCTCGCCCAGGCCACCGAGCAGCCCGGCAGCTGGTGGCGGGAGTGGGCTGACTGGCTCGACGGCCATCGCGGCACGCTGCGCGCGGCGCCGGCCTCGCTGGGCGCGCGCGGCTTCCGCGTGCTGGAGCCGGCCCCCGGCAGTTACGTCAAGACCCGCGCGCCGCAGTGACGCGTCCGACCCGGTTCTTCGCTTTCCGCATCTGGCCAATCCCGGCCTTCCCGACCCGACTCTGAAGGAGATCTCCATGAGCCAGAAGCTCGCCTACGTGACCGGCGGCATGGGTGGCATCGGCACCGCCATCTGCCGCAAGTTCCATGACATGGGCTACACCGTGGTGGCCGGCTGCGGCCCCACCCGCGATTTCGCCAAGTGGCTGGCCGAGCAGAAGGCCGACGGGTACACCTTTCATGCATCGGTGGGCAACGTGGCCGACTGGGAATCCACCCGGGCAGCCTTCGAGAAGGTGCGCGCCGAGCTCGGTGCGCCGGACATCCTGGTCAACAACGCCGGCATCACCCGCGACGGCGTGTTCCGCAAGATGTCGCTCGATGACTGGAACGCGGTCATCAGCACCAACCTGAACTCGCTGTTCAACGTCACCAAGCAGGTGATCGACGGCATGCTCGACAAGGGCTGGGGCCGGATCATCAACATCTCGTCGGTCAACGGCGAGAAG
>JBIKWU010000342.1:0-3634 GCA_044356115.1 Burkholderiaceae bacterium
CGGCATCGAGATGAGCACCGACCACACCCTCGAGGAGGTCGGCAAGCAGTTCGACGTCACCCGCGAGCGCATCCGCCAGATCGAGGCCAAGGCGCTGCGCAAGCTGCGCCACCCCTCGCGCGCCGACAAGCTCAAGAGCTTCCTGGAAGGTCAGTAAGGCCGCGCATCGGGCCTGCCGCGGCAGGCTCGCGCGGCCGCGCGCCCGCCGCCCCCGGGGGCGGCGGTCAGGCCTGCGCGATCAGCGCTTGCCCTCGATCGCGATCTCCACCAGACGCGGCCCGCCGGCGGCAAACGCCGCGGAGAGCGCGGCCGGCAGCTCGTCGGGGTTCTCCACCCGCACCCCGGGCACGCCCATGCCGGCGGCCATGGCCACGAAGCCCAGGCCCGGACCGCCCAGGTCCATGTGCGGGTAGGGCCGATCGGCGGGCGCATCGAAGCGCTGGCGATAGATGTCGAGGTTGTGCTTGAGCACGCGGTATTCGCGGTTGCTCAGGATCACGAACACGATCGGCAGCTGATGGTGCGCCGCCGTCCAGAGCGCCTGGATGGAGTACATGGCCGAGCCGTCGCCCGACAGGCACAGCACCGGCCGCCCGGGATGCCCCACCGAGGCGCCGATGGCGCCCGCCAGGCCCTGGCCGATGCCGCCGCCGCGCGCGCCCAGGAAGCGCTCGTCGGTGTCGAGCTGGAAGGCCGAGGCGAAGTCCACGCTGGCGGTGATCGACTCCTCGACGATCAGCGCGTTGGCGGGGGTGGCCCGCGCGATCTCGGTCATCACGCGTGGCATGGAGATCGGCAGTCGGCTCCAGGCCTTCTCCTGACGCGACTGCCAGGCGGCGGCCTCGCGGGCCTTCTGGGCGCCCAGGGCGTCGCGTCGCGCGGCCGCCGCCAGCTGCCAGGCGGGGCTGGCCGCGCGCGCGAGCGCATCGTCGAGCGCCTGCAGCGAGGGCCCCAGCGCACCGACCACGCCGGCATCCACGCCATGGTTCCAGCCAGCCGGCCGCGCGCTCGCCTCCAGCTGGACCACCCGCGCGCCCTCGGGGAAGGGGCTGCCAGGGGCAAACCACACCTCCTCGAAGAAGGCGCCGCCCACCAGCAGCACCCGGTCGGCGCTGCCCAGCGCCTTGCGGATGGCCGCGGCGTCGAAGGGCAGGCCGCTGCGGGCATGCGGATGGGCTGCCGGGAAGGACACATGGCCGCGGATGCCCTCGAACCACACCGCCGCGCCCAGGCGCTCGGCGACGCGGATCAGTTCGGCTGCGGCGCCGCTGCGGGCGACCTCGTCGCCGACCACGATCACCGGCTCGCGCCCCGAGAGCAGCAGCTCGCAGGCCGCGGCGATGCCCTGCGGATCGGGCGGCCCGGCGCGGTAGAGCCGCGCCGGCGGCTGCGGGCCGTTGGCGGTGGTCTGCGCCATGACATCGATCGGCAGCGACAGGAACACCGGCCCGAAGGGCGGGTCGTTGGCGATCTTGAAGGCACGTCGCAGCACCTCGTCCATCTCGTCGGCATGGCGCACCTCGGTGCTCCACTTGGTCACCGGCGCGGCCATCGCGGCCAGATCGTGCGAGAGGATCGGCTCGCGGCGCAGCATGCGGGTGTCCTGCTGGCCGGCGGTCACGATCAGCGGCGCCTGACCCTTCAGGGCGTTGTAGATCATGCCGATCGCATTGCCCAGGCCCGGGGCCACGTGCAGGTTGGCCACCGCGGTGCGGCCGGTGGCGCGGGCGTAGTAGCCGGCGGCGCCCACCGCCACGCCCTCGTGCAGGTGCACGATGTACTGCATCTGCGGATGGTCGGCGAGCGAGTCGAGCAGCGGGCTCTCGGTGGTACCCGGGTTGCCGAAGATGCGGTCCACGCCGTGGGCGGCGAGGCTGTGCAGGAAGACATCGTGTCCGCGCATGGCGGTCCTTTCGATCGGGTGGGTGGATGGGCCTTCAGGCTGGGGCTGCCCGGGCGCGCTGCGCGACGATGTCGGCCACCTGCGCGGTGACCGAGGCCCACGCCTCGTCGAAGGCGGGGGTCCAGTCATCGCCGAGGATGTCGCGGAAGGCCTCGATCATCGCGGTGAAGAAGAGCTCGAACTGTCCGGCGGGCACGCCCAGGTTCTGGTGGTTGACCCACTCGCTCGCGATCAGCGTGCCGCCGTAGTGATTGCCCTCGACCAGGTCGAGCACGGTCTCGAACACCTGCTGCAGCATCTGGCCGCGCACGCTGCCGTCGGTGTCGCGCACGAAGAGCGCGCGCAGCGCTGGCGCGTGCTGGAAGAGCCGCGCGTACACCTGCGGCGCCGGGTCTCCCACCCGCGCTGCCACCGCCTCCAGGGAGGCCTCGATCGCCTGTGCCCGCATCGGGTCTGTCTCTCCGTGTCTGCCGCGCCCGGGTCCTGCCCGGGGCGGCCTGCGGCAATCATCGACGGATCGCCCGCCGCCCTCCCGCCGGCCGGCCGGGAAAACGAGATGGGCGCGAGAGGGACCCGCGCTGGCAGGTATGCTTCCGCCCCATGTGGCGAGGCCTGCTGATCGCGTTCCTGCTGTCCTTCGGGCCGGCGGTGTCGAATTCCTTCGCGCGCTTCGCCTACGCGCTGCTGCTGCCCGCCATGCGCGAAGACCTGCAGTGGAACTGGTCGCAGGCGGGCGCCCTGAACACCGTCAACGCCTTCGGCTATCTGGTGGGCGCGCTGCTGGTGCGGGCCGTGGTCAACCATACCGGCAACCGGCGGCTCTTCTGCGTCGGCATGGTGCTCACCTCGCTCGCGCTGCTGGCTACCGGCTTCACCCGCGATCTCACCTGGCTCATGACCCTGCGCGTGCTCACCGGGGTGGGTGGCGCGGCGATCTTCATCTGCGGCGGCGCGCTCTCCGGGAACGTGCTGCCGCAGCGCCCGGCCATGGCCACCACCACGATCGGGGTGTTCTTCGCCGGGGGTGGCCTGGGCCTGATGCTCAGCGGCGCGGTGCTGCCGCCGATGCTCGATGCCCAGGGGCCGGCCGCCTGGCCGCTGGCCTGGCGCGAGATGGGCGTGGCCGGCCTGGTGATGGCGGTGGCCGCGATCTGGGCGGCGCTGCGCATCGAGGAGCCGGGCGCGGCCGCCGGCTCGGCGCGCTGGCGCCTGGCGCCCATGGCCGCCGAATTCAGCGCCTATGCGCTCTTCGCGGTGGGCTACATCGGGTACATGACCTTCGTGATCGCCTGGATGCGCGCGCAGGGCGCGAGCACCGGCGAGGTGGTGGGCGTGTGGGTGGTGCTGGGGCTTGCCACCTGGATCGCGCCCTGGGTATGGCGCCTGCCCGCCGAGCGCTGGTCGGGCGGCCGGCCGCTGGCGGCGGTGCTGGCCACGCTCACCACGGGCGCGGCGCTGCCGCTCTTCTCCACCCATCTGGCGGCGCTGCTCGCGTCGGCCTTCCTGTTCGGCCTGGGCATGTTCAGCGCCCCCTCGTCGGTGGGCGGCTTCATCAAGCGCGCGCTGCCCAAGCCGGCCTGGGGCAGCGCGATGGCCACCTTCACCGCCATGTTCGCCGCGGGCCAGATCGCCGGTCCGGTGGCGATCGGCTGGCTGGCCGACCTCACCGGCTCGCTGCGCGGTGGGCTGGCGGTGTCGGCAGGGCTGCTGGCGCTCGGGGCGCTGGCCGCG
>JBIKWU010000343.1:0-3627 GCA_044356115.1 Burkholderiaceae bacterium
TGGAAGGGCTGGTCCAGCCCGAGGTCGCGGCGAAGCTCGTCGCGCTGTTCGGGCGTGGCATCCTGGCCGACCATGGCCAGCACCGGGTCGCCCACGTACTGGAACAGCGAGAACGCCACGAAAGCCACCACCAGCATCACGATCGCCGCCTGCAGCAGACGGCGGATGACGAAGGCGAGCATGGGCAGTGACGGGCGAGGTGGGGGCGGTGGGATGGGGCCCTGGCGGGTCGCGGCGAAAGCCTTGACCATCATGACCTTGGGCCGGGCGGGAGCGACCCCGCCAAGGCTCGCAGCTTAGCACCGTGCGGGCCGCTGTCGCGCGAGAATGGCGGCATGCGCTGCCCCAGGCCGGTCTCGTCACTGTTCCTGATCGTTGCCCTGCTCCTGGGCAGCGGGTGCGCCATGGTGAGCGAGATTCCCTACTACTGGCAGTCGGCGCGCGGCCAGTTCACGATGCTCGCTCTGGCAAGGCCGATCGACGAGCTCCTGGCCAGCCCCGATACCGACGCGCTGCTGCGCCAGCGTCTGCAGCTTGCCCGTGAGATCCGCCGCTTTGCCGCCACCGAGCTCGGCCTGCCCGACAACCCCAGCTATGCCCGGTATGCCGACCTGGGTCGGCCCTTCGTGGTCTGGAATGTCTTTGCCGCGCCGGCGCTGTCGCTGTCCCTGAAGACCTGGTGCTTTCCGGTGGCCGGCTGCGTGGCCTATCGCGGCTATTTCAACCGTGAAGACGCCGAAGCCATGGCGGCCTCGCTGCGCGCGCAGGGCTGGGATACCCAGGTGGCCGGCGTGCCGGCCTACTCCACGCTGGGCTGGTTCGACGATCCGCTGCTCAACACCTTCATCCACTATCCGCCCGCCGAGCTGGCGCGCCTGGTCTTTCACGAGCTGGCCCATCAGGTCGTGTACCTGCCTGGCGACTCCACCTTCAACGAGTCCTTTGCCACTGCAGTCGAGGAAGCGGGCGTGGAACGCTGGCTGAAGACGCAGTCCGATCCGCAACTCGGCGCCCGGCATGCGCAGGCATCGCAGCGTCGTCAGCAGTTCCTCAGCCTGCTGCAGGGCGCGCGCGAGTCGCTCGACGCGGCCTATCGGTCGGCACAGAGCGATGCCCAGCGCCTGCAGGCCAAGCAGGCGGCTTTCGAGCGCCTGCGCGCCGACTATCGGGTGCTGCGCGAGCAGTGGGGTGGATTCGCCGGCTATGACCGCTGGTTCGAGCAGCCCCTGGGCAATGCCCATCTTGCGGCGGTGGCCACGTACACCCAATGGGTGCCGGGGTTTCGGCGACTGCTTCGCGAGCAGGGCGAGGACCTTCCCCGATTCTTTGCCGCCGCGCGACGGCTGGCCGATCTGCCTGCGGCCGAGCGAGCCCGCGCGCTCGAGCCGTGACCGTATCCATCGCCATCACCCGAAAGACCGCGCATGCCTGCCGACCCTGCCGATCAAGCCCCTCACGCGCCGGGCGCCGACCACCCCGAGACCTGGCTGCAGCACGGCGACGATGATCCGGGCGACAGTGCCATCGCGCCCGCGCTGCACCTCTCGGCCACCTTTCGCGCGGCCGATGCCGCCGGCTTTGCCGAGATGGCCTCGCGCAGCCGCCATCCGCGCTACTACACCCGTTACGGCAACCCCACGCTGGACCGCGTGGCGAGCCTGATCGCCGGTCTGGAAGGCGCGCCAGCCGGGCTGATGGCCGCCAGCGGCATGGGCGCGATCAGCGCGTCGGTGATGGCGCTGGTGAGCGCCGGGGATCACGTGGTGGCGCAGACCAACCACTACATGGGCACCACCCGACTGCTCGGCGATCTGCTCGCCCGCTTCGGGGTGAGCGTGAGCTTCGTCGATCAGACCGCCACGGCCGACTTCGCCGCCGCGCTGCGTCCGCAGACCCGCCTGATCCTGGTCGAGACCCCGGTGAATCCCACGCTGGCGCTCACCGATCTGGCGGCCGTGGCGGCGATGGCCCGCGCGCGCGGCATCCTGACCCTGGCCGACAACACCTTTGCCACGCCGCTCAACCAGCAACCCCGCGCGCATGGCATCGATCTGGTGGTGCACAGCGCCACCAAGTACCTCGGCGGTCATCACGATCTCACCGCGGGCGTGGTGGTGGGCGAGACCGCGCTCATCGAGCGCATCTGGGACACCGCGATCGTGCTCGGCGGCACGCTCTCGCCGCAGGACGCCTGGCTGCTGCTGCGCGGCTTGCGCACCCTGTCGGTCCGGGTCGATCGCATCAATGCCACGGCGATGCGGGTGGCGCAGGCGCTGAGCCGGATGTCGGGGGTGGCCCGGGTGCACTATCCCGGGCTCGCGTCGCATCCCCAGCATGATCTCGCGCAGCGGCAGATGCGTGGCTTCGGGGGTGTGATGGCGGTGCAGGTGGCGGGTGGCTATCGCGAGACCGAGCGGGTGATGAAGCGGCTGCGGCTGTTCGCGCAGGCGGTGAGTCTGGGCGGCGTGGGCTCGCTGGCGGTGCATGCCGCGGCGATGTGGGCAGGCACCCTGGACGATGCCGCGATCGCGGCCGCCGGAATCGCGCCCAATCTGATCAGGCTGTCGGTGGGGCTGGAGCACCCCGAGGACCTGATCGCCGATCTGGCCCAGGCCATGGCGCCGGACTGAGCGGAGCCGCCTCAAGGGTTCAAGGGTCAGGATTCCTGCCCGGCCAGACGCTGCACCGGGCCGGATTTCGCGCCCTTCGCCAGGGTGCAGGCCTTACTCGGCGATGATCTGCTCGTAGAGGTAGGCCTCCAGCGCGAACAGCAGCGAGGAGTCCATGGGCGCGTTCTCGTGGGCGAAGGCCACGCCGGTGATGCGACGGCCCTTGCGCATGCGCGTGTTGCGGATCAGGGCGGGCAGGGTGAGGGTGTAGCCCTGACCTCGCAGCTCGATGCGAAACAGCAGGTCGAAGCTGGTGCCGACTTCGCCGAGCACCATGTCGGTGTCGATGCCGCAGCCGTCGCCGGAGATGTTGTCGACGGTCACGCTCATGCGGGTGCCGTCCTTGAGCAGCGCCACCGCCTTGAGCCGGGTCTTCACCCGCACGCGATTGCGCACCTGCTGATGACGCACCATGGTGGGGTAACGCAGGAACAGCACGGGCACTGGCAAGGCCAGGAAGCGCAACACCTGCGAGTCGAAGGAATAGGCGCTGCGGCCGGTGAGCACCCGCAGCGAAACCGGTGTGCCCTGGTCGATGTCGCGCCAGCTGTGCCGGCCTGGCAACGGTGGCGCGCTGACCATGACCGTCTGCCCATTCACTTTGCCGATGTACTCGGTGATCAGCACGGTGGTGTTCGGCTCGCCGCGCAGGTCGATGCTGATCTGCGCGAATTCCACCGATTGACGCAATTCGCTGAGCTTGTCGTCGATCAGGGTGTCCCGCCGGATGTTCGGCGTGCCGCCGAGTTCCAGCCGCAGACGTTGCGGCTCTCGATAAAGGCCGCTCTCGAGCAGAGACTTCCGCTTGGTCTCGTCGGCGACCACGAAGCCGGCCTGCGCCACCAGCACACCGTTACGGCCGTAGACAGCCCACGGCAGGGCTTTGCCGATCTCGATTTCGCCGGGTTGCACCTCGACCCGATTCTCGGTTGCATGGGGGGTATTCATAAGACTTGCA
>JBIKWU010000344.1:0-3609 GCA_044356115.1 Burkholderiaceae bacterium
CTCCTCGAGGATCTGCCCGTCCACGGCCTCGCGATAGGCCAGCACCGAGCCGATGTCCTCGGGCTCGTAGCTCTGGCCGGAGCACGAGTAGATGCCCACCTGGCGGAACATCGACGCCATGCCGAAGGTACGTGCCTCGTCGGCCACGATCGGCACGATCCGCGGCCCGAGCACGGGATCCTTGAGCAGATTGCCCAGCAGCCGGACGAAGGCCATGGTGGTGGACATCTCGCGCCCGCCCGCCGCGGTGGCGAAGCCGGCATAGCCGGCCATGGCCGGCACCAGCAGCGGCGCGCAGTCATCACGCCGCGCCGGCAGGTAGCCGCCGAGCGCGCGTCGCCGCTCATGCAGGTAGCGGATCTCCGGACTGTCGTCAGCCGGGCGATAGAAGGCCAGGCCGGTGGCCTGGGCGTCGCTCAGCGGCAGGTTGAAGCGGTTGCGGTAGTCGATGAGGGCCGCCTCGTCGAGGGTCTTCTGGCTGTGGGTGGTCATCCGGCCCTGGCCGGCCGCGCCCATGCCGTAGCCCTTCTTGGTGTGGGCGAGGATCACGGTGGGCTGCCCCCGGTGCGCGGCCGCGGCGGCGTAGGCGGCATGGATCTTCACCAGGTCGTGACCGCCGCGACGCAACTGGTCGATCTGCGCGTCGGTGAGGCCCATGGCAAGGCGGCGCAGGTCTTCATCCTGGCCGAAGAAGTGCTCTCGGTTGTAGCGACCGTCCTTGGCGGCGAAGGTCTGCATCTGGCCATCGACCGTGCGGGAGAAGGCGCGGATCAGGGCCTGCGAGCTGTCGCGGGCGAACAGCCCGTCCCAGTCGCTGCCCCAGAGCAGCTTGACCACATGCCAGCCCGCGCCGCGGAACAGCCGCTCGAGCTCGTCGACGATGCGTCCGTTGCCGCGCACCGGGCCGTCAAGACGCTGCAGGTTGCAGTTCACCACCCAGACCAGGTTGTCGAGCTTCTCGCGCGAAGCCAGGGTCAGCGCGCTCATGCTCTCGGGCTCGTCCATCTCGCCGTCACCGAACACGCCCCAGACCTTGCGCGCGGTGCAGTCGATCAGCCCGCGGTGGGTGAGGTAGTGCATGAAGCGGGCGTGGTAGATCGAGCTGATCGGCCCGAGGCCCATCGAGCCGGTCGGAAACTGCCAGAAGTCCGGCATCAGCCAGGGATGCGGATAGCTGGGCAGCCCGCGGGCCCCCTGGGCGGGCGCGCTGATCTCCTGGCGGTAGTGACGCAGATCGGCCTCGCTGAGGCGCCCTTCCAGGAACGCGCGGGCATAGACCCCGGGCGCGCTGTGCGGCTGGAAGAACACCAGGTCGCCGCGGTGATGGTCGTCGCGGGCGCGGAAGAAGTGATTGAAGCCCACCTCGAAGAGATCAGCGGCGCTCGCATAGCTGGCGATGTGGCCGCCGAGTTCGCCGTAGGCCGCATTCGCGCGTGCGACCATCGCCAGCGCGTTCCATCGCATGAGCGAGGCAAGGCGCTCCTCGATCGCGAGGTCTCCCGGAAACGGCGCCTGACGCTGCGCGGCGATGGTGTTCACGTAGGGCGTGGTCAGCGGCGGCGACCATCCGACCGATGGGTCGCGGGCCATCGCGGCGAGCTCATCGAGGATGAAGCGGGCGCGCTGCGGACCGTGCGCGGCCAGCAGTGACTCGAAGGCCTCGCGCCACTCGGCGGTCTCGCCCGGATCGGGGTCGAACGCGATGTCATCGCCGGCGGCCGGGCGCGCCTTGCCAGGGGGGAGATCGTCGGGTTTCATGCAGCCACTTTAAGAGGCGCACCCTGAAATAGGCTCCCGTTATGCTTGTGATTTCGCTTGCTGGCGAAATAAGATGCCGTGATCAAAACCAATCAAGGCACAAGATGCCGGATATTCTCAACGGGCTGGATGCCATCGACCTGCGCATCCTCGATGAACTGCAGCGCGACGGCTCGCTGACCAACATCGAACTCGCCCGCCGGGTGCACCTGTCGGCCTCGCCCTGTCTCACCCGGGTGCGCGCGCTCGAGTCAGCCGGTGTCATCCAGCGCTATGTGGCGCTGGTCAGCGCCAAGGCGCTGGGGCTGGGGCTGAATGTGTTCATCAGCATCAGCCTGAAGGCGCAGTCGAAGTCCGCGCTCGCCGAGTTCGAGCGCCGCATCGCCGAGCATGACGAGGTCATGGAGTGCTATCTCATGACCGGTGACAGCGACTACCTGATCCGCGTGGCGGTTGCCGACATTGCCGCGCTGGAGCGCTTCATTCTCGAGCAGCTCACACCCATACCGGGCATCGAGAAGATCCGCTCGAGCTTCGCCCTCAAGCAGGTGCGCTACCAGACCGCGCTGCCGCTGCCGCTTCCGAAGACGCTCAGACCCGCGCAAGCCCCGCCTGCTGGATCAGCTTCGTCCAGCTCTGCAGCTCGTCCTGCAGCGACTTCGCGTACTGCTCGGCGCTGAGCAGTTCGCTGCGCGGCATGTTCTGGCGCTGTGCGAAGAACTCGATGGTCTGCGGCATGGCCAGCCAGCGGTTGAGCAGGGTGTTCAATCGCTGGATGAGATCGGCAGGCAGTCCCTTGGGCCCGAACAGGCCATAGGCCGGATGCGCGTCATAGACGTAGCCTTGTTCCGCCAGTGAGCTCACCTCGGGAATCAGCGGCATGCGCTGCACGCTGGTAATGGCGATGCCCCGGACCCGGCCCGAGCGGATGTGCGGCACCGCGGTGGCCGCGTCGATCCAGCCCACCGGCACCACGCCGGAGATGAGGTCGGTGGGAATCTGCGCGACGGTCTTGTAGGGCACGTGGTTGATCACCATGCCGGTCTGCTGCTTGAGCGACTCCATCGCCAGGTGCCCGCCCGACGCCACGCCCCAGGAGGCGTAGTTCATGGCGCCGCCACGCGCCCGGGCCACCTCGACCAGTTCCTTCACCGAGCGGGCGGGCACCTCGGGATTGACGATCAGCACATTGCCGGTGACACCGATGCGGCCGATGGGCGCGAGATCCTGCATCGGCTCGAAGCTGCGCGGCTTCATCAGCAGGGTGTTGCCCACGATGGCCCCGGAGAAGGACACGAGCAGGGTCAAGCCGTCGGCCGGCGCGCGCGCCACGATCTCGCCGGCCACCATGCCGGTGGCGCCCGGCTTGTTGTCGACCAGCACCTTGGTGCCGAGTTCGGCCGAGAAGTGATCGGCCATGGTCCGCGAGAAGATGTCGGCGCCACCGCCCGCGCCGCTGGGAATCACCAGCCGGATGGGCCGGCCGCCCGGCCAGGCGGATTGCGCGCGGGCAGGCAGCGCGCCGCCCAGCAGCAGGCCGGCGCCGAGGGCCGACATGAAGCGCCGGCGCGTGGGGCAAGCCGAGCATGGTTGAGAGGGCATGTCGAATCCGGGGGGCAATGACATGGATGGAGTCCTCGCAAAGGGGGCTGCGATGAGCGCAGGGATGGGCGGTGACACAATGCGGTGCCGGCATTGTCGCCCCTTCTGTTCCCCTCGCGAAAGCGCTCCTCATGAAATCCCGATCTCGCCGGTTTCGCAAGGCCTGGACCCGTGGGGCCGTGCTGGCTTCCGGATTGGGCCTGTGCGGCCCGACGGTGGCTGAAACGTACCGCTACGGCATCGACGGGG
>JBIKWU010000104.1:0-12484 GCA_044356115.1 Burkholderiaceae bacterium
CGACACGGTGGGGAACTGCCAGAAGTCCGGCATCAGCTTGGGATGCGGATACGAGGACAGGCCCTTGCCCTGCACCTCCTGGCGGAAGTTGAGGAGCTGATCCTCGCTCAGCCTGCCCTCGAGGAAGGCGCGGCCGTAGATGCCCGGCGCGGAATGCCCCTGGAAGTAGACCAGATCACCGCCGTGGCCCTCGTGCGGCGCGTGCCAGAAGTGGTTCATGCCCGCGCCGATCATGGTGGCCAGCGAGGCGAACGAGGCGATGTGTCCACCGAGATCGCCGCCATCGGGCGGGTTGTGGCGATTGGCCTTGACCACCATGGCCATCGCGTTCCAGCGGATGTAGCTGCGGATGCGCTCCTCGAACTCGGCGTTGCCGGGCGAGCGCTCCTCGAGGTGGACCGGGATGGTGTTGATGTAGGCGGTGTTGGCCGAGAACGGAATGAACGCCCCCGAGCGGCGCGCCTTCTCGGTGAGGGACTCGAGCAGGAAATGCGCGCGCTGCGGACCTTCGCGATCGATGACCGCCTCGAGCGCGTCGAGCCATTCCTGGGTTTCGGCGGGATCGGCGTCGGCGGGATTGCCGGCGCCAGGCAGGGATTCGGGTACAGCGGACATGGTCTACCCCGTCATGGGCGGTGGTGGGCGGGCCTTGGATCTCGGCCCTGTCCGGCGGATTCTAGGTAGCGCCGGCCGCAGCCACAAGGAAAACTTGCACAATACGCAAACGCTTTTCGCATTATGGCATTCCCGATTGCGCCATGCGGAGTGCCCCCCTTACACTGCGCCGCCATGCAGCCCCGTACCCAGGACAGCTCGCCCCCGGCCGAACTTCGGGCGATCAAGTGGTTCACCCTGACCCACGCGGCCGGCCTGGTGGCGTTCGGGCTGCTCATGGGCGGCTTCTTCTGGTACCTGCATCACGTGATGGAGGACCAGCAGCGGCAGGCGCTGTACCGTGACATCGAATGGGCGCAGCAGTCCATCCGGCTCGGGCTGCGCGAACACCAGGACGAGATCGCCGGCAACGCCGTCGACTGGGCCCTCGCCCGCCGCGGGCCGCCGATCCCCGCCCGCGACTTCCTCGCCCGGCATCCCGACCTCGCCTACCTCGCCTTCGTGGGTCCGGAGCGCGAGGTGCGCTGGCTGATCGCCGCCCGCGGCGTGCCCGGCGTGGCGATGCGCGCGCCCGGCACCCACCTCGAGGACTCCGCCGGCTTCGGCACCTTCCACGAGGCCCGGGACGAGCGCCGCCCGCTCTACACCGCGCCCTTCCTCGGCGACGAGAACGAGGTGCTGGTCGAACTGCACACCCCGGTGCTGCGCGAGGGCACCTTCGCCGGCATGCTGGTGGCGGGCTACTCGCTGCGGCGCATCCTCACGGTTTACCTGTCGCCGGAGGTACGGGAGCGCTACCAGGTCTCGCTCACCGACCAGGGTGGCAACGAGCTGGTGAGTTCCTCGCCGCGACGTATCCACGAGGCCAACCTCAGCTATGAACTGTCGCTCGACCCGCCCGGACGAGGCGTGCGGCTGCGTGCCTTCGTCTTCGATTCGCGCCCGCGGCTGCTCGAACGCAGCCTGATGCTGGCGGTGATCGGATTGAGTCTGGCCAGCGCGGTCAGTCTGGCGCTGCTCTGGCGCCATGCGCGGCGGCGCCTGACGGCCGAGGCCGAGCGCGACCGGCTGTTCCGCCTTTCCGGCGATCTGATGTGCGTGATCGACGCCGCGGGCCGCTTCAGCCGCGTCAACCCGGCCTTCTCGACGCTGTTCGGACCGCTCGCCGAGCGGCGCTCGCTCACCGACCTCGCCCATCCGCACGACCGGCAGGCGGTGGCCCGCGCCCTGCTGACGGCCGCCGAGCGCGGTCCCGATGGCGCCGATCTGGAGGCGCGATTCGAACATCCGCAAGGCTGGCGCTGGCTGCAGTGGTCGCTGCGCGGCGACCCTGAGGGCAGCACCGGGCACGTCTATGGCGTGGCCCACGACGTCACCAGCCGCAAGAGCACCGAGACCGCGCTCGCGGCCGAGACCTCCTTCCGCCAGGCCATGGAGGATTCGATGCTCACCGGCATGCGCGCCTTCGACATGGAAGGCCGGGTCATCTACGTGAACCGGGCCTTCTGCGAAATGACCGGCTACTCGCGCACCGAGCTGGTCGGGCGCACCGCGCCGTATCCCTACTGGCCGGCCGATGACCACGAGGCCCAGTACGGCAACCTCGACATGATCCTGGCCGGGCGCGCGCCCTCCTCCGGCTTCGAGGTGCGCATCCAGCGCCGTGACGGCAGCCGCTTCGACGCCCGGATGTACGTCTCGCCGCTGGTCGATCGTGATCGTCGCCAGACCGGCTGGATGAGCTCGATCACCGACATCACCGAGCCCAAGCGCATCCGCGAGGCGCTGGCCTCGGCCCACGAACGCTTCACCACCGTGCTCGACGAACTCGACGCGGCGATCTGGGTGCTGCCCGACACGCCCGAGGTGGCCGAGCCGCTGTTCGCGAACCATGCCTTTCGCGCGATCTTCGGTGCTGATGCCGAAGCCGCCGCGGTGCTGGCCGGCGCGGCGGCGGGGCATCCCGACGGACTGCCCTGCGAGCGGGTCCATGCCAGCTCGGGCCGCTGGTTCGAGATCCGCTCGCGGGGCATCCGCTGGGTGGACGGTCGTCAGGCACGCATGCTGATGGCCAGCGATGTCACCCGTCGCCACGCGGCCGAGGAACGTCAGCGCGAGCAGGAGGAGAAGCTGGGCCTGACCTCCCGCCTGGTGACCATGGGCGAGATGGCCTCCTCGCTGGCCCACGAACTCAACCAGCCGCTGACGGCGATCGCCAACTACTGCATGGGACTGTCGGCGCGCATCCGTACCCGCCAGCGCAACGGCCAGCCGCCCGAGCCCGACGAGACCCTCGAGGCGCTGGGCAAGACCGCCGCCCAGGCCGAGCGCGCCGGCATGGTGATCCGGCGGATCCGCGAATTCGTCAAGCGCAGCGAGCCCGAACGGCGCCCCTGCGAGGCCGCGGCGATCATCGACGAGACCCTCGGACTCGCCGAGATCGAAGCTCGCAAGCACGGCATCCGCATCGAGGTCGACCTGGCGCCGGCCCTGCCCACGCTGCTCGCCGATCCGATCCTCGTCGAGCAGGTGCTCCTCAACCTGATCCGTAACGCGCTCGAGGCGATGCAGGGCCAGCGCCGGCGCGAACTGCGGGTGGGCGTGTACCGGCGCGCCGACTGGGTGGAGTTCTCGGTG
This sequence comes from Burkholderiaceae bacterium, assembly GCA_044356115.1. Taxonomy (GTDB): domain Bacteria; phylum Pseudomonadota; class Gammaproteobacteria; order Burkholderiales; family Burkholderiaceae_E; genus Quisquiliibacterium. The sequence goes on from JBIKWU010000104.1 coordinate 3,253, forward strand.
AGCGACACCGGGCCGGGCCTGTCGGTCGAGGCCGCTGCCAAGCTGTTCGAACCGTTCTTCACCACCAAGCAGGAGGGCATGGGCATGGGCCTGAACATCTGCCGCTCGATCGTGGAATCGCATCAGGGCCGCTTGTGGACGGAACCGGCAGCCGGTGGTGGCAGCATCTTCCGGTTCACCCTGCCCGTGCCGGGCGAGGCCGAGCTCGCGAGGGCGGCATGACGAACACGACCGCCCCGCGCGGGGAAGGCTGGGTGGAAGGGCTGGTTCATGTGGTCGACGATGACGAGGCGGTACGCGACTCGCTGCGCTGGCTGCTGGAAGCCAACGGCTTTCGCGCCCAGGTCCACGACAGCGCCGAGGCCTTCCTCGCCAGCGATCCGCAGCGCGAACCCTTCGCCTGCCTGATCCTCGACGTGCGCATGCCCGGCATGAGCGGGCTGGAACTCCACGAGGAGATCCTGCGCCGCGGTCTGGCCATGCCGCTGCTCTTCATCACCGGCCACGGCGACGTGCCGATGGCGGTGGCCAGCATGAAGCGCGGCGCGGTCGACTTCCTCGAGAAGCCGTTCAACGACGCCCACCTGTGCGCGGCGGTGCGGCGCTGCCTCGCCCGCAGCGCTGCGACCCAGCGTGACGGAGAGGCCGCCCGCCAGGCACGCGGGCGCGTCGAGCGCCTCACGCAGCGCGAATCGCAGGTGCTGGAACTGATCGTCGCCGGCCGGCTCAACAAGCAGATCGCCGATGACCTGGGCATCAGCATCAAGACCGTGGAAGCGCACCGCGCCAACATCATGGACAAGCTCGAGGCCCGCACCATGGCCGAGCTGATGAAGACCGCGCTGCAGGCCGCCGAGGCCGCCGCCGGGCGCTGATGCGCCCGATGCCGGACACGCGCTTCGGATCGTGCTATAGTCCTCGGCTGTGCGCCCGTAGCTCAGTTGGATAGAGTACCTGGCTACGAACCAGGGGGTCGTGGGTTCGAATCCTGCCGGGCGCGCCACCGTCTGAATGAACGGGCACCGTGATCACGGTGCCCGTTCTGCTTTACGGGCCCGCCTGGCGCACCACCCGGAAGCCGAACACGTCGTAACGCCGGTTCGCCGCATTCTTGATGCGCGTGCCCGAGCGCGCCAGCGCGGGAATGCTGATCCAGGCCCCGCCCTTCAGAACCCGGGTGTTGCAGCCCGGCGAAACCCGCGCCGAGCCGTCCACGGGCCCGCCCACGTGGTTGTCATGCCAGCAGTCCTCGGTCCACTCGCGGGCGTTGCCGATCATGTCGTGCAGGCCGAAGGCATTGGGCGCGTAACGACCCGCCGGCGCGGTGCGGGCATGGCCGTCGTCGCAGGCGTGCAGGGGCCAGTTCGGCGGCAGGGCCCGGGTCGGCCGCAGCGATTCGTCGGCCACGTTGGCATGTGCGCAGGCGCGCTCGGCGGCATCGCCCCAGTACCGGGCCGTGCTGCTGCCGGCGCGCGCGGCGTATTCCCACTGCGCCTCGGAAGGCAGGCGGTAGGCGCGCCCGGTCTTGCGCGACAGCCAGCGCACGTAGGCCTGCGCGTCGTGCCAGCTCACACAGACCACCGGGTGATCGTCGTCCTGCGGAAAGCCCGGATCGCGCCAGTCACGCCCCGCGCGTTCATCGTAGCGGCCGGCTTCGTTGGTCCAGCAGCGTTCGGCGGGAGGGTGACCGGTGTCCTTCACGAACGCGGCGTACTGGCCGCGCGTGACCTCGGTGCGGCCGATCGCGAAGCCGGGCAGCGTCACCCGGCGCGGCGGATCCTCGCTCTCCTGGCGCCCTTCCTGGTCGGCCGGACTGCCCATCAGGAAGCGGCCACCGGGCACGACCACCATGTCGGGACAGACCGGGCAGTCCCGGAAGACCACCGCGGCAGCGGACGGGGCCTGGGGCTGTCGGACTGCATCGCCGGGTGCCGCCAGGCTGAGCGGCGATGCGGCACACCAGGCCGCGGCCAGCAGCGCCGCCGCGCGGCTCCGGAGCGGCAGCGGCACGATCGTCATGGGAGCGCGGGACACCGGCGGGAGGATACCCCTGGGCCGAGCGCGATGGCAGAACGCGATCCGGATTGCGCAGGCGATGCGCTCGGCGAGGGGCATCCGGGCGCGCGTCGCCGAAGCGCGGTAAGGTGGCGGCCCTGTCGCAGCGACCCGACCCATGGACACGCCAACCCCCTCCCCCGACGCCGACCTCGGCGTGCCGGTCTCCCAGAAGATCCGCGAGCGCCTGAAGGCCGCGCGCGAGCGCTTCCATGCCAACGACAACATCGCCGGGTTCATCGAGCCGCACGAGTTGCCGCTGCTGCAGGCGGAGGTCGAGTCGCGCATGCTGGCGGTGCTCGAGAGCCTGGTGATCGACACCGACAGCGACCACAACACCCGCGAGACCGCGGCCCGGGTGGCCAAGATGTACGTGCGCGAGGTGTTCGGCGGGCGCTACCAGCCCATGCCCTCGGTCACCGAGTTCCCGAACGTGGAGCGGCTCAACGAGCTGATGATCGTCGGGCCGATCACCGTGCGCAGCGCCTGCTCGCACCACTTTTGTCCGATCATGGGACGGGTCTGGATCGGCGTGCTGCCCAACGAGCACTCCAACCTGATCGGCCTGTCCAAGTACGCGCGGCTGGCGGAATGGGTGATGAGCCGGCCCCAGATCCAGGAAGAGGCGGTGGCCCGCCTGGCCGACCTGCTCCAGGAAAGGGTCCAGCCCGACGGCCTCGCGCTGGTGATGGAAGCCGACCACTTCTGCATGCACTGGCGGGGCGTTCGCGACAGCGAGTCGAAGATGACCAACAGCCTGATGCGTGGCGCCTTTCTCAAGGATCCGAACCTGCGCCGCGAATTCCTGGCGCTGATGAACCGCACCCACGCCTGAGGACCGCCGGCCATGCTCGTGAACCTTCTCTATGCCAGCCGGGTTGCCCACGGGGCGAGCGGCGAGATCACCGACTCCATCCTGCAGCAGTCACGCGCGCGCAATCCGCGACTCGGCATCACCGGCGTGCTCTGCCAGGGCGGCGACGTGTTCATGCAGGCCCTCGAAGGCGGGCGCGCCGCGGTCAACGAGCTCTACAACCTGATCGCCCGCGACCCCCGTCACCAGCAGGTCATGCTGCTCCACTACCAGGAGGTAGCGCAGCGCCGCTTCGCCGGCTGGACCATGGGTCACGTGCGGCTCGAGAAGATCAACCCCTCGGTGCTGCTGAAATACTCCGAGCGGCCGCAGCTCGATCCCTTCTCGGTGCCCGGCGCCGCCTCGATGGCCCTGCTCGAGGAACTCATCGACACCGCCCAGATCATTGGCCGGGCGGGCTGAGGGCCCGGCTTTCGAGACCGACGCCGCGCCTCGCCGCGGCTTTCGACACCGCGGCATCGCAGCGCCCGCGCGGGGTTGCCATCCCTGAAACCGGCCCTCCCCTGGCCGGTGATAGCATCGTCCGGCCAGTTTCACCGGCGTGACCGCGCAGCCCGCGGTGGCGCTGCCGGCGGCGCACGCCGGTCAACCCAGGAGACCCCCCAGCATGAGCATCCGGGCCAAGGCCTATATCGCCGGTGCCTTCGAGCACCCCACCCGCAAGGCCGAGAACAAGACGGTGGCGCAGCTGCACGCCGAATCCGCGCGCGGTGCGCTGCTGGACGCGGGCCTGAGCCTGCGCGATGTCGACGGCTACTTCTGCGCCGGCGACGCCCCCGGCATGGGCGGCCTGAGCATGGTCGACTACCTCGGGCTGAAGGTCCGTCACGTCGACTCCACCGACGTCGGCGGATCCTCCTACCTGCTGCATGTCTCGCACGCCGCGCAGGCCATCGCCGCCGGCAAGTGCGATGTCGCACTGGTCACACTCGCCGGCCGGCCGCGCAGCGAATCGCACAGCGGCACCCTGCCGCGGGTCATCCTGCCCAACGTGCCCGACGCGCCCTTCGAGGCGCCGTACTACCAGGTCACGGTCAACAGCTACGCCATGGTGGCCGCCCGCCACATGCACGAGTACGGCACCACCAGCGAGCAGCTCGCCTGGATCAAGGTGGCCGCCTCCCACCACGCCCAGCACAATCCCCACGCCATGCTGCGCGACGTGGTCACGGTGGAAGACGTGCTCAACTCGCCGGTGATCTCCGACCCCCTGCACCGCATGGACTGCTGCGTGGTGAGCGACGGCGGTGGCGCGCTGGTGATCGTCAAGCCCGAGATCGCGCGCTCGCTCAAGCGCCCGCTGGTGAAGATCATCGGCGCCGGCGAGTCCATCAAGGGCCAGGATGGCGGCAAGGTCGACCTCACCTATTCAGGCGCGGTGCGCTCCGGCGCCATCGCCTTCGCCGAGGCCGGCGTCAAGCCGGCCGATATCCAGTACGCCTCCATCTACGACAGCTTCACCATCACCGTGCTGGTTCAGCTCGAGGACCTCGGCTTCTGCGCCAAGGGCCAGGGCGGGCGCTTCGTGGCCGATGGCAATCTCATCTCCGGCGTGGGCAAGCTGCCCTTCAATACCGACGGTGGCGGGCTGTGCAACAACCACCCGGCCAATCGTGGCGGCATCACCAAGGTGATCGAGGCGGTGCGCCAGCTGCGCGGCGAGGCTCACCCCAAGGTGCAGGTGCCCAACTGCCAGCTCGCCCTCGCGCACGGCACCGGCGGCCTGCTCGGCAACCGCCACGGCAGCGGCACCCTCATCATGGAACGGGAGTGAACACCATGCCCACCCCTTATCAGGATCGCAAGCTCAGCGCCCCGGTTCTCTACCCCGACAGCGAGCCGTTCTGGCAGGCAGCCGCCGAAGGCCGGCTGCTCATCAAGCGGTGCGCCGACTGCGGCGAGCATCACTGGTATCCGCGCCCGCTCTGCCCGCACTGCGGCAGCGACCGCACCGAGTGGAAGGCGGCCGCCGGCACCGGCACCATCTACACCGTGAGCGTCACCCGTCGCGCCGGCCCCATCGCCTTCGCGATCGGCTACGTCACCCTCGACGAGGGCGTGACCATGCTCACCAACTTCGCCGACTGCGACCTCGACGCGCTGCGCATCGGTGATCGGGTCCGGGTGGTGTTCAAGCCCACCGAGGGCGGGCCGCCGGTGCCCCTGTTCACCCCGGCCTGAGCCCGGGCGCCCTCCCCGCCATGAGCGTCAACGTGCCCTCGCGGCGCGACCGGATGCTGGTCAGCCCCCAGTGGCTGCACCAGCACCTGAGCGACCCCGATCTGCGCATCATCGACTGCAGCGCACAGCTGATCGTGCAGCCGGTGGGCGCCTCGCGCGTGGAGAGCGGCCTGCCGGCCTACCAGCAGGCCCACATCCCCGGGGCGCGCTACCTGAACATGGCCACCGATCTCTCCGATCCGCAGGGCCGCTACCCCTACACCTTTCCCAGCGACGCGCGCATCGCCGCGCTGCTCGGCGGCCTGGGCATCGGCAACCGTCACCGGGTGGTGCTCTACGGCCACGGCTATGTCGGCTCGGTCACCCGGGCCTGGTACGTGCTTCACGTCGCCGGCCATGAGCGCCTGTCAGTGCTCGATGGCGGCCTCGAAGGCTGGCGGGCGGAGGGTCTGCCGCTGACGGCCGAGTTGCCGGCCATCCAGCCCGAGACCTACACCGTGCGGCGCCGCCCGCGCCTCATCGCCGATGCCGCCGAGGTGCTGGCCAGCCTCGATGACGCCGGCACCTGCCGGCTGAACGCGCTCAGCCGCGAGCAGTTCGCCGGCAGCGGCGGCACGCACTACGGCAGGCCGGGCCGCATCCCCGGCAGCGGCAGCGTGCCGGCGCGCGAGATGCTCGACCCAGCCACCGGCCGCCTGCTGCCCGACGAGGCCCTGCGCGAGCAGCTCGTCCGGGCCGGCGCGTGGCAGGCCCGTCGCGCGATCACCTACTGCGGCGGGGGCATCGCGGCCAGCACCACGGCCTTCGTGCTCGAGATGCTCGGCCACCCCGACTGGGCGCTCTACGACAACTCGCTGCTCGAGTGGTCCACCCGGCCCGAGCTGCCGATGCACGCGGGCCCCGAACCCGCCTGAACCACCGGCCGCCCTCGCGGCCCGGCGTCGCCTTTCATCACGCGTCACATCAGGGTCAGACCATGATCGAACTCAACCGCAGCCCGCGCGAACTCGAACTGCAGGCACGTACCGAGCGCTTCATCCGCGAGGTGGTGATCCCCTACGAGGCCGATCCGCGCATCGAGCATCACGGGCCCAGCGATGCGCTGCGCCGCGAACTGCAGGCCAAGGCCCGCGAGGCCGGCCTGCTCGCGCCCCAGGTGGGCGAGGATTGGGGGGGCTGCGGACTGAACCACCGCGAGACCGCCACCGTGCTGCGGGCCTGCGGCTACTCCATGCTCGGCCCGGTGGCCATGAACTGCATGGCGCCCGACGAGGGCAACATGCATCTCTTCCAGAAGGTGATGACCCCGGCGCAGCAGGAGCGCTGGCTGCGGCCACTGGCCGCCGGCGAGATCCGGTCGGCCTTCATGATGACCGAGCCCGACCAGGGTGCAGGCTCCGATCCGTCGATGATGGCCACCAGCGCACGCAAGGACGGCGACAGCTGGGTGATCCGGGGCCGCAAGTGGCTGATCACCGGCGCCGAGGGCGCGGGCGTGGCGATCATCATGGCCCGCACCGAGCATGGCGCCACCATGTTCCTCACCGACATGGACACCCCGGGCATCATCATCGAACGCACCCTGGGCACCATCGACCGCTCCATGCCCGGCGGCCACGCGGTGGTCACGCTCGACGATGTCCGCGTGCCGGCCGATCAGGTGCTCGGCGAGGTCGACCAGGGCTTTCGCTACGCGCAGATCCGGCTTGCGCCGGCGCGGCTCACCCACTGCATGCGCTGGTGGGGCGCGGCCCGGCGCGCCCACGACATCGCGCTCGACTACGCCTGCCGCCGCAAGGCCTTCGGCAAGCCGCTGATCGACCATGAAGGCGTGGGCTTCATGCTGGCCGACAACGAGATCGACCTGCAGCAGTCGCTGCTCACCATCGACTGGTGCGCCTGGGTGCTCGACCAGGGCGAACCGGGCACGCACGAGTCGAGCATCGCCAAGGTGGCGGTCTCGGAGGCGCTCTACCGGGTGGCCGACCGCTGCGTGCAGGTGCTGGGCGGGCTGGGCGTGACCGAGGACACGCCGGTGCAGCAGATCTTCCGCGACATCCGGGCCTTCCGGATCTACGACGGCCCGTCTGAAGTGCACCGCTGGTCGATCGCCAAGCGCCTGAAGAAGGCCTGGCAGCCCGGCTGAGCGCGCCGCCCTACCAGCGGGTGCCCACGGTGAGCAGCAGGCGGGTGCCCCAGGTCTCGGCCGACTGCTCGTAGCGGCTGCCCGCCGCGGCGGCATCGACCCGTTCGCGGCGGATGCGGGTGTTGCCCAGGTTGAAAACGTCCAGGCGCCAGAAGCCCATGCCGGCGACGAGTTGCCCGACGTGGGCATCGACGCCCAGCCGCGCGCGCTCCCGACCGCTGAGGCTGGGGCCGTTGCCCAGGTCGGAGGCACCCTTCAGCGAGAGCGACACGCCGCCGAACCCGCCGCCCGAGCGCGGCATCGGCCGCGCCACCGAGACATTGGCCAGGTAATGGGCCTGACCCGGGATGCGCCCCTGCCAGCCCGTGCCGTCATCGACCCGCGACTGCAGCAGACTGGCATTGGCGCTGAGGTTCCAGCCGCGCGCGCCGATCGCCCCGAGGTGCTGGCGCAGGTCGGCCTCGATGCCCCAGACGAGCGCGCTGCCCAGGTTCTCGGGCCGCTGCTGCCAGCGCCCGGCCACCTCGGTGGTGCGACGCACGATCAGGTCGTCGATGCTGCGCACGAAGACGTTGATCCCCGCCTGCCCGCCACCCTCGAGACGGCGCTCCAGCCCGGTGTCCAGGCTCAGGGTGGACTCCGGCCGCAAGGCCGGGTTGCCGATGAGATCGGGCCGGGAGGGCGAGTTGCTGCCCCAGCCCGGGATCACCCGGTCGATGGTGTCGGTGAGCGCCGGCAGCTTGCGGGTGCGGGCGAGGTTGGCACGTGCCTGCCAGCCCTGGGCCATCGGCTGGCGCCAGTGCAGCGAGGGCTGCCACTGCTCGGGCGCGTCCTGCTGGCGCGTGCCGTCGACCTCGGTGCCGCGGCTGAGCGCCTCGGCGCGCAGGCCGGCGGTGAGCGTGCCGCGACCGGGCAGCGCCCATTCGTTCTGGCCCCATAGCACGCGACGGCTGAACCACGAGGACAGCGTGCGGTCGAGCGGTGCGGCGGCGCCGGTCTGCAGGTGGCTGTCGATGCTCAGACGCCGCTGCTCGTATTCGAGCCCGGCCATCCAGACATGCTCGCTGCCGGTGCCGGTGAGCTTGATCGCGGCCTGGGCGGCCTGCTCGGCGCGGCGATCGCCGAAGTCGGAGGCGAGCGCGCTGCGATTGACGGCGCCGCTCGCGCCCTGGGTCTCGAGCCACTCGAGACGCTCGCGGCCGATGCGCTCGCCGGAGCGCTCGACCGAGGCGCGGGTCTCCAGGCGCGCGGCAGACAGCCGGCGGGTCCAGTCGGCGCGCAACTGCATCAGCTGGCGGTGGATGTCGCCGGCCTCGCGCGAGCCGCCCGTGACCGGCGAACCGTCGGCACGCGCGCCGCCGAAGCTGCCCTCGGAGCGGCTGTCGGTCTCGGCCGCGAGCAGGGTGGCGCGCAGCACCACGCTGTCGGTGGCCGAGAGCCGGCCGTTGAGCCGCGGCAGCACGGTGAGCTCGCGGGTGCGCCCGCGCAGATGGTCGTCGCCGCCGGTGCGGGTACCGTCGGCGCCGAGCACGTCGCGGTGCAGGTCGCTGCCCCACAGCCGTTCGCCCGCCGACACCGAGACCAGGTAGGTCCAGCGGCTGTCACCCGGCACGCCGGCATTGCGGCTGTAGAACAGGCGCGGCGCCTGCTCGCCGAAGGCCTGCTGGCCGCTCAGCCGCAGGCTGGTCTCGGGTCTGGGCGCCGACTCGCGAAGCACGATGTTGATGGTGCCGCCGGTGGCACCGCTGTATTCGGCCGAGGGCGCGCGCAGCACCTCGATGCGCTCGATCATGTCGGCGGGCAACTGATCGAAGGGCAGTTGTCCGCTGGCCCGCCCGCCGCTCACCCGCTGGCCATCGACCAGGATCTGGGTGGCGCTGCGGTCCATGCCGCGCATCCGGATGTCGACCGAGCCGGAGGCATTGGGCGCGGCCTGCACGCCGGGCAGCTTCTGCAGGACATCGGCGATGGTATCG
>JBIKWU010000345.1:0-3576 GCA_044356115.1 Burkholderiaceae bacterium
CTCGCTGTCCTACGGCGGCAAGTTCGGTCCGGTTCGCGCCTACCTGCTGTACTCGCTCGGCCTCGAGCGATTCGACAACGCCACCAACAAGAGCGCCAACAAGGCCTTCGGCGGCAACCTCGACTTCAGCACCGGCCCGCTCAGCCTGAACCTGGCCTACCAGACCTTCGACAGCCCTGGCGGCACCCCCGAGGTGATCACCAAGCAGGATGCCACCCTGCTGTCGGCCGCCTACAACCTGAGCATGGCCCGCCTCACCGGCCAGTATCAGATGATCAAGGGCACCACCCCGACCACCACCAAGAAGGACAACAGCTACCAGATCGGCGCGTCCATCAAGGCCGGCCCGGGCAACGTGCTGGTGTCGGTGGGCAACGTGAAGACCACGCTGACCGGCGCCGCCGACGTCAAGCGCGACACCTTCGCCATCGGCTACGACTACTTCCTGTCGAAGCGCACCGACGTGTACGCCAACTACTTCCAGACCAAGCTGAACACCGCCGGTGCCACCACCGACAGCGCTGTCGGCCTGGGCGTCCGTCACCGCTTCTGATGCATCGAGACTGCCCGGCGCATGCCGGGCAGGATCCGAAGCCCGGCTCTTACCGGGCTTTTTTTTCGGCCTGTCCCGTCTGGTTCCGGGTCAGGGCGTGCGTGGACCCTTGGGGCCCGGCACGGGCTTGACACGGCTGGCGGCGGTGGCCGCAATGCGGCGTGCGGTATCGGGGTCGTCTGCCCGGGCCAGCGCCACGCCCATGCGGCGCTTGCTGAACGACTCGGGCTTGCCGAACAGGCGGATGTCGGTACCGGGAAGCGCGAGCGCATCGGCCAACCCCTCGAACGCGATGCCCCGCGCCTGGAGGCCGCCGTAGATCACGGCGCTGGCGCCGGGGGAGCGCAGGGAGACATCCACCGGCAGGCCCAGGATGGCGCGGGCATGGAGATCGAACTCCGACTGGTGCTGCGTGCACATCGTGACCATGCCGGTGTCGTGCGGGCGGGGGCTCACCTCCGAGAACCAGACTTCGTCGCCGGCCACGAAGAGCTCCACCCCGAACAGGCCGCAGCCGCCCAGACGCTCGGTGACGCGGGCGGCGATCTCGCGGGCCCGATCGAGGGCGAGCGGCGGCATGATCTGCGGCTGCCAGCTCTCGACATAGTCGCCCGCCACCTGCCGATGGCCGATCGGCTCGCAGAAGTGGGTGCGGATGCTGCCGTCGGCCTCCCGGGCCCGCACGGTGAGCAGCGTGATCTCGTACTCGAAGCGAATGAAGCCTTCGACGATCACGCGGCCGGTATCCACCCGCCCGCCACTGGCGGCGTAGGCCCAGGCGGGCTCGATGCCGGCGGGATCGTCCACGCGCGACTGTCCCTTGCCCGATGAGGACATCACCGGCTTGACGATGCAGGGATAGCCCACGCCGGGCGTGCCCGGCGCGCCGTCGATGGCGACGCGCAGTTCATCGAGGCTGCTGGCGAAGCGGTAAGGGGAGGTGGGCAGGCCGAGGTCTTCCGCGGCGAGCCGGCGGATGCCTTCGCGGTTCATGGTGAGCCAGGCGGCGCGGGCGGTGGGAATCACCGTCAGGCCGGCGTCGCGCTCGAGCGTCATCAGCATGGGCGTGGCGATCGCCTCGATCTCCGGGACCACCAGATCGGGCTGCTCCTGCTCGATCAGCGCGCGCAGCGCGGCGGGATCGGTCATGTCGATGACGTGACGGCGGTGGGCTACCTGGTGGCCGGGCGCATCCGGGTAGCGGTCGACGCCGATCACCTCCACGCCCAGGCGCTGCAGGGCGATGATCACTTCCTTGCCGAGTTCGCCGCAGCCCAGCAGCATGACCTTCAAGGCCGAGGCCGAGAGCGGCGTGCCGATCACCGGCGGGTGCGCGAGAGGCATGGAAGGGGCTCCGGATCAGGCCGAGGGAATGAAGTCAGGGTCATCCTGGTGCTTGCGCTCGAACTGGATGAAGTCGTAGTAACCGCAGCGCGAGCCATTGGGGTACTGACGGCAGACGGTCGGGCGGGCGGCGTAGATGGTGCAACGACGCTCGGTGGTGTCGAAGAAGCGGCAGATCGATCCGTAGATCGTGTCCTTGCGGTGCCGCAGGATGCGCTCGGGCGTGCCCTCGTCGTCGTAGAAGCGGGTGAACTTTCGGCCGGCCTCCTCGACCGTGAGCGAGAAGTGCTTGGCCAGGCGCTTGAGGTCGGCGTCCTTGACCTCGATGCGAGGGTAGCTGCAGCAGTAGCCCGGGCAGCGGCTGCAGTCGTAGCGGATGGGCTGGGTGGTCATGGACGTTGCCTGTGGAGGATGCCGGTCGTGGCAGTTTAGCGAAGCCGCGCGCGCCGCAGCGCCTGGCGCAGGAATCGCTCGGGTGCGAGCGCGCGGATGAGGTCGGCCTCGATCGGGGGCGCGCAGCCCTCGGCGAGATCGACCAGGAGTTCGGCGCCGAGCACCGACCAGAGCAGGCCTCGCGCGCCGAGAGCGGCGTGGATGTAGAGGCCGGGCAGGGCGGGCAGCGCCAGACGGTCGTTGCGCGCAAAGGTCTGGGCATCGCGCCGGATGAGAGGCTCGTCGGGCAGGGCGCCGATCAGCGGGAGGCGGTCGGGCGTGGCATGGCGCCAGCCTTCATACACGCGCAGGGTTCGAGGGGCGCCGCGCGCAGCGCCGAGCTCGGGCAGCATGGCCGACAGCCGGACCAGATCCGGGGGCGCCTCGGCGGCATCGCCCGGCTCCGCCAGCCGGGCGGCATCACCGTCCGGATCGGGCGCTTCGATCAACCGGTCGACCAGGGCGGGTGGGTCTGTCAGTCCAACCAGCGCGGTAGCCTCGCCCATCGGGCAGGCATAGGCCCCGCCGCCAAGCACTCTGCGCAATCCCCGGAGCGCGGGGGCGCTCACCGCGATCGCGCGGCCGTGGCGCGCCTGCAGCCGGACGCTGGCCAGGCCAGCCAGGCGCGGCGCGTCGGCGGCGTTGGCCAGGATGACCACTGGCGAGCGGGCGAGCACCCGGCCGGCGGCGTCCGACAACGTCCATGCATCCTCCGCGCGACACAGGCTGTGCACCGGTGTGCCCGAGATTCTCGTGATCGCGGCATGGCCCGTGATCCACGACGCGCACAGATCGGCGGGCGCGCTCATGCCGCAGGTCGGCAGCCACAAGCCGGCGCGGGACACGCGCACGCCGGTCAGGTCGGCCGCCTCGGCCGCGGTGACGGCCACGGCGAGGGCATCTGCCGCCGGGCCGAGCGCGGCCAGCGCGCGTCGCTGGTCGGCATGCGCGCGGTCGTCGGCTGCCATCTGGAACCGGCCGATCGGCGCAAGCTGGCGCCAGGCTTGCGACAGCCACAGGGCGTGGCGGCTGAGTCGAGCCGTGAGGTTGTCATCGGGTGACAGATGCAGATGGTCTGCGAGCAGAGGCTGGCCGGAGCCTGCTTGCGGCGCGGAGGCGGCATCGATCAGCGTGACCTGCCAGCCGCGCCCCGCGAACACCGCGGCGCAGGCACTGCCGGCCAAGCCGGCGCCCACGATGGCGACCTGGTGTCTCTGGCCCGCGGTCGGCGGCAGCCGGCCCGCACT
>JBIKWU010000346.1:0-3561 GCA_044356115.1 Burkholderiaceae bacterium
CCTGGGTATTCTTTTGGCGCCAGTGCGAGCGAAAGCGCGAGTCGCCGCCTGGCGAGCCGATGTTTGATAGTGGTGGGAAACGGGCGGGCGACGTGCCGCTGTCAATCGAATGTAATCGGCTCCAAAAGCCGGTGTCAAGCCGACATCCGGGTGCACTCGGGTAATCCATCGGACGCCCGGAATCGTGCATGGCGGCACTCGCAAGACCGCACGGTCTCGCGAGTGCCTGCACGGCAGGCGCTCAGTGCGCCACGATGTCTCCGGGCGCACCGGCCACCGGTGCCGCCGATACCGCCGCAGGCTCGGTGGCGGCCGGCTTGGCGTCGGCAGCCTCCTCGTCGGGCAGCGGCTCGGGCAGGCGCTCGAGGGCCACCTCGAACACCCGGTCGATCCACTTGACCGGCACGATCTCCAGACGATTCTTCACGTTGTCCGGGATGTCGGTGAGGTCCTTGACGTTCTCTTCGGGGATGATCACCGTCTTGATCGCGCCACGGTGGGCCGCCAGCAGCTTCTCCTTGAGCCCGCCGATGGGCAGCACCTCGCCGCGAAGCGTGATCTCGCCGGTCATGGCCACGTCAGCGCGCACCGGGATGCCGGTGAGCACCGACACCAGCGCGGTGGTCATGGCGATGCCGGCACTCGGGCCGTCCTTGGGCGTGGCGCCCTCGGGCACGTGGATGTGGATGTCGCGCTTCTCGTGGAAGTCTGCCTTGATGCCCAGGCGCTGGGCACGCCGGCGCACCACGGTCATGGCCGCCTTGATGGACTCCATCATCACGTCGCCGAGCTTGCCGGTGCAGGTGGTGGTGCCCTTGCCCGGCACGGCCACGGCCTCGATGGTGAGCAGCTCGCCCCCCACCTCGGTCCAGGCCAGGCCGGTCACCTGGCCGACCTGGTTCTCCTTCTCGGCCACCCCGAAGGTGTAGCGGCGCACGCCCAGGAACTTGTCGAGGTTGCGCGCGGTGACGGCGATCTTCTTCTCGGACTTCTTGAGCAGCAGGGTCTTGACCACCTTGCGGCAGATCTTGCTCACCTCGCGCTCGAGCGAACGCACGCCGGCCTCGCGGGTGTAGTAGCGGATGATGTCGCGCAGCGCGCCTTCGGCCACGCTGATCTCGTCGGGCTTCAGGCCGTTGTTCTTGATCTGCTTGGGCAGCAGGTAGCGTTGCGCGATGCTGACCTTCTCGTCCTCGGTATAGCCCGACAGCCGGATGACCTCCATGCGATCGAGCAGCGCCGGCGGGATGTTCAGCGTGTTGGCCGTGGCCACGAACATCACGTCGGAGAGGTCGTACTCCACCTCGACATAGTGATCGGTGAACGAGCTGTTCTGCTCGGGGTCGAGCACCTCGAGCAGCGCGCTGGACGGGTCGCCGCGGAAGTCCATGCCGAGCTTGTCGACCTCGTCGAGCAGGAACAGCGGATTGCGCACGCCCACCTTGGCCAGGTTCTGCAGGATCTTGCCCGGCATGGACCCGATGTAGGTGCGCCGGTGGCCGCGGATCTCGGCCTCGTCGCGCACGCCGCCGAGCGCCATGCGCACGAACTTGCGGTTGGTGGCACGCGCGATCGACTGACCCAGCGAGGTCTTGCCCACGCCAGGGGGCCCGACCAGGCACAGGATGGGCGCCTTGAGCTTGTCGACCCGCTGCTGGACCGCGAGGTACTCGAGGATGCGCTCCTTGACCTTCTCGAGGCCGAAGTGGTCCTGGTCGAGCACGGTCTCGGCATTGCCGAGGTCATTGTTGATCTTGCTCTTCTTGCGCCAGGGCAGGTTCACCAGGGTGTCGATGTAGTTGCGCACCACGGTGGCCTCGGCCGACATCGGCGACATCAGCTTGAGCTTCTTGAGCTCGGCATCGGCCTTCTTGCGGGCTTCCTTGGGCAGGTGCGCGGCCTTGATGCGCTTCTCGAGCTCCTCGAGGTCAGCGCCCTCCTCGCCCTCGCCGAGCTCCTTCTGGATGGCCTTGACCTGCTCGTTGAGGTAGTACTCGCGCTGGCTCTTCTCCATCTGGCGCTTGACGCGGCCACGGATGCGCTTCTCCACCTGCAGGATGTCGAGCTCGGTCTCGATCTGGGTGAGCAGCTTCTCGAGCCGCTCGGAGACCGAGATGGTCTCGAGGATGCCCTGCTTCTGCTCGATCTTGATCGGCAGGTGCGCGGCCACCGTGTCGGCGAGCCGGCCGGCATCATCGATACCGCTCAGCGAGGCGAGGATCTCGGGTGGGATCTTCTTGTTCAGCTTCACGTACTGGTCGAACTGGGCCAGGATCGCGCGGCGCAGGGCCTCGTTCTCGGGCGAGCCCTCCCCCACCACGTCGACCGGCACGAGCTCGCAGCTGAAGTGCGACTCGCCATCGGTGATGGCGGTGATGCGGGCGCGGGTAGCGCCCTCGACCAGCACCTTCACGGTGCCGTCGGGCAGCTTGAGCATCTGCAGGATGTTCGAGACGCAGCCGATCTCGTAGATGTCCTCGGGCGAGGGTTCATCCTTGGAGGCGTTCTTCTGGGCGACGAGCATGATGCTCTTGCCCACCTCCATGGCCGCTTCGAGCGCCTTGATGGACTTGGGACGCCCCACGAACAGCGGAATGACCATGTGGGGAAACACCACCACATCGCGCAGGGGCAGCAGAGGCAGCTGGGTGGCGGCGCTCAGGGTTTCAGGCATCAGGTTCTCCGGGTTGGATCCACACGGGGCAGCTTGGGGCAGGCACCGCGCTTTTCAAGCAGCATACGCCGTGCCGGCGCGGGCAAGCGCCGGAACAAGCGGAGGGAATCGGGTCTTTGCGGAAGGCTGGGCGCAGGAGACGTCACGGCCAGCCTTGACAGGGAAGCGGTCAGTGACCGCCTGCCACCTTGGGAGACTCGGCGTAGATCAGCAGCGGCTGGCCGTCGCCGGTGACCGCGTTCTCGTCGACAACCACCTTCTGGACGTTCTGGTGGCTGGGCAGGTCATACATGAGATCGAGCAGCACCTGCTCGAGGATGGAGCGCAGGCCGCGCGCACCGGTCTTGCGCTTGAGCGCCTTGCGGGCGATGGCCTGCAAGGCGGCCGGACGCACCTCGAGTTCGACGCCCTCCATGGAGAAGAGCTTCTGGTACTGCTTGACCAGCGCGTTCTTGGGCTCGATGAGGATCTCGACGAGCGCCGCGTCATCGAGCTCATCGAGCGTGGCCACCACCGGCAGGCGACCGACCAGTTCAGGGATGAGACCGAACTTGATGAGGTCTTCGGGCTCGACCTCGCGCAGCACCTCGCCCACCGGCCGCTCTGCCGCCGACCGGACCTCGGCGCCGAAGCCGATGCCCGAGCGCTCCGAGCGGTTGCGGATGACCTTCTCGAGGCCATCGAACGCGCCGCCGCAGATGAACAGGATGTTGGTGGTGTCGATCTGCACGAAGTCCTGGTTGGGGTGCTTGCGGCCCCCCTGCGGCGGCACCGAGGCGACCGTGCCCTCGATGAGCTTGAGCAGGGCCTGCTGCACGCCTTCCCCGGAGACATCGCGGGTGATGGAGGGGTTGTCCGACTTGCGGGAGATCTTGTCGATCTCGTCG
>JBIKWU010000105.1:0-12395 GCA_044356115.1 Burkholderiaceae bacterium
TAGCCGAACTGCAGGTCGCGGTCGGACCGGAGCGCGGCGCCGAGCCGGGCGAGGTCGAAGTTGGCGAGCTGGGCGTCGAGCAGGCCGGCCTCGATGCCGCGACGAATGAACATCGGGAAGTACTCGGCGTAGCGGCTGGCCATCTCGCCCTGCGAGACCTCTTCGCCGAGAACCTCGCGACGCACGGTGTGCAGCAGCAGCCGGGCCGTGACCTGGCTGTAGGCGGGGTCCTTCTCGATGAGGGCCCGCGCCGACAGGATGGCCGACTTGTGCACCTCCTCGAGGGGCACGCCGTCATAGAGGTTCTTGATGGTGTCGGTGAGGATGGCGTCGGGGCTGGTGTAGGCCTCGAGCCCCTGGCAGGCCGCGGCCACCAGGGCGCGCAGCGCGGCTTCGTCCAGCGGCCGGCGCACGCCGGCATCGACCACGTGCAGCACCGGGCGCACCGGCTCGGCCGCCTGCTGGCGCGCGGCGCGCTCCTGGGCACGGCGCTCGCGGTAGAGCACATAGGCGCGCGCCACTTCATGCTCGCCGGAGCGCATGAGGGCGAGTTCGACGTGGTCCTGGATGTCTTCGATGTGGAAGATGGCGCCGCCTGCCTTGCCACGCACCAGCGCCTGGATGACCGCCTGGGTGAGTTGCTCGACCAGTTCCCGAACCCGGGCCGAGGCAGCACCCTGACCACCGCTCACCGCGAGGAAGGCCTTGGTCATGGCCACCGAGATCTTGTGCGGCTCGAACGCCACCACCGCCCCGTTGCGCCGGATGATCTTGAAATCGGCGAACCGGGCCGCCTGCGCCGCGGCGTCTTCAGGGGCGCTGCCACTCCAGGCGGTCAGCGGACTGACCGCGGGAACGGGGGCGTTCTCACCTACCCATTGCATATGTTTTTCCTCCAGCGACGACGGTGTGAATCAGGAACGGCTGCGATCGCAGCCCGGTGATCCGGGTGGGCGCCCGTCCGACGCCGCGACGGGTTACCGGTCGAGCGGGTCGCCGGCACGAGGCGATTGAAAGAACGAAGAGGCGGTCACGACAGAGCCGCTGACACCACTAGATATGGGATATGACCGTCCCATGACCACTAATTCTAGTGGCCGGTTGCAGCGCAGCGCAAGCGGCCCGGAAGGGCTTGACACGCGCTTTCGAGCGGTGCCCGCGGCGCACGACGGACACTGCCGCACCGCTTCCGTCAGGTCAGACGCCGGGGCAGGCCTTTGCCTTCTTGCATCGCGCGCCGCAGGGCCAGCATCGGCGCGGCCTTCCGGTCAGAAAGGTCTGGACAGGCCCGTGTCTTCTAGCTGGCTCAGCAGCCGGGACCAGTCGAAAAACGGACCCGGATCGGACTTGCGCCCGGGCGCGATGTCGCTGTGACCGGCCACCCAGCGCAAGGGGTGGCGCCGGCACAACAGGCGGGTCAGGCTGGCCAGGCGCCGATACTGGAGCGCGGTGAAGGGATGCTCGCCATCGCCCTCGAGTTCGACCCCGACCGAGAAATCATTGCAGCGCTCGCGATCCCCCAGCCGCGAGACCCCGGCGTGCCAGGCGCGTCGCCGGGTGTCGACGAACTGCACCAGTTCGCCACGACGGCGAATGAGGAAATGCGCCGACACGCGCAAGGCGGCGATCGCGGCGAAGTAGGGGTGGGCGCTCGGGTCGAGCGTGCCGGTGAACAGCCGCTCGATCGCATCGCCGTGGAAGTGCCCCGGAGGCAGGCTGATGTGGTGGATCACCAGCAGGTCGACGGCCGCCGGATCGGGCCGATCGTCATGATGCGGCGAGAGCACCACCCGAGCGCCCGGCAGCCAGCCGCCGGCTGACTCGGCCCGCCGTGCGGCGCGCGCCGGGACCGGCCGGCTGCTCACTGGATGCCGAGCCGCTGCATCCGGTAGCGCAGCGCGCGAAAGGTGATGCCCAGCCGCCGGGCTGCGGCGGTGCGATTCTGGCCGGTCTGTTCCAGCGCCCGCAGGATGGCGTCACGTTCGACCTGATCGAGATAGTGGGTCAGGGAGTCGGGCACGCCATGCTCGTCGAGCACGAAGCCGGCGGGCATCGGGCTGCGGTCCGCGTCGGGCCCGGCTCCGGCGGTCTGCGCCTCGCCCGCGGCGAGCGCGGTGCCGAGTTCGGCCTCGAGCACCGCGGGCCGCAAGCCGAGGTCCTCGACCCGGATGAGGTCACCGCTCGCGAAGGCCAGCGCCCGCTCAAGAAGGTTCTCGAGCTCGCGCACGTTGCCGGGGAAGGCATAGGACTGCAGGTAGCGCTCGGTGACCGAGGCAAGCCGGGGCACCGGCCGGATGCCGGCACGTTCGCTCAACCGGGAAAGCATGGCATGGGCGAGCGCGGGGATGTCCTCGGGACGCTCGCGCAAGGGCGGAACCCGCAGCTCGATGACATTGAGCCGGTAGAACAGATCCTGGCGGAAGCGGCCGGCCACCACGCACTGGGCGAGGTCCTGGTGAGTGGCGCTGATGATCCGCACATCGACCGGGTCCTCGGCATTGGCGCCCACCTTGCGGACCCGCTTCTCCTGGATGGCGCGCAGCAGCTTCACCTGCATGGCCAGCGGCAGGTCGGCCACTTCATCGAGGAACAGCGTGCCGCCATCGGCCGCCTGGAAGAAGCCCTCGCGCTCCTGATCGGCGCCCGTGAACGCGCCCTTGCGATGGCCGAAGAACTCGGACTCCATCAGGGCCTCGGGAATGGCACCGCAATTGACCGCCACGAAGGGATGATCCGCGCGGGCGCCGGTCTGGTGGATGAGCCGGGCGGCGAGCTCCTTGCCGGAGCCCGATTCGCCGCCGATGGCCACCGGCGCCATGCTGCGCGAAAGCCGCAGCACCTGGGCGCGCACCGCGGCCATGGCGGGCGAATCGCCGATCAGCGCCGCCAGGGGATCGGTTCGGGCCGGCGCGTGAGGAGCGGGCGGCACGGGTGGGCCTCCCGCCTGCAGCGCGCCGCGCACCAGCGTGCGCAGGGCATCGAGGGCCACCGGCTTGGCGAGATAGTCGAAGGCACCGGCCTTGAGGGCGGCCACCGCATTGTCGGCGCTGCCGTAGGCGGTGATCACGGCGACCGGCACGCCGGGATGTGCGCTGGCGATGGTGCGCAGCAGGTCGATGCCCTCGCCGTCGGGCAGTCGCATGTCGGTCAGGCACAGGGAGAATTCTCGCCGGCCAAGCAGCGCCCGGGCTTCGGCGAGCGAGGCGGCGCAGTCGACGTCCAGCCCCATGCCGACCAGGGTGATCTCGAGCAGCTCGCGCAGGTCGGCCTCGTCATCGACCACCAGCACGCGAGGCGAGCGGGCGCTGCGCGCGCCAAGGGCATCGGCGCTCATGACGTGGGCCGGATCACGAACACGCTGCCGCGCGGCGCCTCGCGCTCGCGACGCTCGAAGCGCACCGAGGCGGCGTTGCCCTCGCAGAACTCGCGGACGAGGTAGAGCCCCAGGCCGCTGCCGCGGGCCTCGGAGGTGAAGAAGGGTTCGAACGCGTGCTGCAGCATGTCATCGGACAGCCCCGGACCGTCGTCCGAGACGCACAATTCTAGTCGATGGTCGGCTCCGCGCTGCCAGATCAGCGCGATGGCGCCCGGCTCGGAGGATGCATAGCGCACGGCATTGACGAGCAGGTTCACCAGCACCTGGCGCAACTGGCTCGGGTCGAAACGGATCGGGTCCTCGGCGGTGATCTCCAGCGCCACGCGACCCGCCGGCACCTGCCCGCCAGCCTCGAGCTCGGCCAGCAGGGACGGCAGGAAGGCGCCGGGGGCCACCGAATCGGTCACCGGGCCGCGACCGCGGCGCGCGATGGCCAGCACGTCCTCGACGATGCGGTCGATGCGTACCGAGTTGTCCTCGACCATGCGGGCCAGACGCTGGCCGAGCGGGTCGCTCAGCCGCTCGGCCAGCAGACCATTGGCATGGCGGATCGCCGCCAGCGGGTTGCGGATCTCATGGGCGATCGACGCCGACAGCCGACCCATGGCGGCCAGCTTGAGCTGGCGGGCGCGCTCCTGCACCTCATGCAGGTCTTCCACGAGCAGCACGCTGGCGCCTGATCGCTCGTCGGAGTCGGGCAGCAGGTGCCGCACACGCACCCGGTGATCGGCGCCCGGCGCGCCGATCTCGACCTCGCGCTTGCCGTCGGGCGCGAGGCGGGCCTGCGCGAGCCGCTCCAGCGCGTCGGGCGCCTGGGCGCCGTCGACCATCTGCCGCGCGGTGGGGTTCATGGTGCGCACCCGGCCATCGGCATCGAGCACGATCACCCCCTGGGAGATCTCGGCGATCACCAGCCGGTTGATCGCCACCTGCGACCGGAGATCGGCGCCGCGGCGCCGCGCGAGGGCCTCCTGGGCGGCGAGTCGGGCGCCGAGCAGGCTGACCATGGCCGACAGCGCGATGCCGGCCAGCCCGATCAGCCCGGCCTGGACCAGGGGCGCGCTGTCGAACACCGGCTCGTTCAGCGAGCGCAGCGCCTGCTCGCCCAGCAGCAGCAGCGAGGCGAGCGCGGCATGGAACACCGCCAGCCGGGGCACACTGAGCACCGCTGTGCCGATGACCGCGCTCACCAGGAGCACGCCGAAACCGCTGCGCACGCCGCCGGCGAAGTTCATCAGCAGGGTGAGCATCAGGAGATCGACCGCCAGGTGCAGCGAGAGTTGCGCGTGGAACCAGCGCCGCAGCCGCGGCATGGCCACCAGGAAGGCGACCGCGGCGCCGAAATACGCCACGCCGACCGCGAGGAAGTGATCGCGCTCGGCGATGAGGGCGTTGCCGCGATCGCCATCGGTGACCAGCACGAAGGTGAGCAGCAGCGCCACGACCACCAGTCGCGCCAGGGCGAGAAAGCGCAGCGAGGTGCGGTGGGTTTCGCCCACCGCCGGCCACAGCCCGGCCAAGGCGCCCGAGGCCGGCGCAGGCCCCCTCGCGCGCAGCGGCTCAGCCGCGGAAGGCATCACGGTGCTCCGGGCTGCAGAAGTGGCGGCCCTCGGCGCGGATCATGTCGGAGGCGGGCGCGTGGACGCCGCAATGATCGCAGGGCAGCATGCGCTCGGGCGTGCCCGGCCGGGCCTGCTGCGGAGCCGGGCGCGCGGCCCCGCGGCGCGCCTCCGCCGCCCGGGACTTGCGCTGCAGGATCACGAACAGCCGCATGCCGGCATAGACCAGCGCGATGATCGCGATCCAGCTGAGCAGCTTGCCCATGGGGATGATGGCGGCGGCAGGCGCGTCCGGCTCAGGCGCGCTGCAGCACCACCTCGAGCACGAAGCGGCTGCCGGCATAGGCGAGCAGCAGCACCGAGAAGCCGAACATGGTGAATCGCAGCGCGGTACGTCCCCGCCAGCCGCGTATCTGGCGGCCCGCCAGCAGCACCCCGAACAGCACCCAGGACGTGACCGCGAACACCGTCTTGTGGTCGAAGCGCAGCGGCCGCCCGAAGGTGGCCTCGGAGAACAGGATGCCGCTCAGCACGGTGAGCGAGAGCAGCACGAAGCCGACCGTGATCATGCGGAACAGGATGCGCTCCAGGGACAGCAGCGGCGGCAGTTCCTCGACCCAGCGTCCGAAGACGGAACGGTGGCCGCTGGCGCCCGCGTGCAGCGAACGCTCGGCGGCGGCCATCAGGGCAGCGTGCACCGCAGCCAGGGTGAGCACCCCGTAGGCCAGGGTACCTGCGAGCAGGTGTGGCATGAACAGCGGCCTCACGCTCTCCTGCGCGAGCCGGGCACCGGGGAAGGCGAGCGGCAGGGCGCAGGCCAGGGCCGCGGCCGGCAGCAGCGGGATGCGCAAGGCCTGCACCCGCACCGACAGGCCCTCGAGCCAGAGCACGGCCACGCCCAGCAGCAGGCTGCCCGAGAGCACCTGAGCGAAGCCGAAGCGCAGCCCTTCATCGGTATAGACCGCCAGCCCCAGCGCGTAGGCGTGCGTGAGCAGCCCCGCTCCGAGCAGCCAGGGCGCGGGCTCGGACACCGCGCGGGGCGCCCCCGCCCCGGCCGGATCGGCGCCCCCGACAGCCTGTCCCGCGCCCCGCGCCCCGCGCAGCGCCGAGAGCCACGCGGGCAGGTAGAGCGCCGCGGTGAGCAGGCTGGCGATAACCAGTAGAATCGACATCGGGTCCGCGTCGGTGGGAAGCGGGTCAGTTTACTCCAAGGCCATGCTCGACAATCTCTCCCAGCGGCTCGCCCGCGTCGTCAAGACCCTGCGCGGCGAGGCCCGGCTCACCGAGGCCAACACCCAGGACATGCTGCGCGAGATCCGCATCGCGCTGCTCGAGGCCGACGTCGCCCTGCCGGTGGTCCGCGACCTCATCGCCCGCATCCGCGAGAAGGCGCTCGGCCAGGAGGTTCTGGCCAGCCTGACCCCGGGGCAGGCGCTGGTCGGTGTGGTGCATCGCGAACTCACCGGGCTCATGGGTGGCGAGTCGGCCGAACTCGACCTCGCCACCACGCCACCGGCCATCATCCTCATGGCCGGCCTGCAGGGTGCCGGCAAGACCACCACCGTGGGCAAGCTCGCCCGCTGGCTGCGCGAGACGCGCCGCAAGAAGGTGCTCACGGTCTCCTGCGACGTCTATCGCCCGGCGGCCATCGAGCAGTTGCGGCTGGTCACCGAGCAGGCCGGGGCCGACTTCTTCGCCTCCACCCCTGACCAGAAACCGGTGGACATCGCGCGCGCGGCACTGCAGTGGGGCCGCACGCATTACCACGACGTGCTGCTGGTCGACACCGCCGGACGCCTCGCGATCGACGAACGGCTCATGGCCGAGATCCGCGAACTGCACCAGGCGCTGTCGCCGGTCGAGACCCTGTTCGTCGTCGACGCCATGCAGGGTCAGGACGCGGTCAACACCGCGCGCGCCTTCGGCGAGGCGCTGCCGCTCACCGGCATCGTGCTCACCAAGCTCGACGGCGACTCCCGCGGCGGCGCGGCGCTGTCGGTGAAGGCGGTCACCGGCAAGCCGATCAAGTTCGTGGGCACCGGCGAGAAGCTCGCCGGCCTCGAGGGATTCCACCCCGAGCGCATGGCCAACCGCATCCTCGGCATGGGCGACATCCTGTCGCTGGTCGAGGAGGCGCAGAAGGCGGTCGACCAGGGCGCCGCGCAGGAACTCGCCGCCAAGCTCAAGTCCGGCAATCGCTTCGATCTCAACGACTTCCTCACCCAGATCTCGCAGATGAAGAAGATGGGCGGGCTGTCGTCCCTGCTCGACAAGCTCCCGGCTCAGATGCAGGCGGCCGCGGGGCAGACCGACCTCACCCGGGCCGAGCGCGACATGAAGCGCATGCAGGGCATCATCCACGCCATGACCCCGGCCGAACGGGCGCGGCCCGAGATCATCAAGGCGAGCCGCAAGCGGCGCATCGCCACCGGCGCGGGCGTGCAGGTGCAGGAGGTCAACCGGCTGCTGTCCCAGTTCGACCAGATGCAGTCCATGATGAAGAAGATGCAGAAGGGCGGGCTGGCCAAGATGATGCGGGGCATGAAGGGCATGCTGCCCGGCATGCGCTAGCGGCCGCCATGCGCGAGCGCATCGTGCGTCGGCTCGCCGCCGGCCTGGGCCTGTCGTGGGCGCTGGTCGCTGGCGCCGGGACCGTGCTCGCCCAGCCCGCAACGGGCGCACCCGCGGCGCCCTCCGCAGGCGCCGGTCCGGCCGCAGCGGGCACGGGCAGCCCTGCGGCGCCTCGCAACGAGCGCAGCGGCGAGCAGGTCTACCGGCAGGTCTGCGCCGCCTGTCACGACAGCGGCGCGCTCAAGGCGCCGCGCCTGGGTGACGCGGCCGCCTGGAAGCCGCTGATTGCCGAAGGCCAGAAATCGCTCGTGCGCACCGCCATTCGCGGCATCCGCCAGATGCCGCCCAAGGGCGGAGACCCGGGCCTGAGCGCACTCGAGGTCGAGCGCGCCGTGGTCCACATGGCCAATGCGGCTGGCGCCCGGTTCCGCGATCCGCGCTGAGCCGCGCCGCCCCAATCCCTGGAGGCAAGATTGAACAGCCGACTGCCCGCCACCGCCTGGCCGACCGACGCCGGCATCATCCACGACGAGCAGAGCGCCGCCGCCTTCGTCACCGACTGGCGCAAGCGCTACCACGGCCGCGCCCTCGCGGTGGCCCAGCCGCGCAGCACCGCGGCGGTCGCGGCGCTCGTGCGCCACTGCGCCCAGGCCGGCATCCCGATCGTGCCGCAGGGCGGCAACACCGGGCTCGTGGGCGGCGGCACGCCCGATGACTCCGGGCGGGCGCTGGTGCTCTCGCTGGCGCGCATGAACGCCATCCGCGCCATCGACACCGGCAACGACACCATCACCGTCGAGGCCGGCTGCGTGCTGGCCGAGGTGCAGCGCGCCGCCCGCGAGGCCGGTCGGCTGTTCCCGCTGTCGCTCGCCGCCGAAGGCTCGTGCACCATCGGCGGCAACCTCGCCACCAACGCGGGCGGCGTGCAGGTGCTGCGCTACGGCAATGCCCGCGACCTCTGCCTGGGCCTCGAGGTAGTCACCGCCTCGGGCGAGATCTGGGGCGGTCTTCGCGGGCTGCGCAAGGACAACACCGGCTACAGCCTGCGCGACCTGTTCATCGGCTCGGAGGGCACGCTGGGCATCATCACCGCGGCCACGCTCAAGCTGTTCCCGCTGCCGGCGGCGCAACTCACCGCCTTCGCGGCGGTGCCGGACGTGGAGCGGGCGGTGGCCCTGCTCAACCTCGCCAAGCGGCGTCTGGCCGCCTCGCTCACCGCCTTCGAGCTGATCAGCGAGTTCTGCCTGAGCCTGGTCGATCGCCACTTCCCGCAGTCGCGCCGGCCGCTGGCGCAGTCCTCGCCGTACTACGTGCTGCTCGAATCCTCGGACTTCGAGGGCGAGGCCCATGCCCAGTCGCTGTTCGAGGCGCTGATGGCCGAGGCGCTCGAGGCCGGGCTGGTCACCGATGCGGCGGTGGCGTCGTCGATCGCGCAGTCGCGCGCCTTCTGGGCGCTGCGCGAGAACATCCCGCTCGCCCAGGCCATGGAGGGCAAGAACATCAAGCACGACATCGGCGTGCCGATCTCCTCCATCGCCGACTACGTGGCGCAGACCAATGCCGCGATCGAGCGCGCCGCGCCGGGTGTGCGCATGGTGGTCTTCGGCCATCTCGGCGACGGCAACCTGCACTACAACGTGTCACCGGCCCCCGGTGTCGATCCCGAGGCCTTCCTCGCCAGCGAGCCGCTGATCAACCGCATCGTCTATGACGCGGTCGACCGGCACCAGGGCTCGATCTCCGCCGAGCATGGCCTGGGCCAGCTCAAGCGCGAGGAGAACGTCCACTACAAGCCGGCCATCGAGATCGCGCTGATGCGCTCGCTCAAGCAGGCGCTCGACCCGGCCGGGCTGCTCAATCCGGGCAAGCTGCTGCCCGACGCCCCGCCCGCGTCCGCGGCCACCTGAGGTCTTCCACCCCCATGAGCGCCCCGTCCGCCAGCCAGCCACGATTTCGCCGCACCCTCACCGCGGAGCAGCTCAACCGCACCCACGAGAACACCGTGGTCGGCCTGCTCGGCATCGAGATCACCGAGGTCGGTCAGAACACCCTGAGCGCGCGCATGCCGGTCGACCGGCGCACCGTGCAACCCGCCGGCATCCTGCATGGCGGCGCCTCGGTCACCCTGGCCGAGACCCTGGGCAGCGTTGCCGCCTGGCTGTGCCTGGAGGAAGGCTGGACGGCGGTAGGCCTGGACATCAACGCCAACCACCTGCGCGCGGTGCGATCGGGGTGGGTGCACGGCCACTGCCGCCCGGTGCACGTGGGACGCAGCACCCAGGTCTGGCAGATCGAGATCGCCGACGAGGCCGGCCGGCCGGTGTGCACCTCGCGGATCACGATGGCGGTGGTGCCGCAGAAGCCGGCGCCGGAGGCTTGAACTCCCACTTGCGCCAGGCCTTCATCACCGCGTCGGGGTACTCCGGGCGGCCGCGGCTGCCGTTGTAGCGCCCCAGCGCCAGGAAGAGGTTGCCGCCTTCGAGGTCGATGTAGTGGCGCAGGATGCTGCAGCCGTAGCGCAGGTTGGTGCGCATGTCGAAGAGCTTCGAGGCATCGCCATCGCCGATCAGGGTGGTCCAGAAGGGCATCACCTGCATGTAACCGCGTGCGCCGGCATGCGAGACCGCGTAGCGGCGGAAGTAGCTCTCGACCTCGATCAGCGCCAGCACCAGTTGCGGATCGAGGCCGGCGCGGGCCGCCTCGTAGCGCACCGTCTTGAGAAACTCCATGCGAGTCTGGAAGTCGGGCTTCCAGCGGCGCGGCAGGCGCTGCGACATGCTGGCCAGCCACTCGACCTTCTCGTTGAGGCTGGCGAACTGCGGCTCGGGGGGCGAGCGATCGACCGTCACCGCCGCTGCCAGGGCGCTGCGCACCGCGGCGCTCATGGGCACGTACTGCTGGGCGCCGGCCCAGGCGGACTCGGCGCCGCCAAGCCCGAGGCTCAGCACGAGGCACGCGCGCAGCACCGCGACCGCCCGGCCCGCGCGCAGGCCCCGCCCGCCGGCCACGGAGAACGCGCAGCGCCGCCGCCCGGCCACGGGCACCTAGAGCGCGGCCAGCCGCTCGCGCACCGCCTCGGCGGCGCCGGCCAGGGGGATGGCCTCGGTGACCAGGCCTCGGCGGGCGACGAGTTCGATGCGCCCTTCCTTGAGGCTGCGCTCCCCGATGGTGACCCGCAGCGGCACGCCGATGAGCTCCCAGTCGGCGAACATCACGCCCGGGCGCTCGTCGCGGTCATCGAGCAGCACATCGACGCCGGCCTGCAGCAGCGCCGCATAGACCGAGTCGGCCGCCTCGCGCACCGCCGCCGACTTGCCATACCCGAGCGGCACCACCACCACCTCGAAGGGCGCGATCGGCCTTGGCCAGACGATGCCGCGCTCATCATGGTTCTGCTCGATGGCCGCGCCCAGCAGCCGGGTGACGCCGATGCCGTAACAGCCCATCTCGATCAGCTTGCTGCGACCGTCGTCGTCGATGAAGCTGGCATTCAGCGCCTCGGAGTACTTGGTGCCCAGGTAGAACACATGCCCGACCTCGATGCCGCGCTGGATCGCCAGGCGCCCGGCGCCATCGGGCGAGGGATCGCCCTCGACGACGTTGCGCAGGTCAGCCACCTCGAGTGCCACGCCGTGGGCGGTCAGGCCGGGCAGCACGTCGCGCGCCCAGTTGACGCCGGTGAAGTGATGGCCCTCCTGGTTGGCGCCGCAGACGAAATCGCTCATCAGCGCCACCGTGCGGTCGGCCACCACCCGCATCGGCCGCAACGTGCCGATCGGGCCCAGATACCCCGGCGGGCAGCCGAAGTGGGCGAGGATCTCGGCCTCGGTGGCAAAGCGGAAGCCCTTCATGCCGGCGAGCTTGCCGGCCTTGATCTCGTTGAGCTCGTGGTCACCGCGCAGCAGCAGCAGGCAGACCTGCGCCGCGGCGCCGGGGGCGGCGCCCGCCGGCGGATCGACCGCCAGCACCAGCGACTTGACGGTGCGCGCCAGCGGCAGGCCGAGCAGCGCGGCAACGTCCTCGCAGCGGGCCGCCCCGGGGGTGGGCGTGCAGGCCAGGGGCTGGGTGGGTTCGGCGCGCTCGGCCAGCAGGGGCAGCGCCTCGGCCAGTTCGACGTTGGCCGCATAGCCAGACTCGGGGCACCAGGCGATCGCGTCCTCGCCGGTGTCGGCGATGACCTGGAACTCGTGGCTGGCCGAGCCGCCGATGGCGCCGGTGTCGGCGGCCACCGCGCGGAAGGTGAGGCCCATGCGCTCGAAGACCCGGGTGTAGGCGTCGAACATCACCTGGTAGCTGGCCAGGGCGGCCTCACGGCTGCGGTCGAAGGAATAGGCGTCCTTCATGGTGAACTCGCGGCCACGCATCACGCCGAAGCGCGGCCTGCGCTCATCGCGGAACTTGGTCTGGATGTGATAGAAGTTCTTGGGCATCTGCCGGTAGCTGCGGATCTCGTGCCGCGCGATGTCGGTGATCACCTCCTCCGAGGTGGGCTGGATGATGAAGTCGCGCTGGTGGCGGTCCTTCACCCGCAGCAGCTCGGGCCCGTACTGTTCCCAGCGGCCCGACTCCATCCAGAGCTCGGCGGGCTGCACCACCGGCATGAGCAGCTCGATGGCGCCGGCGCGGTTCATCTCCTCGCGGATGATCGCCTCGATCCGGCGGATCACGCGCAGCCCCATGGGCATGTAGTTGTAGATGCCGCCGGCCAGCTTGCGGATCATGCCGGCGCGGGTCATGAGCCGGTGGCTCGCGATCTCGGCGTCGGCCGGGGCTTCTTTCAGGGTGGCGATGTGGAAGCGTGACGCTTTCATGGCGGGACCGTCGATATAATCAGGGCATTCTAAGGGATCGAGGGGTTGGCCCATGCTGGACCGAGATGGCTACCGCCC
>JBIKWU010000348.1:0-3546 GCA_044356115.1 Burkholderiaceae bacterium
TCGGCCGCCAGCGTGGCGAACAGCGGCTGCACGGTGTCGGCGCGATAGGTGAGATAGCGGCGGCAGGTCTCGTTGAAGGCCGCGGCCGCCGCGGCCGAGGGCGCGGTGAGCGGCAGGCCGTGCAGGTCGAGCGTCATGGCGGGCCTGGCGGGGCGGCTCAGGCGCGCGGGGCCGGCCGGCCCTGCAGACGGCCGACCTGACGGCCGCCATCGACCCGCAGCAGCTGCCCGGTGACCTTGGTGGCCGAGAGCAGCCAGACGATGCTGTCGGCGATGTCCTGGGGGGTGAGCACCTCGCCGAGCGCGGCGCTGTCCTTGTAAGCCTGACGGCTGGCCTCGTAGGCATCGCCCAGGCCGGACTGCAGCCAGCCGGTCTCGATGAAGCCGGGCAGCACCGCGTTGACGCGGGCCTGCGGGCCGAGCACCCGCGCCAGCGACACGGTGAGCGTGTTGAGCGCGCCCTTGGAGGCCGCGTAGGCGATGCACGAGCCCTGGCCTTCCTGGCCGGCGATGGACGACACGTTGACCACCGCGCCGCCGCTGGCGCGCAGCGCGCTCTCGCAGGCGCGCACCATCTGGAACACGCCGATGGTGTTCACCGCATAGATGTCGTGGAAGTCCTGCGCCGAGAGGCCGTCGAGCCGGTTGGCGGCCACGAACTTGGTGGTACCGGCGTTGTTCACCAGGTAATCGATGCGGCCCCAGCGCGCCATGGCGGCATCGGCCATGCGGCGGCAGTCGGCATCGTCGGCCACATTGGCGCTGACCACGAAGGCATCACCCCCGGCAGCGCGGCAGCGCGCGGCGACCGATTCGGCGGCCTCGACGCTGCGGGTGCAGTTGATGAGCACCGACGCGCCACGCTGCGCGAGCAGCAGCGCGGTGGCCTCGCCAACGCCGGCCGACGAGCCGGTGACGATGGCGCACTTGCCTTTCATGTCCATGGGGGTCTCCTGGGTGTGGGGTGGGAATGGGCCGGGGCCGATCGGGCAGCTTCGGCCCGGTCAGGCGGCCGCGCGCATGGCGGCCAGGCCGGCGTCGAGGTCGTCGATGAGGTCCTGCGTGTCTTCGAGGCCGACATGCAGCCGGATCAGCGGCCCGCCGTTCCAGGGCTGCACGCTGCGCACGCCATTGAGCCGCGCCGGCATGATGAGGCTCTCGTAGCCGCCCCAGGAGTAGCCGATGCGATAGAAGCGGCGGCGCTCCACCAGCGCGGCGAGCGCGGCCGGCGTGTCGGCCATGCCGGGGCGCAGCTCGAAGGAGAAGAGCCCGCTCGAGCCGGAGAAGTCGCGCCGCCACAGGGCATGGCCGGGATGCGAGGGCAGCGCCGGGTGCAGCACCCGCGCCACCTCGGGCCGGGTCTGCAGCCACTGCGCCACGGCGAGCGCCGACTGCTGGTGATGGCGCATGCGCACCGCCGCGGTACGCAGGCCGCGCAGGATGAGGAAGGCATCGTCGCCGCCCACGCAAAGGCCCATCTGGCGCACCGCGCCATGCAGCGCCGGCCAGAGCGCCTCCCGCGCGACCACCGCGCCCATCAGCACATCGGCATGCCCGCTCCAGTACTTGGTGAGCGGCAGCAGCGACATGTCGACGCCCCAGTCGAAGGGCCGCGCGAACATCGGCGAGGCCCAGGCGTTGTCGATCATGGTGACCACGCCGCGGGCCCGGGCCAGGGCGCACAGCGCCGGCACGTCCTGGAGCTCGAAGGTGTAGCTGCCCGGGCTCTCGAGGTAGAGCACGCGGGTGGTGGGCTGCATGAGCGCGGCGAGCGCGTCGGCACCCAGCGCCGGGTCGTAGAAGGTGGTGCTCACGCCCATGCGCGCGAGCAGGGTGCTAGCCAGGGTGCGGGCCGGACCGTAGACCGAGTCGGGCATGAGCACGTGATCGCCGGTCTTGAGCACCGCGAGCAGCGCCGCGGCGATGGCGGTGAGGCCCGAGGGCATGAGCGCAGCGCGGCAGGCATGGCCCTGGCCCTCGATGGCCGCGAGCGCGTCCATGAGCGCGAAGGTGGTGGGCGTGCCGGCGGTGGCGTAGGTGCTGGCGTGGCGCTCGCCGGCCACCGCGCGCGCGCCGGTGGACCAGGCGTCCTCGAGGGTGTCGAAGAACACCGAGGAGGCGCGGTAGACCGGCAGGTTGGCGGTGGTGATGGGGACCTTGAAGCTGCGCGAGACCTCGGTGACGAGGCTGCCCAGGCCGACGGGATCGTGATGGGTGCTCATCGACCGATTATAGGAAGGCCGGCGCGGTGGGCGGCGAACTTTCGGACCGGGGCCGTGTCGAGCCGTGCGCACCTGCCCGTCGGCTGCCGCTACAGTGGGCCGGCACCGGCGCGCCGTCCCGTGGCGCGCGCCCCAGGAGATACCCCATGACGCAACCCAAGGACCCCAAGGCGATCGGCACCGGCGGCGTGCCCGACGCTGCCTGGCTGGCGCGCCAGCCGGCCGAACCCATCCTCGAGCCCGACCTGCCCATCGTCGATGCCCATCATCATCTCTGGGACCGGCCAAAGCACCGCTACATGCTCGAGGAACTGCTCGCCGACACCGGCAGCGGCCACCGGGTGGTGGCCACGGTGTTCGTCGACTGCCGCGCCTTCTATCGCGCCGGCGGCCCCGAGGCCCTGCGCCCGCTCGGCGAAACCGAGTTCGCCAACGGCGTGGCCGCCATGGGCGCCAGCGGCGTGTACGGCCCCACGCTGGCCTGCGCGGCCATCGTCAGTCACGTGGACCTGCTGCTCGGCGCGGCCGCGCGCGGGCCGCTCGAGGCGCACATCCAGGCCGGCAACGGCCGCTTTCGCGGCATCCGCCACGCCGGCGGCTGGATCGACACCCCGCTCATCCACAACAGCCACACCAGCCCGCCCCAGGGCCTGTACGCGCTGCCGGCCTTCCGCCAGGGCTTCGCGCAACTGGCGCCGCTGGGCCTGTCCTTCGAAGCCTGGCAGTTCCACACCCAGCTCGGCGAGGTCACCGATCTGGCGCGCGCCTTCCCGGACACCTCGATCATCCTCAACCATGTGGGCGGGCCGCTCGGCGTGGGCCCCTTCGCGGGCCGGCATGACGCGGTGTTCGCCGACTGGAAGCGCGGCATGACCGAGCTCGCCCGCTGCCCGAATGTCACGGTCAAGCTCGGTGGCCTGGGCATGCGCATCGGCATGTTCGATCACCACGCCGGGGCCACGCCACCCAGCTCGCAGCAGATCGCCGATGCCTGGCGGCCCTGGATCGACACCACCATCGAACGCTTCGGCGCGCAGCGCTGCCTGTTCGAGAGCAACTTCCCGGTGGACAAGATGTCCACCGGCTACGCCACGCTCTGGAATGCCTTCAAGCGGCTGGCGGCAGGCGCATCCGCCGAGGAAAAGACCGCGCTGTTCAGCGGCACGGCCAGCCGGGTGTACCGCATCGACATCTGAGCAGCAATCACATCGCACCGGGCGGCGCGCTGGCACTCACGCCGGACACGCAGGGCAGCACCAACAGCCGCAAGGTGAACCTGCCATGTCCGGATGACGGCTGCAGCCCGCCCAAGACCACCGAGCGCC
>JBIKWU010000350.1:0-3516 GCA_044356115.1 Burkholderiaceae bacterium
TGAGCAGCCAGTTGGGCAGACTGCCCTCGGGGTCGTCGGAGATGACGATGTCGAGCCGCGGAATTGCGGTGCGGCTGATGCATGCAGACATCAGTTCGCCACGCACCACCAGCTCGGTGAGACCAGCTGCGGGCTGCTCGGTCAGCAGCGGGAAGTACTTCGACAGCGAGGGCTGCACATCGGCGTCGATGAGCAGCACGCGCAGCCCGAGATCGGCAAGCAGCGCACCGAGGTTCGCGGTGAGGGTGGTCTTGCCCACCCCTCCCTTGGTGCTCGTGATGGTGAAGCAGATCATGGCGGGCGCTTTGCTCAAGGTGTCTGGACACCTAAACGGATTGGCGCCGTGCAATGTCAGCTCGTCAGCGCAGGTAGTCCGCAAGACCGAAAACCGCCAGCTGCTCGCGGATCACCTGGAGGTGGTAGTAGACGGTCGAGCGCGGGATCCCGAGACTCGCGGCTATCTCGTGCATGGAGAGATCGCCCTGCGCGATCAGTTCGCAGATGCGTTGCTGCCAGGGGTTGAGTTCGGCAAGCGCACGCACGAGATCCAGGCGCCACTCCACCGACTCGAACCGCTCGCCAAGAGCCGGCAGGTCGCAATCCTCGGCCGTGAGGGTCTCGCCCAGGGTGTCCGCGTCCTCGCCATCGCCGAGGGGCGCATCCAGAGAAAGGCACACCTGGCCCCCGAAGCGCTTGCCAGCCGTCGCCTGTCGGGCAAGATCGTTGAGGCGGTTGCGAACGACGTTGGTGAGCAGCCGTTTGCGGTCGGCGACGGCCTCGACCGACCAGCGCTGACGCACGGAGACCCATTGCAGCAGGCACTCCTGCAGGAGGTCGTCATAGTCTTCGGCAAACGGCGCGTCGAGATGCCGCGCGCGCTCGGCAACCAGGCGCTTGACGATCCCGATCTCCCAGGCCTGAAGCTCGGCGCAGTGCTTGATCCCCATGTCCACTCCGATGCAGTGCGGTACAGGAGCCACTACAGCGAAGCAACGCTCTCCGGAAAATCAGAGGCAAGTCCTAGGCAGGGCCGCGACCGCCACCGTGCGGACTACCCATGGGTATCGGATGCCGACGCGATCGGCTCGGCCGGCAGTCAGAGATCTTTGTGGAAAGGATCGGCCGCACCAGGCGAAGGATTCAGGTCGGCGAGATGGTGGCCTGAGAGGACAACCGCAGCCAGACCACGAGGCCGGCAGGACAGGCCGGGAGCGAAAAGCGCTGATTCGACTTGTCCACAGGACGGTTCGGCCATCGGGCGAAGCAAGCAAACGCGAGGCGTGTCAGGAGTGCTGACAGCAGCCCGATGAAATCCGTTTGGATGAACAGCGACCATCAGCAGCACGAGTGCCCCTCGGTCGGTTCAGCGGAGATTCACCCATGCAGAACAAGCAGAGCACACCGGCTCAAACCCGCCCTGCTCGCCCCCACCCTGCGATCAGCGCGTGGCGGTCGCGCCGCGTCTCAGGCGGCCGCAGCGAGCCCAGGGATCCGATCTCCCAACTCGCACTCGACCCGGGCAGCACCGCCGAGGAGGCGGCGGGCAGACTGCGTGAAGAACTGCGAAACCGCCCCGTCCCCAGGACGGCGAGCGTCAGCACTCAACCCCCGACCTTCCTGCGCTGCCGGCAGGTCGTGGAGCGCACCGGCATCTCGCGCAGCCTGATCTATGCCTACATGCGCACCGGTACCTTCCCGGCGCCGATACGGATCAGCGCGAGACGGGTAGGCTGGCTGGAATCAGAGGTCACCGCCTGGATCGCGGAGCGGCTGTCGGCAAACAAGCAGAGAGGTGGGCGATAGGTTTCAGAGAGCTGCAGGTGTTCGATCCCGGCAGCCGTGCCCAGGCTGTTTGCGTAGCGGACCGTTACGCAGCGGTTGCTGACGGTCGGTCTCGGCGGCTGACTGCACGCTCCCAACCAGCAACCGGTCATTGAGCCGCAGGCCTTACCGATGTCTGTGACGCCGTTCGACTCGTCGAGACGATCGCCGCGATCGAACCTGGAGCGACATAAGTCGACCTGATTACACAGCGATCGCCACAGGCACTCCGATCTGCTGGGCGACGCTCGCGTACAGGTCCTGCTCGGCTGCAGGGGCCTCGATGGAGACAACGAGGCTGTACCTGGCCGCACGTTCGAAGCGACCATGGACCTGCCGGTTGCGCCACCATCCCATCGCCGGAAAGATCGCCAGCTGCCCGCGGTTGGCCAGCTGCGCGGCCGTCCCGCTCCAGCTGTCGCTGAGCAGCGAACCACGCCTACGCAACCGCTCGCCGATGGTCCAGCCCGCGTCCGCACCGCCGGCGGCGGGCAGACCTTGTTCCTCCGCCGACGCCTGGGCATTGATGCGGCCACGAAACGCGGCCTCGGTTTCCAGTGGTCGGCGTACCGCGAAACGCAGCGCGTGAGACTGGTACGCGTACTTGTCGATGCCGCCTCGCTCGCCCGGGTTCGGCTCGATAAAGTAGGACAGTGTGACGCGCAAGATGACCTGAGTGTCGCCCAGCGCCTGCAGCATGTCCGTCGGCCACGGCAACGCGTGCAGGTGCATGTCGCGGGTCTTCACGGTGCCGTCGACCTTGTGGTACGGCTGGAGTTCGTCTTGCACGATCAGCGTGAGCGAGTTTTGGGCGCTGTAAAGCGCTCGCTCTAAGCCTGGCACGCCATAGCCGCAGTGACGCAGGAGCTGCCGCAGCGTTTCCTTGTTGCGCAAGCCGTTGGGCGTGTAGGCGTCCAGCATCGGCTGCGTCCAGCGCGCCGAGTGCACCATCAGCGCTCGCACCGTCTCCGGCCAGAACGTGGGGTATGCGGCCTGGATCCGGGCGGCCATGCCGGCGGCCAGAGCGGTCGCCGCGCTGGTCGCCCAGCTGAGCGTGAACAGCCGATCGTGCGGCTCATGCCCGGTGGTCAGCAGGGACAGGCTGTCCATCGAGCACGCAAAGCCCATCGGTTCGACCGCAGCATTACCACCCTCCATCACGATGTCTGGCTTGAAGGGCCAGCCCGGCTGCCACGTCGCCGAGGTGGTGGTGTAGGGACTCAGGCTCCCCGCAGCCGCGATCGCGCTGTATTGCGGGGCGTCCGCCTCGGAGATCGTTGTCAGCTCCGAGTAGGCGCCGATGGTGAGCGCATTCCACGCCTGGCCTGGGTCGTGGACTGAATTCGTCGAGAGACTGTCCGGGTAGGCGCTCCAGGCGTCGGGGTCACGCGTGTTGCCGGCGCACAGAACGAACAGCCGAGGCGTCGCACCATGGCCGTCGTAGTCGCACGCCAAGCGATCGATTTCGGCGGACCAGGACGAAGGCCTGCCGCGGTCGCGGCCGTCCGTCGATGAGACCGCCATCGCGAAAACGCGCCGGCGGTTGGGATCGGTCACCTCCACGCGGCCCACGGCTTCCGCCGTTATCGCTCCATAGGACTCGCCTTCGTTGTCGCCCGGCCCGCGCAAGACCTTGATGGATTCGAGGCGATGCGGCACCACCAATGGTCCTTCGTCCGCCAGCGCCAACGTGAG
>JBIKWU010000351.1:0-3515 GCA_044356115.1 Burkholderiaceae bacterium
CGGGCGTCCATGATGAAGCGCGACTCCTGGCGGATGAGGCCGTAGACCCAGGCGGGGTCGAGCCCGCGCTCGGCGGCGAAGGCCTCCAGCTGCGGGCGGAAGGGCGTGACGAAGCGCAGGCTGAAGTCGTGCTCGGCGCGGGTGCGGTCGGCGGTGTTCACGCAGCGGTCGAGCACCCGGCGGTCGCAGGCGAAGCGCGCGGCGGCCAGCAGCTGGCGGTCGGTGAGACCGCGCAACTGGAAGTTCCATTCGCGGTTGCCCTCCGAGCGCAGGCCGAGCTGGTACAGGCGCAGGGCGCGGGCGAAGCCGGGGTTGGCCGCCGCCGCGGCGAGTTCTTCGTCGGTGGGCGGCGCGGCCGGGGCGGGCACGAGGATGCCCTGGCCGAGCTCCTCGGTGGCGAGCTGCCCGTAGAAGTGGAACTGCCCGGCGATACCGCGAAAGCCGTTGTCGGCCTGCGGCCGGCGGCCGAGTTCCTGGTGGGCACGGGCATCCCAGTAGACCCAGGCGGGGTCGCGACGGCCCTCGGGCGACATGCGCTCGATGAGCAGGTGCACCGACGACCAGTCGCTCGCGCGCAGCGCCGCGCGGGTGAGCCAGGCCCAGGTCTCGTCGGAGGCCTGGGCGCCGCGGGCCTCGCGCAGCCAGGCCGCGGGCACCGGTGCCAGCCGACGCATGCTGGTCGCGGCAATCTGCGACCACACCCAGGCCCGCTCGGCGGGGGCGAGGGCGGCCAGCGCCTCGGTCTGCTTCGCGGCGGTCTCGGGCTCCTGGCGGGCGAGCACGCCGAAGGCGATCACCGAGACCTCGCGCGAGGCGGTGGGCGCGAGCACCTTGGCCGGGCGCTGCAGCGCGGCCTCGACCGCACCCGGCGACATGCCGACCATCGGCGCGATGCGCCGCACCGAGCCGGTGGCACCGGCCTCCAGCGCCAGCTTCAGGCGCCGCCACGCGGCCTCCCGCCCGGCCGGCCCCTGCCGCGCCAGCCCCTCGAGAAAGCCGGCGCAGGCCTCGCCGAGTTCGCGCGGCTGGAACAGCGCCTCGCGCGCCTCGTCGCCCGGCGCGCGGCCGGCCTCGAGCGCCGAGGTGCCGGCATGGCAGTGAACGGCGGCCTCGTCGCGCAGCACCCAGGCCGCGTACTGCGTGTCGAAGGCCGGCCAGTCGGCGCGTCGCGCCAGACGCAGCAGCCAGTCGCGCCGGGACAGGTCGGCCAGCAGCGGGTTGTCGGTGCGCTGGATGAAGGCCGCAGCCTCGGCGTCGAGCGCGGCCTCGCCGCCGGGTGGCGTGCCACGGGCGTTCAGGCGGAACTTCAGCCGCCAGTGCTCGAGGTAGCCCTGCAGCAGCGGATCGGTCACCCGCGCGGCGGCGGCCTCGAAGCGGTCGAGCGCGCCGGCCAGCGCGGCCTGCCGTGCGGCCAGGAACGCGTCGTCCGAGGCCGCGGTGCTCGCGGCGCTCGCGGCACCGGCGGCATGGGCGCCACCGGGCGCGGCCAGCGCGGCGGTGCCGGCGACAGCGGCGGCACCCGCGGCGGGCAGGGCGGCACGCGCCGGGCTTGTTGGGGCCGGCTTGACGGTGCTCTTGGCGGGGGGGCGCGTGGCGCGGCGCTCGGGCGCGGCGTCAGCGGGTGCGGGGCTGACGCCTACAATGAGCGTGGCCAGCAGCAGCGCGTTGCAGCATGAACGGAACATCATTGCCGAGGATAGCACCTGGCACCCCCCCGGTGCCCGCCGCCGATCGCCCCGGCGCGCGCCGCCTCTTGCGCGCGCGCGTGTCGCGGCTGCCGGCGCGCTGGCTCGGGCTGGCGAGCGCCCGCGTCTTCGCCCGCGTCGAGGCGCTGCTGGCCACCTACCCTGCGGCCGGCAGGCGCATCGCCGCCTACTGGCCCCTGCCCGGCGAGCCCGATCCGCGCGACGCGCTGCGGCGCTGGCAGGCCGCGGGCTGGCAGATACTGCTGCCGCGGGTGGTGATGCCGCAGGCGCCGCTCGCCTTTCACGGCTGGACGCCCGATGAGCCGCTGCAGGCCGGGCCCTTCGGCACCCGCCAGCCGGC
Source organism: Burkholderiaceae bacterium (assembly GCA_044356115.1). GTDB lineage: Bacteria > Pseudomonadota > Gammaproteobacteria > Burkholderiales > Burkholderiaceae_E > Quisquiliibacterium. Next base: position 2,047 of record JBIKWU010000351.1, read on the forward strand.
GCCCGACACCCCGCAGGCCCGGCCTGATCTGCTGATCGTCCCCTGCCTGGGCTTCGACGCGCAGGCCCGCCGTCTCGGCCATGGCGGCGGCTTCTACGACCGCAGTCTGGCGGCGCTGGCGCAGGGCGGCCGGGCGCCTGCCACCATCGGGGTGGCATGGTCCTGCCAGGAGATCAGCGGCTTTGCGCCCGGGCCGCACGATGTCGGCCTGGACTGGATCGTCACCGAGCGCGTCGCGTTCAGGCGGTCGGCACCCGGTTGAACTCTCGCCACCAGGCGGTGAACTCGCCGTGCGGCATGGGCCGCGCGAAGAAGTAGCCCTGGGCGAGATCGCAGCCCAGGGTGCGCAGCGACTGGGCCGAGCGCTCGTCCTCCACGCCTTCGGCCAGCGCATGCATGCCGAAGGTGTGAGCCAGATCGACCAGCGCGTTCACGATGCGCTGATCGCTGGCGTCGTCGGCCAGGTTGCGCACGAAGCTCTGGTCGATCTTGAGTTCGGTGAGCGGGAACTGCCGCAGGTAGTTGAACGACGAGTAGCCGGTGCCGAAGTCGTCCAGCGCGAGGCCGCAGCCGCGCTCGCGGATCTCCTTCATGAACTTCATGGCCGACTGCTCGTGCCGCACCACTGCGGTCTCGGTGAGCTCGAGCGTGAGCCGGCTGGCGGCGATGCTCCAGGTGTCCAGGGCGTGGCCCACCAGGCTGGGGAAGGCGGGGTCGGCCAGCGTGATGGCCGAGAGGTTCACCGACACCCGCGCGTCGATGCCCTGGGAGTTCCAGGCCATGAGGTGGCGCAGGGTAGTGTTCATCACGAACAGCGTGAGCTGGGTCATCAGCCCGCGGGCCTCGCAGATCGAGGCGATCAGGCCGGGGTTCACGCGCGTGCCATCGGGGCGGGTCCAGCGCACCAGCGCCTCGGCGCCGGTGCAGCGGCCGGTGGTCAGCGACACCTGCGGCTGGAAGTGGACGTCGAACTGGTTGGCGAACAGCGCGTCACGCAGGTCCTGCTCGAGCTGACGGCGGTGATTGGCCTCGCTCTCGGAGCGGGCGGTGACGATCTTCACCCGGCTTTCGAGTTCCTCGGCCTCGCGGCAGGCCTCGGAGGCCGCGGCCAGCAGGTTCATGGCATCGGTGGGGCTGTCGGCCGGCTGCCAGGCGCCACCCACCGCCGGGTTGAGCCGCACCGCGCTGCCCGCGCCCGAGTCCGAACCATGGATGGGCCGCATGAGGTTGCCGCGCAGGGTGCGACCGGCGAGCTCGGCGAGCGACTCGCCCGGCGGGTCGACCAGCAGCACCCAGATCTCCTCATGCGAGGCGAGCGCGTAGCGGTCCGAGGAACGCAGCATGCCCTCCACCCGGCGCATCACCTCGGCGATCACCTCGCGCGCCGAGTTGGCCTGCGCCAGCGCCGCCAGCCGGTCGGTGCGGTGCAGGCTGACCAGCAGCAGCACGCTGCGCCGACGGGCCAGGGT
>JBIKWU010000352.1:0-3490 GCA_044356115.1 Burkholderiaceae bacterium
AGAGAACGAAAGATCAGCCTCGAATGACGGCGAGCAGCCTGCGAGGCTCGTCGGGTCTCATCGCTCCCGGACGGGCTGCTGCAAGTGCTCGCGTGGTTGCCGGGCCCTCCAGGTCGCAGACCGCGCCTGCTTCGGCACGCCTCCCACGGCTTGTGTCGGTTCGGCCCGAAGCGTCGACGGCGCCGCCCGCCCGGGGTTGAAGCCATTCACCGCGTGCGCCGAGGCGTAGCCGATGGACACGCCGCAGATCAGCCGGTAGGGCGCCGGGATATCGAAGGCTTTGCGCACCGGTCCGGCCCAGGTGGCCAGAGCCCCCTGCGCACACGTGGATAGGCCGCGGGCCTGCGCCGACAGCATCAGCGTCTGCAGGTAAACGCCGGTATCGAGCACCGAAAACTCGCGCAGTCCCCTGTGCGCGAACAGAAACAACGCAGTCGGTGCGCCGAAGAACTCGAAGTTGCGACGCATCTGGCGATCGCGCGCCGCCCTGTCGAGGTGGCCTATGCCCAGCCGATCGTAAAGGCCACGACCGGTCTCGCGGCGGCGCGGCTGCAGGTCGTCCGGGTAGGTGATCCGGGTGTCGAAGTCGCCATCCGGTAGCCCCTTGCGGGTAAGCAGCATCTTGAGTTTGGCCAGCGCACCGCCATGCTGCGCGGCCATGCCGCGGTCGAACAGGCCGCAGAGCTCGGCGGCGAGTCGGTCGCGCAGCGCGCCACTGGCCACCGCGACGCGGTAGGGCTGCGTGTTGGACCAGCTCGGCGCCCAACTGGCGTCTTCCAGCACCGCGTCGAGCACGTCCGGCGCGATCGGCCGCGGCAGGAAATCGCGCACGCTGCGCCGGCTGCGGATAAGCGCCGACAACGCGGCTGCATCGGCCGCGCTCACGAGATCACCCCGCGCACGGGACCGCCGGCGGCGTAGCGCAGCGCGGTGATGGAAACCCCACCGCAAGGGTTCGGGATCAGGGTTTCGGCAGCAGCCGCCGGGGATGGGTTCGAGATCGTCATGGCTTCAACCATTCGGTGTGTTGCGCCTGCCCAGGGCCAGCCGCAGGAGTGCGACCAGGGACTCGGAGGTCTGGCGCATGGCCTGCACGTTGCCGGCCACGCGGGCCTGTACCAGCGCGCCCTCGTAGGCCGAGACGATCAGCGCCGCGGCGGCGCTCGCCTGCTCCTGTGCCATGCCGACGCCGGCAAGCGCGTTGGCAAGGCGCGTACGGATGGCGGCAAAGCCGTCGGCCAGCGCGGCGCGGATCGCCTCGTCATCGGGTGTGGACTCCAGCGCGATGGTGGCTAGCGGACACCCGCTCGCGAAACCGCTGCCGGCCAGCACCCGCTGAGCCTGCGCCATCCAGGCGGCAAGCGCATTCACCGGATCGCCGGTACGGTGCAGAACCTTGTCGAGATCGGCACAAAGTTTCGCCACCACCGACTCGATCGCACACACTGCAAGCTCGGCCTTGCCGCCCGGAAAGTGGTGGTACAGCACGCCCTTCGGCGCCTGGGCAGCCGCCAGCAACTCGCTCAGGCCGACGCCGTGATAGCCCCGCGTGCGCAGGGCATCGAGCATGGCCGCGACGAGGCGCTCGCGCGTACCGGGGGTTGGGGTAGGGGCTGCTGTGGCCACATCCACAATCTATAGACCGGTCGGTCTAGTGTCAATCGACTGCCGCTCGTGCCCTTGGTGCGCATGCCACTCTTGGCATCCTTGGTGTACGGAAGACCCGCAGCACGCGATCTCGACGAAATCTTCCGCGGCAGGCAGCAGGCGCGCGGCTGGATCTTGTCGGCTGCTCGCACCGACAAAGTTCTCGCGGAGGGTGAGGGATGCGCGAGAAGTCGCGAACGACCTGTGGATCAGGCCTGTCGCCCTTCGCGCTTGTGCCTCATACAGCCCCCGACGCCCTGCCGCCCAGCGTCGCCAGTTCCGGTCGCGCCCCTGTTACCTTCTCATCCCCTACAGGGCAGGAGAGCAGGCCATGAGCATCCAAACGCGCCCGTTCCTTAGCGGCAGATGGGCCCGATTGACCCGGCAAGCGGGCTTGACCGTCTTCATGGCGTCGCTGATCGCCGCTGCAGGCTGCGGTGGATCAGGGTCTTCGGAAGGAACCCTGGTCACGAGTCCCACGCAACCGCCCGTGAGTTCCCCGGTTCCGCCTGCGGAAGGCCTTCGCACGATCACCTATGGTGGAGTCACGGTGCAGGTGGTGATCGACATGCCACCTGCAGCGGTCAAGGATGCACTGGTGCTCTACCACCCCACCGTATGGTTCGACGACAAGATCGTAGAGGCCGCTGAAAACACCCTGGGAAACTTCAAGCGCCTGCTTTACCGCGACGATACGCTGCTGGTCAGCGTCGCCTACCCGCAGCAGGATCGCGAGATCGGCGAAGGACTGCGGGAGGCGGAGGCCGCTCTCCTCTGGGTGAGGCACGAAGCCTCGAGAGCTTTGGGCCTGTCGATAGACCGTGTCTTCATGGCCGGTCATTCCCAGGGCGCCTACATTGTCACCCGTCTGAACACGCTGCATCCGACGGATGGGGTCATTGCCAATGCCCCGGGACCTCTGGACTTCGAGTTCCGCTGCCTGCTGGAGGAGCGCGGCGGCGCGCCCGGCAGCCCGGAATGCGGACTGATGGTTCAGCGCCATGGTCTACCCTCTGCCAACCCCGCGCCGTATCGCAAGATCTCGCTGTTGTCGTTCACCGAGGGATTCAAAGCGGACGTGCTGTTCGTTCAGGGCCAGGAAGACAGCCCGATCCAGATGCGCTCATGGCCACTTTTCAGGCAGGCCGTGCAGACCTGCGCCAACTGCCAGCAACGCGCATTCCTCGAGGTTGCCGGCGCCCACACGGCGCTGTTCGTGAGTTCCGAGGCCCGGGAGGCGTTCAATCAATTCATTGACCGACGACGCGCCTTGGCAAGATAGCGCCAGACATGATCAGCCAGGACGCTCGACAGGCAAGCGCGGATCCTGTGGGATGTGCATGGCGCTCTCGCGGGCACTTCCGTTTGCCGGGGCAGGCGTGATGCGGTTGCAAACAGCCTCCGGTCAGGAGGTCTCCAGCCTCGGGTCAGAGCCAAACAGTCCGCGAAGGCTTCGAAAGCTCTGTCGGGCATCAAGGCGTTGAAGTTGCAGGCGGCTTGAGCCGGCCGGAGCAGCTTGCCCAGGCGCAATATTCAGACTAGACTTGACCAGATTAAAGTTCCCACCGGACGCCCAGCCATGGACACCGTCAACATCTACGACGCCAAGACGCGGCTGTCACAGTTGGTCGACAAGGCCGCCGCGGGCGAGGACGTGGTGGTCAGCCGCCATGGCAAGCCGCTGGTGCGCATCACCCGTCTGGATGCGCCGCGGCGCCGCGTCACCTTCGGCCTGCTGAAGGGCCGCTTCAAGGTGCCGAAGAACTTCGACGCCCCCCTGCCCGACGAGACGCTCGCCGCCTTCGAAGGCCGCTGATGCGGCTGCTGCTCGACACCCATGTGT
>JBIKWU010000353.1:0-3476 GCA_044356115.1 Burkholderiaceae bacterium
ATGCGTCGGGGTTCTCCCGGCGTCTGGGTGCCGGCGCGGCAACGCGCAGGCGTTATGGGCCGCGCCGGTCGGCAAGGCCGTTGCCGAAAGGCAATTCAACGAGGACTTCGACTATGGCTGACAAGGTGAATCCGTCCGGACTGACGGACGCGGAGTGTCAGGAATTCCACAAGTACTACATCCAGGGCTACCTGCTCTGGGCGGCTGGCGCGTTCTTCGCGCACAGCCTGGTGTGGATCTGGCGCCCCTGGTTCTGATCTGAAGCAACCGCAATCCAAGGAGGCAGTCATGGCACTGAAATCCGCTGACCAGCCGATGGCGATCGGCAAGCCCCTCGACGGGCTCCACCTGATCTTCTTCGCGCTGTTTGCCGTGTTCCTGGTGCTTGCCGTCGTCGGGCAGCTGCTGAACTGGAACTGGCGCACCTGGCTCCCCGGGGCCGAGGGGGCGCAATCGACCTGGAGCGGCGTGAAGTCTGCCGTCTACACGGTCATCTCCCATCTGAGCTAGCGAAAGGACACCAACATGTGGCGTTACTGGCGAATCGTCGACCCACGCAAGGCGATCATCCTCACCGGACTGCTGATCGCTTTCGTCTCGACGAGCATCCATCTGATCCAGATCAGCGGCGATCGTTACAACATCAACAGCTGGCACCCCGACACGGCCAAGGCCGCGGCTGCGAAGGCTTCGCAGAACGCGCCGACGCCCCCGGGCAAGTAGCGGCCGCGCGGCGTCTGACGCCGCGCGGGCGGGCGGATCAGGGCTGCGGCCCCCGCCCGCCTTCCGCGACAACGCCGGAACGCGATCGGCCGCCACGCAGCGCACAGCAACTGGAGAACCCGACATGGCCATGCTGAGCTTCGAGAGAAAGTACCGAGTTCGAGGGGGAACCCTCGTCGGCGGAGACCTGTTCGATTTCTGGATCGGACCGTTCTACGTCGGCTTTTTTGGTGTCACCACGGCGTTCTTCACGCTGGTGGGCACCGCCATGATTCTCTGGGGCGCGGCCATGGGCCCGACCTGGAACCTCTGGCAGATCAGCATCGCGCCGCCCGACCTCAAGTACGGGTTGAATCTCGCGCCGATGATGGAGGGAGGCCTGTGGCAGATCATCACGGTCTGTGCGCTCGGTGCCTTCTCGTCATGGGCGCTTCGCGAGGTGGAGATCTGCCGCAAGCTCGGCATGGGCCTGCACGTGCCCGTGGCCTTCAGCTTCGCGATCCTCGCCTACGCCACGCTGCAGGTGATCCGCCCGGTGCTGCTGGGCGCGTGGGGCCATGCCTTCCCCTACGGCATCTACAGCCACCTCGACTGGGTGAGCAACGTCGCCTACCAGTACCTGCACTTCCACTACAACCCGTGGCACTGCATCGCGGCGAGCCTGTTCTTCGCCACCACGCTGGCGCTCTCCATGCACGGCGGCCTGGTGCTGTCGTCCACCAATCCCGGCAAGGGCGAGGTGGTCAAGACCCCGGAGCATGAGGACACGTTCTTCCGCGACTTCATCGGCTACTCGGTGGGCACGCTGGGGATCCACCGGCTGGGTCTGTTCCTGGCGCTCGCCTCGGTGTGGTTCGCCGCGGTGTGCATCGTGGCGAGCGGACCTTTCTGGACACGCAGCTGGCCCGAGTGGTGGGGCTGGTGGCTCAACATGCCGATCTGGCGCTAGCCGCTCAGGAGGAAGTCATGGCGGAATATCAGAACCTCTTCACGGCCGTGCAGCCCGTCGGCCCCCTGCACGACGGGGTCGCGCTGCCGCGCGGCGACTGGCAGCGCAGCGGCAAGCCCTTCCTGTGGCACCTGCTGGGTCGCATCGGCAACGCGCAGATCGGGCCGGTGTATCTCGGCGGCCTGGGCGTGGCCTCGCTGGTCTTCGGCACGCTGGCCTTCAACATCATCGGCTTCAACATGCTGGCGGCGGTCGACTTCAGCCCCATCCAGCTGCTGCGTCAGATCTTCTGGCTGGCACTGGAGCCACCGGCGCCGGCCTACGGCCTGAGCATCCCGCCGCTGGCGCAGGGCGGCTGGTGGATCATCACCGGCTTCCTGCTCACGGTGTCGATGATCCTCTGGTGGGTGCGCACCTACCGGCGGGCCCGACAGCTCGGTCTGGGCACGCATGTGGCCTGGGCCTTCGCGGCGGCGATCTGGCTCTATCTGGTGTGCGGCTTCTTCCGTCCGCTGCTGATGGGCAACTGGTCGGAGGCGGTGCCCTTCGGGATCTTCCCGCACCTCGACTGGGTCTCGGCGCTGTCGCTGCGCCACGGCAACCTGTTCTACAACCCGTTCCACGCGCTCTCGATCGTGTTCCTGTACGGCTCGGTGCTGCTGTTCGCCATGCACGGCGCGACCATCCTCGCGGTGGGCCGCTACGGTGGCGAGCGCGAGATCGAGCAGATCGTCGATCGTGGCACGGCCTCGGAGCGCGCGGCGCTGTTCTGGCGCTGGACCATGGGCTTCAACGCCACCATGGAATCCATCCACCGCTGGGCGTGGTGGTTCGCGGTGCTGTGCCCGATCACCGGTGGCATCGGCATCCTGCTGACCGGCACCGTCGTGGACAACTGGTACCTGTGGTCGATGAAACATCACGTGGTGCCGTCCTACCCCGCCGTCTTTCCGCTGAGCGTCGACCCTGCCCTGCTGGGAGTCAAACCATGAGCGCGTTCGCCAAATCCATCCGGCTGCTCGCCCTGCCGCTGGCCGCCCTGCTGCTGGCCGGCTGCGAGCGCCCGCCGGTCGTCTCGGTGCAGACCGGCTATCGCGGCACGGGCATGGAGCAGGTCTACAACCCGCGCACCCTCGCCCAGCAGGCCAGCCTGAACGCCGCCCCGGCCCCGCAGCCGGCCGCGGCGTCCGACGGGCCCAAGGCGAAGGAGATCTACCAGAACGTGCAGGTGCTCGGCGACCTCAGCGTGGCCGAGTTCACCCGGCACATGACGGCGATCACGCAATGGGTCGCGCCCACGCAGGGCTGCGGCTACTGCCACAACCTGCAGAACCTCGCCGACGACAGCAAGTACACCAAGGTGGTGGCCCGGCGCATGATCCAGATGACCCAGCACGTGAACGCCGACTGGAAGAAGCACGTCGGCGACACCGGGGTCACCTGCTACACCTGTCACCGGGGCAATCCGGTGCCGGCGCAGGTCTGGTTCGCGCCCAAGGATCGCCGTCACGAGAACTCGCTGATGGGTGATCTGGCCGGTCAGAACATCGCCGCGCCCAGTGTCGCGCTCAGCTCGCTGCCGTTCGATCCCTTCACGCCGTACCTGAAGGACGACAAGCCCATCCGGGTCAATGGCGATCAGGCGCTGCGCTTCACGGGGGCTGCGTTCAACCGCAACACCACCAAGCAGGCGGAGCACACCTACGCGCTGATGGTGCACATGTCCGAGTCCCTGGGCGTGAACTGCACCTACTGCCACAACACGCGCAACTTCCAGTCCTGGAGCGAGGCGCCGCCGCAACGG
>JBIKWU010000354.1:0-3474 GCA_044356115.1 Burkholderiaceae bacterium
GCGCAGGCCCTCGATCATCAGCGAGGCCTCGCTGCAGGCCGCGCCGGTGGCCGGGTCGGGCGGGCCGCTGCGCACCAGGGTGGCGTTGAGGTCGGGCTCGTCGTAGAGGGCGAGTTCGGCGGCCAGGTGCTCGGGCAGGGCCTGCGCGCCGGCGGCCGGCGCGCTGCGGTGGCGGTAGTAGTCGGTCAGGCCGGCGGCCGCGATGGCCTGCGCCACCGCCTGGCAGCCGGCGCAGCACATCGCGCGCAGCTGGCCATCCACCTGGGCGAGCCACCGGCCGGGTTCGGTGACGGGCTGACCGCAGTGGAAGCAGTCGGCGGCCCGCGCCGCGGGGCCGGGATCGCCCGCGGGCGGGGAAGGGCTCTTGGCGCTGGCCGGCGCGGGGTCGTTGGCCCTGCCCGGGGTCTGCCGATCGGCGGGATCGATGAACATGGCTGCTCAGAACACGCTCAGGCAGGCATCGACCACCCGATGCAGGTGCGCGCCAGGATCGAGCCGCGCGAGGCCGGCCAGGCCGAAGCCCGCCACCAGCAGGCCGGCGAGGCGGCGGGGCGCGGGTCTTGCCAGCCAGCGCTGGCCGGCGGCCGCGCCCGCGCCGATCAGCAGCAGGTTGGGCAGCGTGCCCGCGCCGAAGGCGAGCATCAGCAGCGCGCCCTGCAGGGGCGAGCCCGAGACCAGCGCCGCGATCAGCACGCCGTACACCATGCCGCAGGGCACCCAGCCCCAGACCAGGCCGGCCTGCCAGGCCTGCCAGGGCGTGCGCGCGAGCAGCAGGCGCGAGGCGAGCGGCTGCAGGCGGCGCCACAGCGCCGCCCCCGCCGGCTCGAGTGCGACCAGGCGCAGCACGCCGGTGAGGTGCAGGCCGATGGCGATCAGCAGCAGGTTGGTGGCGATGAAGGCCACCTGCTGCAGCGGCAGCACGCGCGAGACCAGCGCCGCCGACGAACCCAGGCCGCCGGCGAGCGCGCCGGCCAGCGTGTAGCTGGTGAGCCGGCCGAGGTTGTGGCCGAGCAGCAGCCCCACCGGCCGGCGCAGTGCCTCGGCGCGCACCGGGATGACGGCGCGCGGCCGCGCGGCGCTGCCGGCCATGACCGACACCAGGCCGCCGCACATGCTGGCGCAGTGCACGCCGCCGAACAGGCCGACCAGGAACACCGACAGCAGGGTGACGCCGGTCATGGGCGCGGAGCCGGCCGCGTTCGGGCGAGGGGCAGGCGGAGGGGCGAGGGCGGGCGGGCAGGGGGCTTGGGCATAGAATCGGGCGATCGCGGCGGGCCGCCGCCCGCGGGTGGGCGGGCGCGTACGACGGGTGCGACCAGGCCCGCAGGGCGGCACCTCAAGCGTAGGCCGCCCAGGCCGCGGCTTCCAGGACAATTCTCAATGGCCCGAACCCTCTGGATCGACGACGCCGGCCTGCCGGTCACCTGGGATCAGACCCGCCTGCCCTTCGAGCAGGTGTGCATCCCGCTGCACGACGCCGAGGCCTGCGCCCGCGCGATCGCCACCATGCAGGTGCGCGGCGCCCCGCTGATCGGCGCCGTGGGCGCCTGGGGGCTGGCGCTGGCGCTGCGCGAGGCGGCTGATGATGCCGCCCTGGACGCGGCCCTCGCGCGGCTGGCCGCCACCCGGCCCACCGCGGTCAACCTGCGCTGGGCGCTGGCCCGGGTGCGCGAGGTGGTGCTGCCTCTGCCGGTGGCCGAGCGCGCGGCGCGCGCCCGCGTCGAGGCGCTGCGGGTGTGCGACGAGGACGTGGCCTGCAATGCCGCCATCGGCCAGCATGGCCGCGCCCTGCTCGAGCCGCTGCGGCGCGCTGACCGGCCGCTGCAGCTGCTCACCCACTGCAATGCCGGGCGGCTGGCTACCATCGACCACGGCACCGCGCTCGCGCCCATCTACGCGCTGCACGAGGCCGGCGCGGCGCTCCACGTGTGGGTCGACGAGACCCGGCCGCGCAACCAGGGCGCGAGCCTCACCGCCTGGGAGCTCGGCGAGCGCGGCGTGCCGCACACGGTGATCGCTGACAACGCCGGCGGGCAGCTGATGCGCGAGGGCCGGGTCGACGCGGTGATCGTCGGCTGCGACCGCGTGGCCATCAACGGCGACGTGGCCAACAAGATCGGCACCTACCTCAAGGCGCTGGCCGCGCACGACAACCGCATCCCCTTCCTGGTGGCCTGCCCGGTCTCGACCATCGACCCGCAGGCCGCCAACGGCGAGGCCATCCCCATCGAGACCCGCGATCCGGCCGAGCTCACCCGGATCAGCGGCCGCGATGACCAGGGCCGCGTGGTCTCGGTGCAGCTCACCCCCGATGGCTCGCCGGGCCTGAACCCGGCCTTCGACGTCACCCCGGCGCGGCTGGTGAGCTGGCTCGTCACCGAGCACGGCCCCTGCCGGCCCGAGGCCGCGGCGCTGCGCCGCCTGCCGGGCCTGGCCGCGCGGACGGAAGGGGCGGCATGAGCGCCCCCGCCACCCCCGCCGCGGGCGCCCCTGCCGCGAGCGCCTTTGCCGCGAGCGCGCCCGCCCATGATCCGGCCATGCGCCACGAGCAGGCGGCCCGCGCCGCGCTGATCGAGGCCTGTCGCGCCCTCAACGCGCGCGGCGTCAACCAGGGCAAGGCCGGCAACGCCTCGCTGCGCTGGGACCGCGGCGCGCGCGCCGGCCTGCTGGTCACGCCCTCGGCGCTGCCCTACGAGCGCATGCGGCCCGACGACATCGTCTGGCTGTCACTCGAGACCGTGCCGGGCGCCACGCCCGACGACGAGCGCCCCGCGGTCATCGACGCCGACGGCCAGCGGCCGAGCTCCGAGTGGCGCATCCACCGCGACCTCTACGCGGCCCTGCCGGCGGCCGCCGCGGTGGTGCACGCCCATCCGCCGCATGCCACCGCGCTGGCCTGCCTGCCCGAGATCCAGGCCGCCGGCATTCCGGCCTTCCACTACATGGTGGCGATGGCCGGTGGCGCCGACATCCGCTGCGCGGGCTACGCCACCTTCGGCACCCAGGCGCTGAGCGATCACGTGCTGGCGGCGCTGGCCGGCCGTCGTGCCTGCCTGATGGCGCACCATGGCGTGGTGGCCTGGGGCGCGGGCCTGGCCGCGGCGCTGGCGCTGGCCGAGGAGGTGGAGACCCTCTCGCGCATGTACCACCTGGCGCGCCAGCTCGGGCAGCCGGCGGTGCTGCCGGCCGACGAGATGGCCCGCGTGCTCGCGAAGTTCGCCGACTACCGGCCCGGCGGGGCCTGAGCGGCTGCCCGCTGCAGCACCCGGCCGAGGTAGCGGCCGGTGTGGCTGTCGGCGCAGGTGGCGATCGCCTCGGGCGTGCCCTCGGCCACCACCTGGCCGCCGCCGGCGCCCCCCTCGGGGCCCATGTCGATCACCCAGTCGGCGGTCTTGATCACGTCGAGGTTGTGCTCGATCACCACCAGCGTGTTGCCGGCGTCGCGCAGCGCGTGCAGCACCCGCAGCAGCAGGC
>JBIKWU010000355.1:0-3467 GCA_044356115.1 Burkholderiaceae bacterium
CCCGTGCCTGACTTCCACGGCGGCGACGACAACTTCACCTCGGTCAGCTACATGCCCATCCCGCAGGCGCCCATGCAGACCCTGGCCACCCTGATCTTCGACGGCGTGTTCGACCGCTTCCCGCGCCTGAAGTGGGGCGCGATCGAGCTCGGGGCCTCCTGGCTGCCGGCCTGGATGCGGGCCATGGACTCGGCCGCGCACGCCTTCATCAAGAACGAGGAACGTCTGCGCCGGCTCTCGGCCAAGCCCTCCGAGATCGTGCGTCGCCAGCTGCGCGTGGCGCCCTACCCGCACGAGGATGCCGGCTGGATCATCGCCAACAGCGGCGAGGAGATCTGCCTGTTCTCGTCAGACTTCCCGCACATCGAAGGCGGGCGTCACCCGCTCAAGCGCTTCGAGGAGTCGCTCGCCTCGGTGTCGCCGCAGGCGCGCCGCCGCTTCTACAGCGACAACTTCATCGACCTCATGGGCCCGGCGCTCGACGCCGACCTGCGCCACCCCGCGCATCTGCAGGCCGCCTGAGCCGGCCGATGTTCGACACCCCGCTCACCCTGCAGGGCCCGCTGCGCGGGCCGCGCCAGATGCTCGCCGACCAGGCCTACGGCGGACATTCGTCGATCCATGATGACGCCATGGCCGAGAAGCTCGGCTTTCGCGCCGGCCCCATCGAGGGCCCCACCCACTTCAGCCAGTTCGACCCGCTGCTCGCGCGGCTCTGGGGCCGCGAGTGGTTCGAGCGCGGCTGCCTGTCGGCCCACTACCAGAACATGGTGGTCGAGGGCGAGCAGGTGCGCGCCTTCGTCGACATGCCCGCCAGCGGCGCCCGGATCACCCGCGCGCGTGCCGAGAAGGCCGACGGCACCCCGGTGCTCGAGGCCAGCGCCAGCCTGGGGCCGCAGCACCCGCCCACCCTGCTCGAGGAACGCATGGCGCAACTGCGCCCGCCCGGGCGCCTCGTCATCCTCGAGGACATGCGGGTGGGGATGCGCGGGGCGCAGGACGAGACCGTGCGCATGGGCATGGACCAGCACATGGGCGATCTCTATCCGTTCTCGCTGCGCCAGAAGCTCGCGGCGATCACCGAGCCCTCGCCCTGGTACCACGATGCCGCCGCCTCGCCCTGGGGCCGGCCGATCATTCCCATCGAGATGATCAGCGTGCTGGCGCAGTACACCAGCCGGCAGGCGGCCTGGCCCATGAAGAGCCCGGCGGTGGGCCTGTTCGCCGACCTCGAGATCCGCCTCGTCAACGGGCCGCTCTTCGTCGACGAGCCCTATCTTGTCCGTCGCGAGGTGGTCGCGCTCTCCGACAGCCGCCGCACAGAATCCTGCTGGATCCGCACCCGCATCTTCGATGCCGCCGGCGAGCGCCTGATGGCGCAGACCCTGCTGAACAGCGCCACGCTCAAGCATTCCTACCCCGGCTACGAAGCCGCCCTCCAGGCCCAGTCGCCGTCGCCCTCCGGAGCCGCATGACTTCCGTTTCCACGCCCCCCGGCCTGTCTTCCATCGAAGCGGTCTCCACTGCCCTCCTCTCGGTGGGCTACATCTCCACCCGCCAGATCTCCACCGCGGTCTACCTCGCGCATCACCTGCGCAAGCCGGTGCTCATCGAGGGCCCGGCCGGCGTGGGCAAGACCGACCTCGCCGTGTCGCTGGCCAAGTCGCTGCAGTTCACCATGCTGCGCATGCAGTGCTACGAGGGCCTCGACGAGAGCAAGGCGCTGTACGAGTGGAAGTACGGCAAGCAGCTGCTCTACACCCAGATCCTCAAGGAAAAGATCAACCACCTCATCGAGGATGCCGACGATCTCCAGGCCTCGTTCACCAAGCTCGCCGGCTTCCAGGACCTGTTCTTCTCGCGCGAGTTCCTCGAGCCGCGGCCGGTGCTCAAGGCCATGGAGCAGTCGGGCGGCTCGGTGCTGCTGATCGACGAGATCGACAAGTCCGACGAGGAGTTCGAGGCGCTGCTGCTCGAGATTCTCTCGGACTACCAGGTGACCGTGCCCGAGATCGGCACCATCGCCGCCGAGGTGCCGCCGCTGGTGATCCTCACCTCGAACAACACCCGCGAGCTCGGTGACGCGCTCAAGCGGCGCTGCCTGCACCTGCACATCGGCTTCCCCGAAGCCACCCGCGAGCGCGAGATCGTGCGCTCGCGCGTGCCCGAGATCTCCGAGTCGCTGCTGCGCCAGCTGGTGGCCTTCGTGCAGTCGGTGCGCGACGAGAACATCCGCAAGCTGCCCTCGATCAGCGAGACCGTCGACTGGGCGCGCACGCTCATGCTGCTGCACGCCGACCTGCTCGATCCCGCGCTGGTGCGCGACACCCTCAATGTCATCCTGAAGCGCCAGGGCGACATCACCGAGGTGCAGGGCAAGGTCGAGCAGCTCACCGCCGCCGCGCTCGCCGAAGGCCAGGCCGCGGGCTGACCCGATGGAACGGGCGCTGACCAGCTTCATCCGCGCGCTGCGCACCGCCGGCGCGGCGGTGTCCACCGCCGAGGCGATCGATGCCGCCCGGGCGATCGACGTGATCGGGTATCGGGACCGCCAGTCGCTCAAGCACTCCCTGGGCATCGTGCTGGCCAAGTCCGAGGACGAGAAGCGCATCCACGATCAGCTCTTCGAGCTCTACTTCAACCCGGCGGCCGCGGCGCGACCGCCCGCGGCGCAGGCCAAGCCGCAGCCGCGCGACGGCGAGCAGTCCGAGCAATCCGAGCAGTCCGATGCGCAGAGCGCGCCACAGCCGCAGGGAGCGCAATCCCAGCCCGGCGGCGGCGGCGGCGATCCGCAGCCTGGCCAGGGCGGTCAGCCCCAGGGCGGGGGCGGGGGCGACCCCACCGATGCGCTGGTCGAACTCGCCCAGTCGGGCGACGCCGACCGCATGGCCATGGTCATGGAGCGTGCCGCAGCCGCCGTGGGCGCCGACGAGATCCGCTTCGCCTCGCAGACCGCCTACTTCGTGCGCCGCATGCTGCAGGAGCTGGGCATCGAGTCCCTGGAGGCGCGCCTGCTCGACGCGCTGCGCGACCCCTCCGAGGCGGCCCAGGCCCGCGCCCAGGAGCTCATCGACGCCCGCGCCACGCTCGCCCGCCAGGCCCGCGCCCATGTCGACCGGCGATTCGAGGTCTTCGGGCGCAATGCCACCGAGGCCTTCCTCGATGACGTGGTGCTCAACCGCGCCATCGAGCAGCTCGGCCCGCGCGACATGGAGCGCATGCGCGCGGTGGTGGCGCGCATGGCCAAGCGGCTGGCGGTTCGTCACCAGCGCCGCCGCAAGCTGCGCAACCGCAGCCAGCTCGACCTTCGGCGCACCCTGCGCTCGAACGCCGGCAACGACGGCGTGCCCTTCAACCTGATCTGGAAGCTCAAGCGCACCGAGAAGCCCAAGATCGTCACGATCTGCGACGTGTCCGGCTCGGTGGCGCAGTACGTGCGCTTCCTGCTGCTGTTCCTGTACGCGCTG
>JBIKWU010000106.1:0-12105 GCA_044356115.1 Burkholderiaceae bacterium
ACCGGGTCTTCGCGAAAGCGCCGGGTGGGGTCGCCGATCATGCGCAGCACGCGCCGGCGCAGGTCTTTCACGCCCTCGTGGTAGTCGAGGATGAGGTCGGCGACGGGGTCGTAGTAGAGGGCGTTGATGCTGAAGTCGCGCCGCGTGGCGTCCTCGGCCTGGCTGCCCCAGACGTTGTCGCGCAGCACCCGGCCGTGCTCGTCGGTCTCGGCGTCGGTCTGCAGCGCGCGGAAGGTGGAGACCTCGATGGTCTCGCGCCCGTACATCACGTGCACGATCTGGAAGCGCCGGCCGATCAGGCGCGAGCGGCGAAACAGCCCGGTGACCTGCTCGGGCGTGGCGTCGGTGGCCACGTCGAAGTCCTTGGGCTTCAGGCCGAGCAGCAGATCACGCACCCCGCCGCCCACCACGTAGGCCTTGAAGCCGGCCTTCTGCAGGGTCTCGCAGGTGCGGATGGCCGAGGAGGGCACGTCGGCGCGCCGCACGCCCTCGGCACTGCCGGTGTAGCGCACCGGCTCGCGCGGCACGAGCGTGCGACCGCGATCGCCGCCGTTGTCGCCGTGGGCTGTCGGCGCGGCCGATGCCGGGCCGGATGCGGCGGGCGCGGGCCGGGCGGAAGCGCCGCGACCGAAGAGCTTGCTGAGGAATCGGGTGATCATGCGAACAGGGACAGGACGGGCCAGCCGCGCTCGCGTGCCACGCTGGCGAGCCGGTCGTCGGGATTGGTGGCGACCGGGTCGGTGACCCGTTCGAGCAGGGGGAGGTCGTTGGCCGAGTCGCTGTAGAAGTACGAGCGCGGAAAGGCCGAGAGTGCGGTGCCGCGGTCGGCCAGCCACTGGTCGAGCCGGGTGATCTTGCCTTCGCGGAAGCTGGGCGTGCCTTCGGCCCGGCCGGTGTAGGCCTCGCCGCTGCGCCCCACGCGGGTGGCGATCAGGTGTTCGATGCCGAAGCGCGGCGCGATCGGCCCGGTGACGAAGTCATTGGTGCTGGTGATGATCACGCACAGATCGCCCTGCCCGCGGTGCCGCTCGACCAGGGCGATGGCCTGCGGGCGCAGCGCGGGCTCGATCACCTCGGCCATGTACTGGTCGTGCCAGCGCCGCAGTTGCGCCGGCGGATGGGCTGCCAGCGGCGCGAGCTGGAAGGCGAGAAACGCCTGGATGTCGAGGTGGCCGGCCTGGTAGTCGCGGTAGAAGCGGTCGTTTTCGCGCTGCTGGGCATCGGCATCGACGGCGCCGATGCGCGCGAGAAACCGGCCCCATTCATAGTCGCTGTCGAGCGGCAACAGGGTGTGGTCGAGGTCGAACAGGGCCAGATCCATGATTTCTAAAGGATTTTATCAGCCGCCGGGGTGTCGCGCCCGCCCTGCGTGCCGGCCAGCCACTCGCGCAGCAGCGGCAGGCTGGGGGCGCGCTGGCGCGCGAGCGCGTGGCGATCGAGCGCCTCGAGGGTGGCCATCAGCACCCGCAGGTCGCGGGAATGGTGGGTGAGCAGCCAGCTGATCACCCCCTCGGGCAGCGGCAGGCCCCGCTCGCGCGCGGCCTGCGCCAGCGCCTGGGCGCGGCCGGCATCGTCGGGGGCGCGCAGCTCGAACACCAGCCCGGCGCCCAGCCGGGTGCGCAGGTCTTCGCGAAGCTGCAGGGCGAGGGGCGGGCGGTCGCCGGTGCTGAGCATCACCCGCTGCGGGTCGGCCGCGGCGGCGATGAAGCGGGCGAACAGCGCCGCCTGACCGTCGGCATCGAGGCGCTGCACGTCATCGGTCACCCAGGCCTGCGGCAGCGCCCGCGCCAGCGCGCCGGCGAGGTGGCTGCGTCCGCAGCCGGGCAGGCCCCAGAGGTAGATCAGCCGATGCTGGCGCTCGCCATCGGCCAGCGCGCGCAGGCGCTGCAGGCACTCGCGGTTGCTGCCGGGCACGAAGTTGTCCAGGCTGGGCGCGACCCGGGCGAGCAGGTCGAGGGCGAGCTGGCTCATGGCTCGCGCCGGTAGAACTCGCTCGCGAGGTAGCTGGCATGCAGGCGCCGGGCCCCCACCGAGGCCATCGCGGCCAGCGGCAGCGCGAGCAGCACCCCGGCAAAGCCGAGCAGGGTGCCGAAGGCCATCAGCGCGAAGATCACCGCCAGCGGGTGCAGGCCGATGCGCTCGCCCACCAGGCGCGGGGTGAGCACCACGCTCTCGAGCACCTGACCTGCGCCGTAGATGACGGCGGTGGCGGCCAGCCCGTGCAGGGGGCCGAGCTCGAGCATGCCGGTGACCAGCGCGAAGATGAGGCCCAGCGCGAAGCCGAGGTAGGGGATCGCCACCAGCAGGCCGCTCAGCACGCCGATGGGCAGCCACAGCGAATAGCCGGCGATCAGCAGGCCCGCGCTGTAGAACGCCGCCAGCGAGCCCATGACCAGCGCCTGGCCGCGCACGTACTGGCCGAGCAGGGAGTCGATCTCGCCGGCCACCTCGAACACGCCCTCGCGCCAGCGCGGCGGCACCAGGGCGCGCAGCCGCGCCATCAGGTCGGGCCAGTCGAGCAGGAGGTAGAAGCCGAGCACGGGCACCAGGAACACCAGGCCGGCCGCCTCGATGGCCGCCGACCAGCCCGAGCGCACATAGCCGAAGAGCAGCGCCGCCCAGTCCTCGCCGGCGCTGCTGAGCTGGCGGGCGAGCCAGGCACGGATCTCGGCGCCGCTCAGGCGCAGCTCGAGCCCGAGCGTATCGCGCAGCCAGGGCAGCAGCCGTTCGCTGATCGCCTGGGCCAGCCCCGGCAGGCGCTGCCGGATCTGGCCGATCTCGGTCTGCACGATGGGCACCAGCACCAGCAGCACGGCCACCAGGCACAGCAGCGCGAGCACCATGACCAGCACCGCGCCCAGGCCACGGGCCACGCCGCGGCGTGCCAGCCACTGCACGCCGGGCTGCAGGGCATAGGCGAGGATGGCCGCGGCGAGGAAGGGCGTGACCACCGGCCGCAGCACCACCAGCACCCAGAGCAGGGCCGCGGCGACGAGGCTCCAGATCAGGGTCTGGCGCTGGCGTGGGGTGAGGGTCAAGACGGGCTGCGCGCTGGCGCCGGGGGGAGGATGGGCCGATTCTAGTCCACCCTGCCCGCCTCGCCCCTCGGTTGCCCCGGTGCGCGCGCCTGATCCGGATCGGTGGGCGCACCGGGTCGGGCGGCTACAATCGGCGCATGACTACCCCGCTCTCCTACAAAGACGCCGGCGTCGACATCGACGCGGGCGATGCCCTGGTCGATCGGATCAAGCCGCTCGCGCGCCGCACCATGCGCGAGGGCGTGCTCGCCGGCATCGGCGGCTTCGGCGCGCTTTTCGAGGTGCCGCGTCGTTACAAGGAGCCGGTGCTGGTCTCGGGCACCGACGGCGTGGGCACCAAGCTCAAGCTCGCCTTCGCGCTCGGTCGCCACGACACCGTGGGCATCGATCTGGTGGCCATGAGCGTCAACGACATCCTGGTGCAGGGCGCCGAGCCGCTGTTCTTCCTGGACTACTTCGCCTGCGGCCGCTTGTCGGTGGACACCGCCGCGGCGGTGATCGGCGGCATCGCGCGCGGCTGCGAGCAGGCCGGCTGCGCGCTGATCGGCGGCGAGACCGCCGAGATGCCGGGCATGTATCCCGACGGGGAGTACGACCTCGCCGGCTTCGCGGTGGGCGCGGTCGAGAAGTCGCGCATCATCGATGGCAGCACCATCGTACCCGGCGACGTGGTGCTGGGGCTCGCCTCCAGCGGCGCGCACTCCAATGGCTACTCGCTGGTGCGGCGCGTGATCGAGCGCGCGCACGGCGCCATCACCTCCCCGCGCATGGCCGATGACTTCCATGGCGCGCCCTTTGCCGACGCGGTCATGGCGCCCACCCGCATCTACGTGCGGCCGCTGCTCGATCTGATCGGCCGCCTGCCGGTCAAGGGCATGGCCCACATCACCGGCGGCGGGCTGGTCGAGAACCTGCCGCGCGTGCTCGCCGAACCGCTGCAGGCCGTGCTCCACCGAGACGCCTGGCCGATGCCGCCGCTCTTCCACTGGCTGCAGCGCGAGGGCGGCATCGCCGATGCCGAGATGCACCGGGTCTTCAACTGCGGCATCGGCATGACGGTGGTGGTGGCCTCCGAGCACGCCGATGCTGCGCAGACCCTGCTCGCCACGCAGGGCGAGACCGTGCATCGCATCGGCGAGATCGTCGCCCGCCCCGACGGGCAGCCGCAGACCGTGGTGCGCTGAGTCCGGCCCCGGTCTGCCGAGAGCGCCGGGCATGCACATGCTGACCGAGCGCGCGTCGGTCCGGGCCAGGGTGGACTCGCGCTTGCGCGGCATGCGGCAGCAGGTGCTCGCCGCCGGCCTGACCGCGGCCCTGAGCGCCGCCTGCGTGCTTGCACCGCCGCCCGCGCACGCCCAGACGAATGCCCTGGGCCCCCTGGGCGGCGCGCGAAATGCCAATTACCAGCTGCAGATCGAGGCGCCCGAGGAACTCGTCGAGCCGCTGCGCGAGCGCACGCTGCTCGGTCGCTGGCGCGAGGATCCTGGCTTCGGCATCGAGCAGCTGCCGCTCTTTCTGGAGCGGGGTCGCGAGGAGGCCGTGGCGGTGGCGCAGGCTGCCGGCTTCTTCTCGGCCACGGCGACGGTGTCTGCCGATCCGCCGACGCAGCCGGGCGCGCCGCCCCTGGTGCGCATCGTGGTCGACGCCGGGGCGCGCACGACGGTGGCGGCCTTCAGCCTGAGCCTGCACGGCGCGGCGGCCGGCCAGCCGATCGAGAAGCAGCTGCTCGAGGCCTGGCCCCTGCCCGAGGGCAGCTTCCTGCGCTCGGCCGACTGGGAGCAGGGCAAGCGTGCCCTGCTCGAGCAGTTGCAGGCCGCCGGCTATCTGCGCGCCCGCATCGAGCGCAGCCTGGCCCGGGTCGACGCCGAACTCACCGCCGCGCAGCTCTCGCTGGTGGTCGACAGCGGGCCGCGCATCGGCTTCGGGCCGCTGGTGCTCAAGGGGCTCAAGCGCTATCCGCGTTCGCTGGTCGATGACCTGCAACCCTTCAAGCAGGGTCAGCCGTATTCCCTGGACCTGCTGCTTGCCTTCCAGCAGCGTCTGCGGGTGGCCGGGCAGTTCAGCGCCGTGACGGTGCTGCCCGACCTCGCCACCCTCGAGGCCGATGCCGACCTGGCGCAGGTGCCACTGCTGGTGGAGCTCTCCGAGCGCTCGCAGCAGCGCGTGACCACCGGTCTGGGCTACTCCACCGACCAGGGCGTGCGCGGCCTGCTGGGTTACGACCACCGCAATCTCTTCGGCCGCGGCTGGCTGCTCGAGTCGGGCCTGCAGCTCGAGCAGGTCCGCGGCCGCGCCTTCCTGAACCTGCGCAGCCCGCAGGAATCCGGCGGGCACTACTGGCAGGGCGGGCTGCGCAGCGAGCGGCTCGACACCCTGGGCGAGTACACCCGCACGCACACCGTCTATGCGGGGCGCGGCAAGCGCACCGAGGTGATCGACAGTTTCCTGTCGCTGCAGTACCAGACCGAGTTCTCGCGGGTCGACGAGGGCGGGGGCCAGCAGACCACCGGCAACCGTGCCGCGCTCACCCTGGGCTGGGCCTGGAGCCAGCGCCTGCTCGACTCGCGGGTCGATCCCCGTCAGGGCTATACCTTCAGCACCCAGGTCTCGGCGGCTTCCCGCGGGGTGCTCTCCGACCGTTCCTTCGTGCGGCTCTATGCGCGGGGCATGCGCTTCTGGCCGATCGACGGCGAGGGTCTGCTGCCGCGGGGCACCCTGATCGGCCTGACCGAGGGCGGCCTCGTGATCTCCGGCTCGCGCGACGACATCCCCTCGCAGAACCTGTTTCGCGCCGGCGGCGCGCAGTCGGTGCGCGGCTATCGCTACCTCTCGCTGGGGCTGAAGGAGGGCGATGCGGTGGTGGGCGGGCGGGTGATGGCGCTGGGCAGCCTCGAGTACCAGGTGCCGGTGAGCGGCAACTGGTGGGCGGCCAGCTTCGTCGATGCCGGCAACGTGGTCGACGCGGTCGAGCAGTGGCGGCCGGCGGTGGGCTATGGCCTGGGCCTGCGCTGGCGCTCGCCGATCGGTCCGGTCAATCTCGACGTGGCCTATGGCCAGCGCGACCGCGCGGTGCGCGGTCACTTCTCGGTGGGCTACAGCTTCTGATGACCCTTGCCCGTACGGCGCTCGCGCGCGGCTTGCTCATCGGGGCGGCACTGATCGCCCTGCTGGCGCTTGCTGCCTGGCAGGTGCACGACCGGGTGCTGGTCTGGGCCCTCGATCGCGCGGTTCATGCCAGCGCCGGCAGGCTGCAGATCGAGGGCGTCAGCGGCAGTCTCACCGAGGGCCTGCGTGTGCGCAGCCTGGCGTGGCAGCCGCCGGCCGGCACCCGTGCGCGCCTGAACGATGTGCGCCTGCGCTGGCGCTGGCCGCAGCTGCTGCTCGGCCGGGTGGTCATCTCCACGTTGCGCGTGGCCGAGGCTACGGTCGAGCTCACCGACGACGGCTCGCCGCCCAGTCTGCCGCAGTCGCTTGCCCTGCCCGTGTGGGTGGCGCTGCCCGATGTCCGCATCGATCGCCTGCTGCTGCGCCCGGCGGGCGGCGAGGCCGTGCTGCTCGAGGCGGTGACGCTCGCGGCCGATCATGACCCCGACCAGGCCCGCTGGCAGATCGATCGCCTGGCCGCCCGCTCGGCCTGGGGCGCCGCCTCGCTGCGCGCCCGGATCGGGACGCGCGAGCCGTTCCACCTCGACGCGCTGGCGCAGGCCGATCTCGCCTGGCAGGGCATCGCGCTGCGCCTGCATGCCGGCGGCAGGCTGGGCAGTCCCGACGTGCAGCTCGAGGCCCGCCCGCCAGGCGCCGCGCCGGACAGCGCGCCGGTGCTGCACGCCCGCAGCGAGATCAACTGGCTGACGGGGACCTTCAGTCCGGTGCGGCTGACGCTGCGCGGTCTGCGGCCCGCGCAGATCGGCCTGGCCGGTCCGCAGGCCCTCATCGATGGCAGCGCGGTGATGCACTGGCGCCCGGATGGCGCGCGGTCGCAGCTGTCGGGCAAGGTCCACCTCAGCAACCGCGAGCCCCATCGGCTGGACCGGCAAGGCCTGCCGCTGACCGGCCTGCATGCCCATGTGCACTGGACGCCGAACCGCTGGCGCTTGTCCGAACTGGTCGCCGAGCTGCCCGACCAGGGCAGGATCAGCGGAGTCATCACCGTCGATCCTGCCCGCACGCTGGCGCTGCCGGGCCTGAGCCTGCCGGGCCTTCAGGGTGAGCTGCAGTTCGCCGGCGTGCAGCCGCCGCTGCTCCACGGCGCGCTGCCGCCGGCCCGACTCTCCGGAACCGCGCGTGTCACCGGCCAGCAGTTCGAGGTCTCGCTGAGCGACGCCGCCCGGGGTCAGGCGCTGGTGCGCGCTGCGGGCCGGCTCGAGGTCGACCAGCTGGTGCTCGATGCCTTGCACCTCGCGCGGCTGCCGGGCCTGGGCGCGGCGAGCGCGCAGGCCAGCGGCTCGCTGCAGCTGCAGCCGCCCTGGGACACGGCCCTCCAGGGGCGCGTCGACAATCTTGATCTCGCGGCCGTTCAGGCCCTGCGCCCCGGTCTGCTGCCCGCGGGCTGGCGCGGCGATCTCGAGGGCCGGTGGTCGGTGCGCGGGCCGGTGGGTTCCCCGACGCAGCCGCGCGCGCTGCAGCTGGCGGTGGAGGTCGAGCGCGGCAGCCTGCAGGGGCAGCCCTTGCGCGGCCGGGGCAGTGCGCTGCTGCCGAACGCCGGCTTGCGCGAGATCGCGCTTCACGCGCAGTGGGGTACCAGCCGACTGCGGGCCAGCGGCAGCGTGGGCGTGCCCGGCGAGGCGCTGCAGTTCGATCTGGATGCGCCGGCGCTCGCCCCACTGGCGGCCCTGGCCGGGCTGCCGGTGATGCAGGGCGAACTCAAGGCGCAGGGCAGCTGGCAGGGCACTCCCGAACAGCCGTCCCTGGACCTGAACGCGACCCTCGCGCGCTGGCGCATGGGCGGGCACCAGGCCGCGCAGGCCAGCCTGAGCGGCCAGCTGCGGGCCGATCAGCTCAGCCTGAATGGCCGCGGGCGCGGCCTGCAGCTGGCGGGGCGGCCGCTCGATTCGCTCGATCTGCAGCTCGAGGGCAGCCCGGCGGCGCATCGCGGGCGCCTCGCCCTCCGCGCTGGCGCCCACCAGGTGCAGGCCGCTGCCGAGGGTGGGGTGCAGGGCGAGTGGACGACACCGCGCTGGTCGGGTCAGCTCACGGAGCTGGCATGGCGCGGACCGGTCGGCGCGCGCTTGCGGGCGCCGACGACACTGTCGGTCGCGCCCGACGCGCTGCAGCTCGGCCCGGCGGCCATCGACAGCGATGCCGGCACGCTCGCCCTGCGCCAGCTGAGCCTCGCCCAGGGACGCTGGCGTGGCGCGGGCGAGGCCCGCCTGCGCGGGCTGGCCCGCCTGGCCGATGCGCTGGGCCTGGAGCGGCCCGCTTCGCCACCCGACCTCGATCTCGACGATCTGAGCGTCGAGCTCGAGGCCGATCTCGCCGGCTCGGGGCGCGATGACCTCAGCGGCAACCTGAGCCTGCGCGCGCGTCCGCCGACCGGCGTGCAGGGCGTGGCCGAGGCCGCCATCCGCCTGCGCGAGGGCGCGATGCAGGGCAGCCTGCAGATGAGCCTGCCCACCCTGGCCGTGGTCAACCGCTGGATCGGGCCGGAGTGGTCGCTCGATGGCCGCATGACGCTTGCCGGCCAGCTCGGCGGCACGCTGAGCGCGCCGCGTCTCACCGGGGATGTCCGGGGCGAGGCGCTGCGGCTCGAGCAGCGCTCGATGGGCTGGCGCCTGGGGGCAGGCCGGCTGCAGGCCCGCTTCGATGGCGACCGGCTGCGCCTGGACAGCCTGCGGCTGTATTCCGGCCAGGCCGCGATCGATGCCGCGCCGCGCGGCCCGGCGCCCGCAGGTGCCGACGCCACCGCGCTGGCCGCCGGGGCGATCGACCTGGCCGGCGAGCTGCGCGCCGCCGATCGCAACGGGCGCTTCACGCTGCGCGCCCAGGCGGCGCCGGTGCCCTTCGGGCCCGGGCAGCGGGTCGTGGTCTCGGGCGAGGCCGATGTGCTGAGCCAGGCAGGTCGGTTCGAGGTGAAGGGGAAATTGCGCGCCGACGAGGGCCTGATCGAGCTGCGCGGTGGCGATGCGCCGTCCCTGCCCGACGACATGGTGGTGGTCGGCGCGGCTGCCCCGGTCGCGACCGCCGCGGCAGGGCCTGCGCGCCCGGGGTCTGCTGCCGCGGAAGCCGGACTGCGCCTGCATGCCGACCTGGCCATCGACCTCGGCGAGAAGCTGCGCGTGCGCGGCAGCGGCGTGGACGCGCGGCTCACCGGCGCCCTGGCCCTGCGCGGCACCCTGCCCGAGGCGCCGCGGGCCTTCGGCACGGTGCGGGTGCGCGACGGCTCCTACAGCGCCTACGGACAGAAGCTCGACATCTCGCGCGGTCGGGTGGTGTTCAACGGGCCGATCGACAACCCGGCGCTCGACCTCACCGCGCTGCGTCCGAACCTGCCGCTGGAGGTGGGCGTCTCGCTCACCGGCACCGTGCTCTCGCCGCGGATCCGTCTGGTCTCGCGGCCCGAGATGAACGATGCCGACAAGCTCAGCTGGCTGGTGCTGGGCACCGCGCCCGATGGTGCCCAGACCGGCGCGCAGACCGCCGCCCTGCAGGCGGCCGCGGCCACCCTGTTCGGCCGCAACGATGGTGGCCTGGCCAGCGCGCTGGGTCTCGATGTGCTCACCATTCGCGGCTCCGGCGCGCTCGACAGTTTCACCGCGTCGTCGACGCTGTCGGGCTTCCAGAGCGGCAGCGCGGTGCCCGGTCAGGTGGGCGGCAGCGCCACCGTGTCGCCTGGCGCAGCCGGGCAGAACGTGGTGGCGATCGGCAAGCGCCTGAGCTCGCGGCTGGTGGTCACCTACGAGCAGGGCCTGCGCGGCGTGTGGAACCTGCTGCGCATCCAGTACGACCTCACCAACCGCATGGCGGTGCGTGCCCAGACCGGCAGCGAGTCGGCGATCGATCTGCTCTGGCGGCTGTCCTTCGACTGACAGCCCGCGCCGCGCTCAGGGGCCGAACGCGGCCAGCCGTTCGCAGGCGCTGGCGAAGTCCTCCATGAAGTCCTGCACCACCTGGCGCGCGCCCAGGGGCTGGTTCATCAGGCCCACGCCCTGCCCGACCCAGTAGGTGGCCAGCGCCGAGGCACCGGGATCACCCGCCTGCGCCAGCTTGTCGATGCGCGCCAGCGCCGGCTCGCTCACCAGTCCCTGCAGCGGCATGGGCAGCGGGTCTGGCGCGCCCGGCCCCTGCCAGGCATCGGTCCAGGGCGAGCGCAGCTGGCGGGTGTACTTGCCGGTACGACTGCGCGAGCGCACCGTCTGGCGCGAGTCCGCCGCGAGCATCTTCTGCTTGACCACCGGGTTGGTCTCGGCTTCGCGGGTGGTGAGCCACACCGAGCCGCACCACACCCCGTCGGCGCCCATCGCCATGCAGGCGGCCATCTGCCGGCCGGTGACGATACCGCCCGCGCCCAGGACGAAGGTGCCCGGCCAGGGCTTCACCGCCTCGATCACCTCGGGCACCAGCACCATGGTGGCCACGTCGCCGCAATGGCCGCCGGCCTCGCCGCCCGCCGCCACCAGCAGATCGACACCGGCTTGCGCGTGCTTGATCGCATGCTCGCGCGCGCCGGTGAGCGCGCCCACCATCACGCCGCGTTCGCGGGCCATCGCCATCATGAAGGGCGGGGGCACCCCCAGGGCATTGACCACCAGGCGCACGCGCTCGTGGCGCAGCGCCTCCTCGAGCACCGCGCGCGCGCCGCTCTCGCGCAGGTTGTCGCCGTAGTTGGCGTCGATGCCGGCGTCCCACAGGCCGGCGGTGTCGATGCCGTGATCGCGCAGGATGCGCTCGACATGGCGTCGGTGCTCGGGCGGGATGCGTGCCTCGATCTCGGCCGGGCTCAGGCCGCCCTCCTTGGCGTCGAGCTTGCCCGGCACGAGCAGGTCCACGCCATAGGGCGCATCGCCCACCCGCGCGTCGAGCCAGTCGAGCTCGATCTTCACGCTTTCAGGGGTGTGGCCGACGATGCCCAGCACGCCGAAGCCGCCGGCGCGGCTGACCTCGGCGATGACGTCGCGGCAGTGGCTGAACGCGAACAGCGGGAACGAGATCCCGAGACGGCGGCACAGGCTGGAATTCATGCGGACTCTCCTGGAGGTGGCCGGGCGCCGGCAGCCGGCAACGGCCGTGGATCGGCTCGATTAGAGTATGCCGCTGCGCCCGCCACCCGCGGCGCGGCGCGCATTCCGGCGCCCGCGCGCCCCTGCCTGAAAGCGAACCCCATGCACTACGACGACTTCGAATTCCTGCGTTTCGAGACCCGGCCCAACGGTGTGCTGCTGATCACCCTCGATCGCGCCGAGGCCATGAACGCCACCAACGCCCGCCTGCACTGGGAACTCACCCGGATCTGGGGCGTGATCGATGCCGACCCGGCGGTGCGGGTGGCGGTGGTCACCGGCGCGGGCGATCGCGCCTTCTCGGCCGGCGGTGACCTGGAGTGGATCGCCGGCATGGTCGGCAATCCCGGGCGCGTGGCCATGGTCATGAAGGAGGCCGGCGAGATCGTCCACACCATGATGGCCTGCGAGAAGCCGATCATCTCGGCGATCAACGGCGTGGCGGTGGGCGCGGGGCTGGCGGTGGCCCTGCTGGCCGACATCAGCATCATGGCCGAGGAGGCCCGGATCACCGACGGCCATGTGCGACTGGGCGTGGCCGCGGGCGATCACGCCGCGATCTGCTGGCCGCTGCTGTGCGGCATGGCCAAGGCCAAGTACTACCTGCTCACCGCCGACTTCATCGACGGGCGCGAGGCCGAGCGCATCGGGCTGGTGAGCCTGTGCGTGCCGCGGGCCGATCTCATGACCCGCGCGATGGCGGTGGCCGACAAGCTGGGCACCGGCAGCCAGCAGGCGATCCGGCTGACCAAGCGCTCGCTCAATGGCTGGCTCGACATGGCGCGGCCGATCTTCGACAGTTCGCTCGCCATGGAGATGATGTGCTTCCTCGGCGAGGACGCGGCCGAGGG
>JBIKWU010000107.1:0-12041 GCA_044356115.1 Burkholderiaceae bacterium
TCGACGTTGGTGACCCAGTCGCGCATGGCCTCGTTCAGCGCGTCCTTGAGGGTGCGGCTGCCCGATTCCACCGGCACCACCTCGGCGCCCAGCAGCTTCATGCGATAGACGTTCTGGGCCTGCCGGACCACATCCTCGCTGCCCATGTAGACCACGCACTTCATGCCGTAGCGCGCGGCCACGGTGGCGGTGGCCACGCCGTGCTGGCCGGCGCCGGTCTCGGCGATGACGCGAGGCTTGCCCATGCGGCGGGCGAGCAGCGCCTGGCCGATGGTGTTGTTGATCTTGTGCGCGCCGGTGTGGTTGAGGTCTTCGCGCTTGAAGTAGATCTGGGCGCCGCCCAGCATGGCCGACCAGCGGCGCGCGTGGTAGATGGGGCTGGGCCGGCCCACGAAGTGGGCGAGTTCATCGCGGAACTCGGCCACGAACTCGGGGTCGTCGCGATAGCGCTCGTACGACAGCCGGAGTTCTTCCAGCGCGTGCATGAGGGTTTCGGCGACGAAGATGCCGCCGTAGGGGCCAAAGTGGCCGCGCGCATCGGGGAGATCGTAGGGTTTCATGGGCGGGCGCCGATGGCGTCAGAAGTTGAGAGACGGGCGTCGGTCTGCATGACCGCCGCCATGAAGGCGGCCATCAGGGCCGGGTCTTTGGTGCGGGGATCAGGCCCCTGGATGCCGCTGGAGACGTCGACCATGTCGGGTCTGACCTGCATGATGGCATCACCCACCGAATGCGGGCTCAGGCCGCCGGACAAGACCAGACGGAACGCCCGGGATGCCGGCAGCCAGGACCAGTTGAAGCCCTGGCCGCTGCCGCCGAAGCCCTCGGTGTATGCATCGACCAGAAACGCCTCCGCGGCCCCGAAAGAACCTGCTGATTCTAGCAAATCGCCCGGGCCCCGCATGCGCACGGCGCGCCAGAACGGCAGCCCTGCAGGCAAGGCGAGCGCGCACTGTGCCGGACTCTCGTCACCGTGGAACTGCACCACATCGAGACCGACGGCGGCCACGGTGCGCGTTACCCGCTCGGGCTGCTCGTTCACGAACAGGCCAACCGCCGACACCCAGGACGGCAGACGCCGCCGCAGCGCGACCGCGCCCTCGACATCGAGCGCTCGCGGGCTGGGTGGATAGAAGACGAAGCCGATCGCATCGACCCCGAGGCGCACCGCCTCGTCGACATCGGCGGGGCGGACGAGGCCACAGAATTTGACGCGGGTACGGGGCACGGTGGGCGAGAGGCGAGGGAGCGGTCGGGGGTGGCAGCCAGACCCGATCACGCGATGCTCAGAAGGGCGCCAGCGGCGGCCAGGCACCGAGGTCCAGCGCTGGGTACTCTACCCCGGAAAGATAAAGCCCCTGGGCAGCCATGGTGGGCGCGGCCAGTCTGCGGTCCTTGCTGGCGAGCACCGACCCGACCCACTCGGGCGGCCGCCGCCCCATGCCCACCCAGACCAGCGAGCCCACCAGATTGCGCACCATGTGGTGCAGGAAGGCGTTGGCGCGCAGGTCGATGATCAGCAGGTCGCCATGCTCGACGAGGTCTACCGTCTCGAGTCGACGCACCGGTGAACGCGCCTGGCACTGCGAGGATCGGAAGGCGCTGAAGTCATGCTCGCCGACCAGGGTGGCAGCCGCCTCGCGCATCGCCGCTACCGCGAGCGGTCGATGCACCCAGGCGGCTCGCGCGGCCCACAGGGGGTGCCGGGTGGGCGCGCGTCGGATCAGGTAACGGTATTGCCGGCGAAGCGCGTGAAAGCGGGCATGAAAGTCGGGGGCCACGGTCAGGGCGTGCTGTACCGCGATGCCCGCGGGAAGGTGCGCATTGACGCCGCGGATCCAGGCACCGATCGGGCGTGCCGCCTCGGTGTCGAAGTGAACCACCTGCGCGAGGGCATGCACGCCGGCATCGGTGCGACCGGCGCAGATCGTGGCCACGGGGTGCCCGGCCACCTGCGCCAGGGCACGCTCCAGCACGTCCTGCGCCGCGAGCCCGCCGGGCTGCGTCTGCCAGCCCTGGAACGCGGCGCCCTCGTAGGCCAGACGCAGCGCGATCCGCGTGGCCGACATGGGCATGGGCAAGCTCAGGAGAGCCGGTCCAGCATCTCCCGGGCACGCCGCTTCTGATCGGCATCACCCGCCTTGAGCACCTCGTCGAGGAGTTCCCGGGCGCCTTCCTTGTCACCGATCTCCTCGTAGGCCGAGGCGAGATCGAGCTTGGTGCCCATCTCCTGCCAGCGGATCTCGTCCTCGGGTTCCTGCACCGCCACCTCGGTGTCGACCCGGGTCTGCTCACCCTCGAGAGGGCCGAGATCCAGGTCGAGCGCGGGCGGCTCCGCGGCGGCGACCTCGGTCGGCGGATCGAGGTCGAGGTCAGGCAGGTCGAACTTGCCCTCGACCGCCTTCTGCAGGTCGGTGGGCGGGTTGATCTTGGTGTCTTCGAGTTCGAGGTCGAAATCGAGGGCAGGTTCCGGCTCGGGCTCCGGCTCGGGCAAGGGCGCGGACAGCGTGGGGCCCGCCTCCAGGCGCTCGTCGAGCGACTCCTGCGCGAAGAGCCCCTCGGCCGGCTCGCCCTCGGCGGGCGCGCCCGCCTGACCGGAGTAGAGCGGATTTTCAGGATCGAGCGCCAGACCCATGGCCGCAACCTTCGGCCACTCCTCGTTCTGGCCACCGGTCATCTCGTGCATCTCGGCGGCGAGTTCGCCGAAGGAGGCCACGTCCTTGCGACCGGCATAAATCTCGAGCAGCTTCGCCCGGATCGCCTGACGCCGGGGCTGCTTGCGCAGCGCCTCGCGCAGGATCTCCTCGGCTTGCGCCTCGCGGCCGTAGGCGATGTAGACCTCGGCCTCGGCGATCGGGTCGACCTCGGTGGCCTGGACATCGACCCCGGTATCGGGAGCGGCCGTGCCGAAGGCGGTACTGGTATCGACACTCTGCCCGCCGGTGGAGCCGAACAGCGAGTTGGGCGACAAGGCCTCACTGCCGATGAGATTCTCTTCGGCCTGGGCAGCCTGGCGACGGCGACGCATCGCAAACCAGCCGTAACCGGCACCGAGCGCAAGCACCCCGCCCAGCGCAGGCAGCGTGAAGGGATTGTCCAGCAGTTCATCGACCAGACTGGGCTCTTCGGGCGGCGGAGGCGGCGGCTTTGCCGCCACCGGCGCGGGCGCAGGTGCGGGTGCCGGGGCGGCCTCGGCCGACTTGGCGGCGGCGTCCGGAGCAGCCTGGGCAGGCTCAGCCGGCTTGGCGGCCTCTGCTGGCGGCTTGTCCGCAGGCGGACGCGCTGCCTCGGCCTGCTTCTGCAAATCGGCGAGCTGACGACTGCGCAGGTCGATCAGCTTCTGCAGGTCAGCCACGTTCTTCTCGAGCTCGGCGACCCGCGCCTGCGACTCCTTGAGCGCGGCCTCCCGGGCAGCGGTCTGCTCGGCATTTGCCTGACCGACCCCTCCCGTGGCACCGGCCTTGGCGGCCGGCGTACCCGACTTGGAGATCCGGAGCTGATCCTGGCTGGTGGCGGCCGAGCGATCTTCGACCTTGGCACCGACCTTGCCCGCCCCTGACTGACCGGCCTTCTCGCCACCGACCTCGGGTGCGGCTGCCGCAACGCGCGAGCGATAGGACGAGAAATCGGCCGACTGGGCGAGCAGGAGTTCCCGCGCCTTGGCCGCGTCGTAGGCAACGATGTCGGCTGACGACGGCACCGTCAGGGTGACATCGGCCTTCAGGCGATTGACACTGCCGGCGAAGGCTTGCGGATTGGCCTCGTAGAGCGCCGCCAGGGTCTGCTCGATGCTGGCCGCTGCCGGGCGCACACGCCCGGCGATGCCGCCCAGCGTGTCACCCCGCTTGACCAGGATCTTGTCAGCGCCCGCGGCATCGGCCGGTGCCGGCGCGGGCGCCGCAGCAGCGGGCGCCGCACGGCTTGCCGGCGCCGACGGCACGGCCGGTCGGGCACCGCGCGCGCCGGGCTCGCCGGATTCAGACGATGGCGGCGTCGCGGCAGGCGCCGCAGCCAGCGGCGCGGGCGAGGCGGCGGGCGCGGGCGAGGCGGCCGGCGCCGGCGAAGATCCGGCCCCAGCGACCCCCACGTTCACCTGGACCGCGCCCCCTTCGACCGTCTGGCGGTTGGCGCGCAGTTCCGGCGGATCGAGCAGGAACGTGTATTCGCGCACGAACCGCCCCGACGCCCAGGTAAGCTCGACCAGCATGTCGATGAAGGGCTCGTTGACCGGCTGCGTCGACGTCACCCGAATCACGGCCCGCCCGTCCGGACGGCGGTCGATGGCGAAGCGGAGATTGGCCAGGGCCGGGTTGTAATCCAGCCCGGCGAGCTTAAAGGCCTCGGGCGATGCGAGGCGGGCGTTGAGCGTGGCGGACTCTTCGCGGCTCAGCGCGGTGATCTCGACCTCCGCGGCGAGCGGCTGTCCAAGCGCCGACTGGATGGTGAGGCGGCCAAGCCCCGCCGACCACGCTGCGCCGGCCAGCGAAAGCAGCGACGCGGCGATGGCCACGGACAGCGGCCGGCGGGCAAGATGAAACCGCCCGCGGCGGCCTGGATGAAGGTCGGCAGCCACTGCACTCCCCGGGGCACTTTTCACGTTTTTGAGACTAGCATCAGACACTTATGCCAGCAAGTTAACTCACTTCGGAAGGTTTACCGCGACGCCCCTCGCACCGCCACCGCGAGGAGGACAGGTGGCGGAACCCGCCCGCCGGGAGGATTCCCCGGGAGTGATTTCCCGGCACCGGCGAGTCACACACCGGCCTGGCAGCCGCCCGGGGACGAGAGCCATTCAGCGGTCAGGCCAGGAGGATGCGCAGCATCCGCCGCAGGGGTTCGGCCGCCCCCCAGAGCAGCTGATCGCCGACCGTGAACGCACTGTAGAAGCCCTCCCCGATGGACAGCCGGCGAACCCGCCCGACCGGGATCTCGAGCTTGCCATTGACCGCCGCCGGGCTGAGCGCCTGCATGCTCGCCTCGCGGGTGTTGGGCACGAGACGCACCCAGGGATTGCCGGCGGCAATCAGCGACTCCACCTCGGCCAGCGGCAGGTCACGACGCAGCTTGATCGTGAGGGCCTGACTGTGACAGCGCATGGCGCCGATGCGCACGCACAGGCTCTCGACCGGAACGCGCCGGGGGTCGGCCGCGCCCAGGCCGAGGATCTTGTTGCACTCGGCATCACCCTTCCACTCCTCGCGCGACATGCCGTTGCCGAGGTCCTTGTCGATCCAGGGGATGAGGCTGCCTGCCAGGGGCACTCCGAACTGGGCGGTGGGAAACTCCGCGGAGCGGATCCGCGCCGACACCAGACGGTCGATGTCGAGAATGGCCGAGCCTTCGTCGGCGAGCAGATCGGCTGCGGCGGCGTGGGCCGAGCCCATCTGCGCGAGCAGTTCGCGCATGTTCTGCGCCCCGGCACCCGAGGCCGCCTGATAGGTCATGGCGGTGATCCACTCGATGACGCCGGCCCGGAAGAGCCCGTTGAGCGCCATCATCATCAGGCTGACCGTGCAGTTGCCGCCGATGTGGTTGCGGATGCCGCGGCGCAGGCCATCGCGGATCACCTGCTCGTTCAGCGGATCGAGGATGATCAGCGCATCGTCCTTCATGCGCAGCGTGGAGGCGGCGTCGATCCAGTGCCCCTGCCAGCCGGCCGCGCGCAGGGGTTCGAAGACCTCGGTGGTGTAGTCGCCACCCTGGCAGGTGATGATGGTGTCCATGGCGGCCAGGGCCGGGATCGAGCGTGCGTCCTGCAGAGGCGCGCTGCCCAGCGGGGCCGGGCCCCCGACATTGGAGGTGCTGAAGAACACCGGATCGATCAGGGCGAAATCGCCCTCCTCGCGCATGCGCTGCATGAGCACCGAGCCGACCATGCCGCGCCAGCCGACCAGACCAACTTTCATTGCCATGATGAGTTCTCCTGTATGACGCGCGTTCAGCCCAGGGCCGCCAGCACCGCGTCGCCCATCGCGCGGGTGCCGATCGTGGCGGCGCCCGGATCGGCGATGTCGGCCGTGCGCAAGCCCTGCGCCAGCACGCGACGCACAGCCGCTTCCACCCGGTCGGCAGCCGCAGGCTGATTCAGCGAGTAGCGCAGCAGCATGGCCGCCGACAGGATGGTCGCCAGGGGATTGGCCACGTCGCGCCCGGCGATGTCCGGCGCCGACCCGTGGATGGGCTCGTACATGCCGAAGCCCTTCGCATTGAGCGAGGCCGAGGGCAGCATGCCGATCGAGCCGGTGAGCATCGAGGCCTCGTCGGACAGGATGTCGCCGAACATGTTGCCGGTGACGATCACGTCGAACTGCTTGGGGTTGCGGATGAGCTGCATGGCCGCGTTGTCGACGTACATGTGGGAGAGCGTCACGTCGGGGTACTCGCGGTGCACGTCGGTGACCACATCGCGCCAGAACTGGGTGGTCTCCAGCACGTTGGCCTTGTCCACCGAGCACACCCGGCCCGCGCGCTTGCGGGCCGCCTGGAAGGCGGAATGCGCGATGCGGCGGATCTCGCTCTCGGTGTAGCGCATGGTGTCGAAGCCCTCGCGCTCGCCACTCTCGGTGGTGCGCACGCCGCGGGGCTGACCGAAGTAGATGTCGCCGGTGAGTTCGCGCAGGATGAGGATGTCGAGCCCGGCCACCACCTCGGGCTTGAGCGTGGAGGCGTGGGCCAGTTCCGGGTAGACCACCGCCGGGCGCAGGTTGGCGAACAGGTCGAAGTGCTTGCGCAGGCGCAGCAGCCCCTGCTCGGGACGCTGCGCCCTGGGCAGGGTGTCATAGCGCGGGCCGCCCACCGCCCCGAACAGGATGGCATCGGCCGACTCGCACACCCGCAGTGTCTCGGGCGGCAGCGGGTCACCGCTGGCATCGACCGCGGCGCCACCGACCAGCGCGCTCTCCAGGGTGAGTTCAAGGCCACCGGCGGCAAGCGCCTGCAGCACGCGAACCGCTTGCGCGGTGATCTCGGGGCCGATGCCGTCGCCGGCAAGAACAGCGATCTTCATGGGACTCTCTTCATGGAAAGCCGGCGCCGACGGTGCGGCGGCCGGATCGCGCCTGGGCGCGCGGGCAGGCCAGGCTCAGCCGGCCAGGGTGCGGCCCAGCCAGGGCTGCTCGTGCAGGCGCCGGGCCTCGAACTCGCGGATCCGGTCTGCATGCCGCAGGGTGAGCCCGATCTCGTCGAAACCGTTGACCAGGCAGTATTTGCGAAAGGGGTCGATCTCGAAGGCAAAGCGCCGCGAGCCGTCGGCGGTGGACACCGTCTGCGAGGGCAGGTCGACCACGAGTTCGAAGCCGGGGAAGGCGGCCACCTCGTGGAAGAGCCAGTCGATCTCGGACTCGGCCAGGCGAACCGGCAGCACGCCATTCTTGAAGCAGTTGTTGAAGAAGATGTCGGCGAACGAAGGGGCCAGCAGCACCCGGAACCCGTAGTCTTCCAGTGCCCAGGGCGCATGCTCGCGCGACGACCCGCAGCCGAAGTTCTTGCGCGCCAGCAGGATGGAGGCATGGCGAAAACGCGGCTGGTTCAACGGGAAGTCGGGGTTCAGCGGGCGGCGGCTGTTGTCCATGCCCGGCTCGCCACGGTCGAGGTAACGCCACTCGTCGAAGAGATTGGGGCCGAAGCCGGTGCGCTTGATCGACTTCAGGAACTGCTTGGGGATGATGGCGTCGGTATCGACATTGGCACGGTCGAGGTAGGCCACCAGACCGCGATGCACGGTGAGGGCTTGCATGGAATCGTCTCCTGACTCAGGCCCGACGGATGTCGACGAAATGCCCGGCCAGCGCCGCGGCGGCGGCCATCGCCGGACTGACCAGGTGGGTGCGGCCGCCGTTGCCCTGGCGCCCTTCGAAGTTGCGGTTGGAGGTGGAGGCGCAGCGCTCGCCCGGCTCCAGGCGATCGGCGTTCATGGCCAGGCACATGGAGCAACCCGGCTCGCGCCACTCGAAGCCGGCGTCGCGGAACACGCGGTCGAGGCCCTCGGCCTCGGCCTGCCGCTTGACCAGCCCGGAGCCCGGCACCACCAGGGCGAGTTTCACATTGGAGGCCTTGCGCCGGCCGCGCACCACCGACGCCGCGGCGCGCAGGTCTTCGATGCGCGAGTTGGTGCACGAGCCGATGAAGACCTTGTCGATGCGGATGGCCTCGACGGGCGTGTTCGGCGTGAGCCCCATGTAGTGCAGCGCGCGCTCCATGCCCTCGCGGCGCACCGGATCCTTCTCCTTGTCGGGGTCGGGCACCCGCCCATCGACCGGGACCACCATCTCGGGGGAGGTGCCCCAGGTGACCTGCGGGGCGATCTCGGCCGCGTTCATGCGCACCACAAGGTCAAAGCGCGCGCCGGGATCGGAGCGCAGGGTGCGCCAGTAGGCCTCGGCCTTGATCCAGTCTTCACCGGTGGGTGCCAGCGGGCGGCCTTTCAGGTAGGCGATGGTGGTGTCATCGACGGCCACCATGCCCGAGCGGGCACCGGCCTCGATGGCCATGTTGCACACCGTCATGCGGCCCTCGACCGACAGCGCGCGGATGGCGCTGCCGCCGAATTCGATGGCATAGCCGGTGCCCCCGGCCGTGCCGATGCGGCCGATCACCGCCAGCACGAGATCCTTGGCGGTGACGCCGCGCGGCAGCACGCCCTCGATCTCGACCAGCATGCTCTTCATCTTGCGGGCCATGAGGCACTGCGTGGCCAGCACATGCTCGACCTCGGAGGTGCCGATGCCGAAGGCCAGGCAGGCCAGCGCGCCGTGCGTGCTGGTGTGGGAGTCACCGCAGACCACGGTCATGCCCGGCAGCGTGGCACCCTGCTCCGGCCCGATCACGTGCACGATGCCCTGCCGCTGATCGAGGAAGGGGAAGTAGGTGGGGATGGCGAATTCGCGGATGTTGCGATCGAGGGTGACCACCTGCTCGCGCGAGGTGAGATCCTCGATGCCGTCGATGCCGCGGTCCCAGCCGGTGGTGGGGGTGTTGTGATCGGCGGTGGCCACCACCGACGCGGTGCGCCATGGCGCGCGCCCGGCCACGCGCAGACCCTCGAAGGCCTGCGGGCTGGTCACCTCGTGGACGAGGTGCCGATCGATGTAGATGAGACAGGTGCCATCGTCTTCACGATGGACCACGTGTTCATCCCAGAGCTTGTCGTACAGCGTGCGGGCAACGAGCGACATCGGCGGGCCGGCCGCGAGGGCCGTCTCAGGGTTGTGCGGAACCCGAGAGTATGCCATGCGACCCTCCTGCCGCTGCCATCACGGAGGGCCGCAAGCACCCCGTCGCGCGCTCGGCCCGAGCGGGTCCGGGCCGAGGCCTTCAGGGCAGCAGCGGCATCACCCGCCGGGCATGGCGCAGCAGCACATCGGGCCATTGCGCCTCGAGGGGATGGCGCAGCGCATGACCCGCCGCGGTCCGCCCCTCGGGTGTCGGCGGCAGCGCCGCGAAGAAGCCCACGCTGGCGCGCGGATCGTAGCCGGCGCGAGCCATCAACTCGGCGGCCAGGCCAAGCACCTCGTGTTCATGAACCCGGTGATGCGGCGCGTCGAGCAGGAGCGTCGCCCCCTCGGCGGGCGCAGGCGCACCCGCCTGAGCCAGGCGCTCGCGGGCATGGTCGAGCATCAGGTGCGCCATCTCGTGGGCCAGCGCCGCGGCCAGCAGCGCATCATCGCCGCCCAGCAATTGCGCCATGCCGAGCGTGAGCGCGCAGCGTGCCGGAGCCAGACACCAGGCGTCGGGCTCCTCGCCGGCCACGATCAGCGCGGCAGGCTCGGCGTCGCGCCAGGCCGGCTCGGCGGTGGGCGCAGCGCGGGCAAGACGTCCCGCGACCCGGGCGATGCGGGCCAGCGCAGGCGCGTCAGCCGGCAGCGCGCGGGCCTGCAGGCGCGCCCAGGCGAGTTCGAGCGTGGCCGCCACCTGGCCGGGTGCGGGCTGGCGGGCCGTGGTGGGCAGCACGGTGCGCGGATCGAGCGGTGAAGGCCCGGGCGAGAGGCCGGGCGGGGCGGCGCAGGCCGCCAGGGCGATCAGGCTCGCAGGCAGCAGCACCCGGCGCGCGTGCTCGATGACGTTCACGCGCCCGCTCCCTGCACCGGCCAGGGCGCGCGCCGGTCGAGCCGCTGGCAGGCCAGCACCGCGAACCCGCCGACGGCAGCGGCCAGCCCGGCCACCGAGAAGGTCCAGGTCGGCCCGGCCGATGCCCAGATGGCGCCGGCGGCGAGCGAGCCGGCCGCCCCGCCCAGACCGTAGCCGAGCGTGGCATAGAGCGCCTGGGCCCGACCCTGCGCGGCCGGCTCGAACCAGCGATGCAGCAGCGCCATCGCCGCGCTGTGGTGAACACCGAAGGTGATGGCATGCATGAGTTGCACCAGCACCACCAGCAGCCAGTGGCTCTCCCCCAGGCCGATCAGCACGAAACGCACGGCGGCCACCGCCATGCTGAAGCCCAGCAAGGGCAGCGCGCCGTACCGGTCAAAGATGCGGTGCTGCATCCGGAAGAGCACGATCTCGGCAAGCACACCCAGCGTCCAGACCAGCCCGATGCCGGCCTTGCTGAAGCCCTGACGATCCAGGAGCAGCGAGTAGAAGCCGTAGAGCGCGGCATGCGCGAACATCATCAGCGCGCAGGAAAGAAAGAAGAGCGCGAGCCGCGGCTCGCGGAGCCGCGACAGCACGCCGGGAGCCGGCACCGTCGCGGCAGCGACCGCGGGGGCCGCCATGGCGGCAACGCCCGCAGGCGCGGTCGCGCGGGCGATGCGCCAGGCGCTTGCCAGCAGCAGCACAGAGAGCAG
Source organism: Burkholderiaceae bacterium (assembly GCA_044356115.1). Taxonomy (GTDB): domain Bacteria; phylum Pseudomonadota; class Gammaproteobacteria; order Burkholderiales; family Burkholderiaceae_E; genus Quisquiliibacterium. The sequence continues at coordinate 10,782 of JBIKWU010000107.1, forward strand.
GGCCATGGGCAAGGTGAGCCAGCGCACGCCGCTGGCGTCGAGCAAGGGCCCCACCCCGGCCACCGCCAGGATGAAGCCGATCGAGCCCCACTGCCGCACCCGGCCATAGGCACCGGCATCGCCGGCGGTGACGCGCAGGGCCATGGCCTCGCCGATCGGGGAATGCGCCGCAGTGCAGAAGTGGAAGATCGCCAGCCACAGCATCAGCCACCCGGCGCTGCCCTGAGCCAGGGCGATGAGCAGGCTGGCGAGCAGCGTGCCGGCCGCGCCGAGCACCAGCAGGCGCCCCTTGTCGGCTGCGCGGTCGGCGCACCAGCCCCAGAACGAGGGAGCCACCAGCCGCACGAGCTGCGGTACCGCCAGCAGCAGACTGATCTGCGCAATGCTCAGACCCCAGGCCTCGAAGTAGAGCGCCATGTAGGGCGACATCGCGCCCACCAGCGCAAAGGCGGCGAAGAACAGCGTGGCCACCTGCCTGGCGCTGGGCGTGCCGACCGGGGCCTCGGCGCTCATCGCTGGCACGCGTTGACGCGGACGGGAGCGGGGCTCAGGCGATCTGCCCCGGGATGGCCGCGGTGCCTGCCCGCACGTCGGCGTTCTGCGCGCGGTGGCGCAGGGCATGGTCGATCAGCACCAGCGCGAGCATCGCCTCGGCGATCGGGGTGGCGCGGATGCCCACGCAGGGATCGTGACGACCGAGGGTCTGGACCTCCACGGGGCGCCCCTGGCGATCGATGGAGCGTCTTGCCGTGCGAATGCTCGAGGTGGGCTTGATGGCGATCGACACCCGCAAGGGCTGCCCGGTGGAGATCCCGCCCAGGACACCGCCCGACTGGTTGGCGGCGAATCCGGCCGGGGTGAGCTCATCACCGTGCTCGGAGCCGCGCTGGGCCACGCTGGCAAAGCCGGCCCCGATCTCCACGCCCTTGACCGCATTGATGCCCATCATCGCGTGCGCGATGTCGGCATCGAGCCGGTCGAACAGCGGCTCGCCCCAGCCGGCCGGCAGCCCCTCGGCCACGACATCGATGCGCGCGCCGCAGGAATCACCCGCGCGGCGCAATTCGTCCATGTAGGCCTCGAGGGCCGGCACCACGCCGGCATTGGGCGCGAAGAAGGGGTTGGCGCCGACCTCGTCCCAGCTCTCGAAGGGCACGGGGATGGGACCGAGCTGCGACATGTAGCCTCGCACCCGCACGCCGTGCCGCTGCCCGAGCCACTTGCGCGCGACCGCGCCCGCGGCCACCACCGGCGCGGTCA
>JBIKWU010000108.1:0-12030 GCA_044356115.1 Burkholderiaceae bacterium
CGACTCCATCACGGTGGCCCCGGCGCAGACGCTCACCGACAAGGAATACCAGCTGATGCGCGATGCCTCGATCGCCATCCTGCGCGAGATCGGGGTCGACACCGGCGGCAGCAACGTGCAGTTCGCGATCAACCCGGCCGACGGCCGGATGATCGTCATCGAGATGAACCCGCGGGTGTCGCGCTCCTCGGCCCTGGCCTCCAAGGCCACCGGCTTTCCGATCGCCAAGGTGGCCGCCAAGCTGGCGGTGGGCTACACGCTCGACGAGCTGCGCAACGACATCACCGGTGGCGCCACGCCGGCCTCGTTCGAGCCGAGCATCGACTACGTGGTCACCAAGATCCCGCGCTTCGCCTTCGAGAAGTTCCCGCAGGCTGACAGCCACCTCACCACCCAGATGAAGTCGGTGGGTGAGGTCATGGCCATCGGCCGAACCTTCCAGGAGAGCTTCCAGAAGGCGCTGCGCGGCCTCGAGGTGGGTGTCGACGGCCTGAACCAGAAGACCACCGAGCGCGAGCGCATCGAGGAGGAGCTCGGCGAGCCCGGCCCCGAGCGCATCTGGTACGTGGGCGATGCCTTCGCCGCCGGCTTCAGCCTCGAGGAGGTCCACGCGCTCACCCGCATCGATCCCTGGTTCCTGTCGCAGATCAAGGAGATCGTCGACATCGAGCTCGCGCTCGACCGGCGCACGCTCGGCGACATCGATCGCGCCACCCTGCTGTGGCTCAAGAAGAAGGGCTTCTCCGACCGCCGGCTCGGCTACCTGCTCGAGAGCACCGAGGCCGAGATCCGCAAGCTGCGCCGCGAGTGGGGCGTGCGGCCGGTGTTCAAGCGGGTGGACACCTGCGCGGCCGAGTTCGCCACCACCACCGCCTACCTCTACTCCACGTATGAGGAGGAGTGCGAGGCGCAGCCCACCAGCCGTCGCAAGATCATCGTGCTGGGCGGCGGCCCCAACCGCATCGGCCAGGGCATCGAGTTCGACTACTGCTGCGTGCATGCGGCGCTCGCGCTGCGCGAGGACGGCTTCGAGACCATCATGGTCAACTGCAACCCCGAGACCGTCTCCACCGACTACGACACCAGCGACCGCCTCTACTTCGAGCCGCTCACGCTCGAGGACGTGCTCGAGATCGTCGATCTCGAGAAGCCGGTGGGCGTGATCGTGCAGTACGGCGGCCAGACGCCGCTCAAGCTGGCGCGCGCCCTCGAGGCCAACGGCGTGCCGATCATCGGCACCTCCCCCGAGAGCATCGATGTCGCCGAAGACCGCGAGCGCTTCCAGAAGCTGCTGGTCAAGCTGAACCTGCGCCAGCCGCCCAACCGCACCGCGCGCACCGAGGCCGACGCCATCGCCATGGCCCAGGAGATCGGCTATCCGCTGGTGGTGCGGCCCAGCTACGTGCTGGGCGGTCGGGCCATGGAGATCGTGCACGAGCAGCGCGACCTCGAGCGCTACATGCGCGAGGCGGTCAAGGTCTCCAATGACAGTCCGGTGCTGCTCGACCGCTTCCTGAACGACGCGATCGAGGTCGATGTCGACTGCCTGTCCGACGGTCAGCGCGTGTTCGTCGGCGGCGTCATGGAGCACATCGAGCAGGCCGGCGTTCATTCCGGCGACTCGGCCTGCTCGCTGCCGCCGTATTCGCTGTCCGACAGCATGGTGGCCGAGCTCAAGCGCCAGACCGAACAGATGGCCCGCGCCCTGAAGGTGGTCGGGCTCATGAACGTGCAGTTCGCCATCCAGCGCGCGGCCGATGGCGGCGATGGCACGGTCTTCGTGCTCGAGGTGAACCCGCGCGCCTCGCGTACCGTGCCCTACGTGTCCAAGGCCACCGGCCTGCCGCTGGCCAAGATCGCCGCGCGCTGCATGGCCGGCGCGAGCCTCGCCAGCCAGGGCGTCGAGCACGAGGTCACGCCGCCCTACTACTCGGTCAAGGAGGCGGTGTTCCCGTTCGTGAAGTTCCCCGGGGTGGACACCATCCTCGGGCCCGAGATGAAGTCCACCGGCGAGGTCATGGGCGTGGGCTACACCTTCGGCGAGGCCTTCGTGAAGTCGCAGCTCGCCGCCGGCGTGCGCCTGCCGGCCTCGGGCACGGCCTTCGTGTCGGTGAAGAACGCCGACAAGCCGGGCGTGGTCGAGGTGGCCCGCGCGCTGCACGAGATCGGCTTCCGCCTGGTGGCCACCCGCGGCACCGCCGCCGCGATCGCCGCGCAGGGCATCCCGGTGCAGGTGGTCAACAAGGTGCAGGAGGGTCGCCCGCACATCGTCGACATGCTCAAGAACGGCGAGGTGGCGCTGGTGATCAACACCGTCGAGGAAAAGCGCGGCGCCATCGCCGATTCACGCTCGATCCGCACCACGGCGCTCGCGCAGCGGGTCACCTACTACACCACGCTGGCCGGTGCCCGGGCCGCGGTGGCCGGCATGCGCCACCTGAGCGCGCTCGATGTCTATAGTCTCCAGCAGTTGCACCAGAGCCTGGCCGCCTGAGTCGCCCCCGGCTGCCGCCCCGCGTGGCGCGGGGGGCGGTCGCGCACCCGAACCGGAGTCCCATCATGCCCACCATTCCGCTCACCCTGCGGGGCGCCCAGCTGCTCAAGGACGAGCTGCACCGCCTCAAGACTGTCGACCGCCCGTCGGTGATCACCGCCATCGCCGAGGCCCGCGCCCAGGGTGATCTCTCCGAGAACGCCGAATACGACGCCGCCCGGGAGCGTCAGGGCTTCATCGAGGGGCGCATCGCCGAGCTCGAGGGCAAGCTCGCCAACGCCCAGGTGATCGACGCGAAGCTGGTCGACGCCGAGGGGCGTGTGGTGTTTGCCGCCACGGTCGAGCTCGAGGACCTCAAGAGCGGTGACACCGTCACCTACCAGATCGTCGGCGACGACGAGGCCGACATCAAGGCCGGGCGCATCTCGGTGTCGAGCCCGATCGCGCGCGCGCTCATCGGCAAGTACGCCGGTGATGTCGCCGAGGTGCAGGCTCCCGGCGGCGTGCGCGAGTACGAGATCCTGAACGTCCGTTACGAGTAGGCCCGCGCCGGTTCGGCGCCTCCCGGCCTGCGCGGAGCTCGCTCAGCGCTTGCGACCGCCCACGCTGCGGCCGGTGCCTGTGCCGCGAGCCGCCCCTGACGCGCGGGCGCCTCCGGTGCCGCCGCCGCGACCGCCCCGCGCGCGCTCCCCGGGGGAGGACAGGCTGGGCGCGCGGCCGGGCCGTGCCGGCTTGCCGGCTGCCGCGCCGCGGGGCAGCGGCACTGCCCGGGCGGCCTTGGGTGCCTTGCCGCCGCCCTCGGCCGCGCCACGGCGGGCCATGCCCCGCCCGGTGGGCGAGACCGCCTGCGGCGCGGGCGCCTCGGCACGGGGCCGGGCCCGGCGGGCGGGCGCCTTCTGTCCGGCACCGGCCGCCTTCTTGCGGTGGTAGGGCGCGTTCTGCCGCGCGCGGCCGCTGGCCTGCCCGGCGCCTGCCTGCGGATCGACCGGTGCCGGCCGCCACACCACCAGCAGCTTGCCGATGTGCTGCACCGGCGCGCTGCCGGTGCGCTCGCAAACCTCGGCGAGCATGGCGGCGCGGGCCTCCCGGTCATCGCCGAGCACCCGGATCTTGATCAGCTGATGGCTTGCCAGGGCGCGTTCCACCTCGGCGAGCACCGCCGGGGTGAGACCCTCCTGGCCGATCATCACCACCGGCTTGAGCGGGTGGGCCTGCGCCTTGAGTGCCTTGCGGGCGGCGGCGTCGAGCGTCGGCGCGCCGACGGGTGCTGCGGTAAGGTCATCCATCCGCGGATTCTATCGGTCCGGCGCCCGCGGCGGCGGATAATGCCGGCTGCTCCCCTTCCGGCGCGCCTTCGCGCCCTCGCGCCGCATGGCCAAGAACCGCTTCAGCAAGGCCTGGCTGGACCAGCATCGCAACGATCCCTACGTCAAGCAGGCGCAGGCCCGCGGCTATCGCTCGCGCGCGGCGTTCAAGCTCATCGAGATCGACCAGGAAGACCGCCTCATCCGACCTGGCAGCCTGGTGGTCGACCTCGGCAGCACGCCGGGCGCCTGGAGCCAGGTGCTGCGCGAGCGACTGGCCACCGGTGCGGGCGGGATCCGCGGGCGCATCGTCGCGCTCGACCTGCTGCCCATGGACCCGATCGCCGATGTCGAGTTCCTGCTCGGCGATTTTCGCGAGGATGCGGTGCTGGCCGAGCTCGCCGCGCGGCTGGGCGGCGAGCGGGCCGACCTGATCGTCTCCGACATGGCGCCGAACCTGTCGGGGGTCGCGGCGGCCGATGCCGCCCGCATGGCCGACCTGATCGAGCTGGCGGTGGCCTTCGCCATCGGCCACCTCAAGCCCGAGGGTGCGCTGCTGGTCAAGTGCTTCCATGGCAGCGGCTACAGCCAGCTGGTCGAGCGCTTCAAGCAGGTCTTCGTGCGGGTGGCCCCGCGCAAGCCGAAGGCCTCGCGCGACAAGTCCGCCGAGACCTATCTGCTGGGCCGCGGCCTGAAGCCGGCGGTGCTCGCCGCCGCCCGCCGCCAGGCGCCGGCCGCGCCCGATCCGCCGCCTCCGTTGGTCGGTCCGGTGTAAGCCCCATACGGATCAACGACTTATCAGGCACTTGCGGCTGGCGGCGACGCCCCAATGTGGGTAGAATCCTTCTGCTGGAAAAGGAGCATTCCTAAGTGAACAACGTGTTCTCAAAGGCCGCGGTCTGGCTGGTCATCGCGCTGGTGCTGTTCACCGTCTTCAAGCAGTTCGACGGTCGGCAGGCCCGGGGCGGTGACATGCCCTACTCCCAATTCATGGCCGAGGCCCGCGAGGGGCGCATCGACAGTGTCACCATCGACGGCCGCACGCTGCGCGCCCGCACCAAGGACAACAAGTCCGTCACGGTGTTCACGCCCAGCGATCCCTGGATGGTCGGCGATCTCATGAAGTTCGGCGTTCAGGTCAACGCCAAGCCCGAGGAAGAGCAGTCGCTGCTGCTCAACATCTTCGTCTCGTGGTTCCCCATGCTGCTGCTCATCGGCGTGTGGGTGTTCTTCATGCGGCAGATGCAGGGCGGCGGCCGCGGCGGCGCGTTCTCGTTCGGCAAGAGCCGAGCGCGCCTGCTCGACGAAAGCAACAACAGCATCACCTTCGCCGACGTCGCCGGCTGCGATGAAGCCAAGGAAGACGTCCGCGAGCTGGTCGAGTTCCTGCGCGATCCCTCCAAGTTCCAGAAGCTCGGCGGCCGCATCCCGCGCGGCGTGCTCATGGTCGGCTCGCCCGGCACCGGCAAGACCCTGCTCGCCAAGGCGATCGCCGGCGAGGCCAAGGTGCCGTTCTTCTCCATCTCGGGCTCTGACTTCGTCGAGATGTTCGTCGGCGTGGGCGCCGCCCGCGTTCGCGACATGTTCGAGAACGCCAAGAAGCACGCGCCCTGCATCCTCTTCATCGACGAGATCGACGCGGTCGGCCGCCAGCGCGGCGCCGGCCTGGGCGGCGGCAACGACGAGCGCGAGCAGACCCTCAACCAGCTGCTGGTCGAGATGGACGGCTTCGAGACCGGTCAGGGCGTGATCGTCATCGCCGCCACCAACCGGCCTGACGTGCTCGACCCCGCGCTGCTGCGCCCCGGCCGCTTCGACCGCCAGGTGGTGGTGCCGCTGCCCGACATCCGCGGCCGCGAGCAGATCCTCAACGTGCACATCCGCAAGGTGCCCATCGGCCCTGATGTGCGGGCTGACGTTCTCGCCCGTGGCACCCCCGGCTTCTCGGGCGCTGATCTGGCCAATCTGGTGAACGAGGCCGCGCTGTTTGCCGCCCGCCGTTCCGCCCGCCTCGTCGAGATGATCGATTTCGAGCGTGCCAAGGACAAGATCATCATGGGCGCCGAGCGCCGCTCGCTGATCATGCCCGAGGAAGAGCGGCGCAACACCGCCTACCACGAGTCCGGTCATGCCATCGTGGCCAAGCTGCTGCCCAAGACCGATCCGGTGCACAAGGTCACCATCATCCCGCGCGGCCGGGCGCTGGGCGTCACCATGCAGCTGCCCGAGCAGGATCGCTACAGCATGGATCGCGATCGCATGCTCAACACCATTGCGGTGCTCTTCGGCGGGCGCATCGCCGAAGAACTCTTCATGAAGCAGATGACCACCGGCGCGTCCAATGACTTCGAGCGCGCCACGGCCATGGCCCGTGACATGGTCACCCGCTACGGCATGTCCGATGTCATGGGCCCCATGGTCTACGCCGAGAACGAGGGCGAGATCTTCCTCGGGCGCTCCATCACCAAGACCACCAACGTGTCCGAAGACACCATGCGCAAGGTCGACTCCGAGATCCGCCGCATCATCGACGAGCAGTACGCGGTGGCCCGGCGCATCCTCGAAGACAACCGCGACAAGGTCGAGGTCATGACGGCCGCCCTGCTCGACTGGGAGACCATCGACGCCGAGCAGATCGATGACATCTGCAACGGTCGTCCGCCGCGCCCACCCAAGGAGCGCTCGGGCGGCACCGGGGGCACTGGCGGGTCGTCCGGCACGGCGCCCACGGTGGCGCCCAACGCGCCGGCGGCCCCCGCCGCGCAGTAAGCGCAGGCCCGGCCCTGACGGTCGGGTCTTTCCGGTTCCCGGCTCTTACGTGTCGGCCTCACCGTCTCTTCACTGCGGCAGATTCCGGCTGAGCCTGGATGAGCCGCGCGTGATGGGTGTGCTCAACGTCACTCCGGATTCCTTCCATGCGGGCGCCCGTCATCCCGATCCCGACCAGGCAGTCGCCCGCGCCCGTGCCATGCTCGATGAGGGCGCGCACCTGATCGACATCGGCGCCGAGTCCACCCGGCCAGGGGCCGAGCCCCTGTCGGCGCAGGCCGAGTGGTTGCGGCTCGCCCCGGTGCTCGAGGCCCTGATGGGCCTGCCGGTGCCGTTGTCGGTGGACACCCGGCAGCCCGAGGTGATGCGCCGCGCGCTCGCCCTGGGCGTCGACATGATCAACGATGTCTCCGGCTTCACCCACCCCGATGCCCTGGCCGCGGTGGCGGATTCCGCCGCCGGCCTGTGCGTGATGCACATGGCGGGCGAGCCGGCCACCATGCAGCGCGCGCCGGCCTACCAGGATGTGGTGGGGCAGGTGGGCGCCTTCCTGCGGGCGCAGGCTGCGCGGCTGATGGCCGCCGGCGTCGCGCCCGAGCGCCTGCTGCTCGATCCCGGCATCGGCTTTGGCAAGCGCACCGAGGACAACCTCGCCCTCATGCGGCATCTGCCCGAGCTCGCGCCGCCCTGCGTCGCGGTGCCTGGCGGTCGCCTGCCGCTGCTGGTGGGCCTCTCGCGCAAGTCCTTCATCGGCGCGCTCACCGGGCGCGAGCGCACCGCCGACCGCCTCGCCGGCAGCCTTGCCGGCGCAATCGCCGCGGCCGCCGCCGGTGCGAAGATCCTGCGCGTGCATGATGTCGCCGCCACGGTCGATGCGCTTGCGGTCTGGCGGGCCTTGCGCCCCGCCGCGCGGGTCACCACACACTGACTGAACCCCTTTCGGACCCCAACCCATGGCACGCAAGTACTTCGGCACCGACGGCATCCGCGGCCGCGTGGGCGAATCGCCCATCGTTCCCGAATTCGCCCTGCGTCTGGGCTACGCGGCCGGGCAGGTGCTCGCGCGCAGCGGCACGTCGCGCCCCGCCGTGCTCATCGGCAAGGACACGCGCATCTCCGGCTACATGCTCGAGGCCTCGCTCGAGGCCGGCTTCTCGGCCGCGGGGGTCGACGTCTATCTGTCAGGCCCCATTCCCACGCCGGCGGTGGCCTATCTCACCCGCGCGTTGCGGCTGTCGGCCGGCGTGGTGATCAGCGCCTCGCACAATCCCTACGATGACAACGGCATCAAGTTCTTCTCGGGCGATGGCAACAAGCTGCCCGACGCCGTCGAGGAACAGATCGAGGCGGCCATCGAGCAGCCGATGGGGTGCGTGGCCTCCGAGCATCTGGGTCGCGCGCGGCGCATCGATGATGCCGCCGGCCGCTACATCGAGTTCTGCAAGAGCTCGTTCCCGTTCTCGCTCGATCTGCGCGGACTGCGCCTGGTGATCGACTGCGCCCACGGCGCGGCCTATCACACCGCGCCGCATGTCTTTCACGAACTGGGCGCGGACGTGGTCGCGATCGGCAACGAGCCCAATGGCCTGAACATCAACGACGGGGTGGGCGCCACCCATGCCGAGACCCTGTCGCGCGCGGTGCTCGAGCATCGGGCAGACCTCGGCGTGGCGCTCGATGGCGACGCCGATCGCGTGCTCATCGCCGACGGCAACGGGCGCATCTACAACGGCGATGAGCTGCTCTATGTCATCGTGGCCGACCGCCTGCGTGACCGCATGGTCAACGGCGTGGCCGGCACCCTGATGTCCAACCTCGCGCTCGAGCAGGCGATGTCGCGCCTTGGCGTGGGCTTCGCCCGCGCCAAGGTGGGCGACCGCTATGTGCTCGAGACCCTGCAGCAGCGTGGCTGGCTCTACGGCGGCGAGAGCTCGGGGCACCTGCTGTGCCTTGATTGCCACACCACCGGCGACGGCACCATCAGCGCGTTGCAGGTGCTGTGCGCCATGCGGCGCACCGGCCAGAGCCTGTCGCAGCTCACCGAGGGCCTGACGCTCTTCCCGCAGACCCTGGTCAATGTCCGGGTGCAGCGCGGCTTCGACTGGCAGGCGCATGCCGGTCTGCGCCGCGAGCAGGCCGCGGTCGAGGCCGAGCTCGGCGCCGATGGGCGCGTGCTCATCCGCCCCTCCGGCACCGAACCGCTGCTGCGGGTGATGGTCGAGGCCCGCGACGCCACGCTGGCCGAGCGTGCCGCGCAACGCATCGCCAGCGTCATCGCGGCCTGAGCACAGGCGCGCGCGCTGCGCCTCGGCGCTCCCGGAAATGCGCTACAATCCGCCTCCTCCGGGGCGTAGCTCAGCCTGGTAGAGTGCTTGCTTTGGGAGCAAGATGTCGGAGGTTCGAATCCTCTCGCCCCGACCAGGCTCCTGGCCCGCCTTGCCGAACCTGGGCTGCCTCCCTGTCCGACGGAGTGCTGCCCGTAGCTCAGCTGGATAGAGCATCAGCCTTCTAAGCTGAGGGTCACAGGTTCGAGTCCTGTCGGGCAGGCCAGTGGCAGCGTGGCAATGCTGCCGTTCTGGCCGTCGTGTTTTCGGGTGCCGTGCTTTCGTGCCGGTGCTCCGGTGGTGGCTGTAGCTCAGTTGGTAGAGTCCCGGATTGTGATTCCGGTTGTCGTGGGTTCGAGTCCCATCAGCCACCCCACCCCCTCCTCGCGCCCAGCCCGCATCGTGCCCGCGCCAGCCTGGCACGCGTGGCCGTGTCCTCAGTCCGGTCGCACCGAATACGCCTGCGGCAAGAGCATGTCGATCACGCCGTAGCGCGCGGGTGCGTGGGGCGGCACCGGGGCAAGCGCCTCTCCGGGGCGCAAGCCCAGCCCCCGGATCAGCGCGCCCTGCACGAGTTCCTTCAGGAAGGCCTCGCCCGCGGGCCCCATGAGCGCGGCGACATCGGCTTCCGCCGCGCCACGCGAAAGTTCGGCCAGCAGCGCGTCCCGGTGCCGGTCGATATGCGTCCGCAGGCTGCCGGTATCGACGCTGCCCAGCACGAGACGCAGGCGGGGAATGCTGATCTCGGCATTGCGCAGGCGCAGCACCAGCGGTGCGTCGGCGAGTTCGATGCTGCGCCCGTCGGCATCGACTGCGGCATCGGCGTTCGCGCCAGGCTGGGCCGGTGCTGCCTGCTGCGTCGAGGCCTGAGCCTGCGCGCCGGGTGTCAGCGCCGCCGTCGGCGAGGATGCGTTGCCGGTGATCGCGGGCCGACTGCCATCGGGGCCCTTGCGATCGTCCTGCTTCGGGATGGCCAGCCAGATGGCGGTGCCGATGACGGCGACGGCCAGCAAGGCGGCCAGCCCGCCGATCGCGATCGGGAGCGCCTGGCTGCTGGCGGTGGGACGCGTGGGCGCCGCGACCCGTTCATGCGCGGGTCTGGTCCCGCTTCCCGAGGCTGTCAGGGGTGCTTCAGCCGCGCGCGCCGCGAGTTCCCGGTCATAGGCAGCGCGGCGCTCGGGGTCTGACAGCACCTCGTAGGCCACCGTGATCTCGGCGGCGCACCGCGCTGCGGCCGCGTCGCCTGGCCGGCGATCGGGATGGAAGCGCTGGATCAGACTGCGGTAGGCGGCCCGGACCACTTCCGGGCTGGCCTTCGTGCTGATCTCGAGCCGGTCGTAGTGCGTCATGGCCCTTCAGTGCCGACGCTCGAACGTGGTCACCGAGCCATCCCTTTCGCGCAGCTGGAACCGCTGCCCCGTCCAGGAGACGACCGGGTTGATCTCGTGCATCAGCCGGCCGTCGCCCAGGCGAACGGTCCAGTGGATGCTGCGGTCTTGCAGCTGCCACACGCCGAGCTGAAGTGCGCGGCCTTCGTCGCCGCGGATTTCCCATTCGCCGCTGGTGTGCAGGTGGATCGGTGTGGCCAGGCGCGAGGACCTCCAGGAGCCGGCGAACTGTTCGGCTTTCAAGGCCGGCTGGCAGGCCGTCAGCAGCGCGACGGCCAGCGCCCCGATGACCGATCGCACCTGCATCGCCCCGCCCAGGGTCAAGGCAGCTGACGCCGCTCGCGGAGCTGCTTGATCTGGAGTTCCAGCCGGGCGCGGATTTCCGGGCTGCGGGCGTGCTGCAACTCGAGTTGCAGTTCCTCTTCCCTGAACTTGAGTTCCAGGTCGCGCTCGGCGCGCCGGCGCGCCTGCTGCTCGGCCATGCTCATCTCCTGCTCGGCAGCCCTGCGGTCGCGGGAAACCTGCTCGCCCACTCGGCGCAGGTCCTGTTCCCAGCGACGTTGCTCCTCGTCGCGCTGGCGCTTCTCCTGTTCGGCCTGCCGTGCCTCGGTCTCCTTGCGGCGGCGCTCGGCCTCCAGGAGTTCGAGCTCGGCGATGTTTGCCGGCTTCACGCCGTACGTGCGGGCGTACTCATTGAGGCGGATCTCTTCCGCGGCGCGGGCCTCGAGCTCGGCGCGCTTCTGCTCCGATCCGACCGCCGTGCAGCGGGTGATGCCAAAGGCCAGTACGGCGATGACGGTCAGCATGCCGATCGCGCGAACCACCAGCTTTGTGGCGCTCACGACACCGGCCGCCACCGAGGGCTCGCGGATGCCCGATCCGTCCAGGTCGGCGCGCGCGAGCATGGCGTCCGCCCGAAGCGACAGGGCGTCGGCACGCAGGCCGAGGGCGTCTGCCCGGATCTGCTCGCCTCGGGCCAGGGGGCTGCCCGCTGCCATCGCACGACTGCGTGCCTTGGCCTCGAGTTCGGCGTCATAGCGCGCGCGCAGATTCGGGTCGCTCAGCGTGTCCTTGGCGACCGACAGGAGTTGTTGCCTTTCCACGAAGTCCTGGTGCGTCATGTCGGCGCGGCGGGACTCCAGTTCGGACATCGCGCGCAGGAAGGACGCGCGCACCTCGACCACACCGGCAGTCGGAGACAGGCCGAGAATCTGATACAGCGTCAGTTTGGGCATGGCTCGGATGGTCGCGCGTCGAAACCGATGGACCGGCGGAAAGGGCAGCGCCCGGCGCGGGCGCGATCCCGTCGATTGTATCGACGGGCGGCGACGTCCGGGGAGGCGTCCATCGCCCGCGAACGGCCGTCCATGGATGGCCTGGCGGCCCCGCCGGCGCCTACTTCGGCTGGATGCCGGCGGCCTCGGCCACTTTCTTGAAGCGCTCGAACTCCCTGCGCTGGAACTCGCCGAGCTCGCGGGTGTGCATCATCATGGGCGCGCTGGGCTGCGTGGCCTGGTAGGCCTTGCCCTCGGGCGAGAGCATCACCGTGCGCACCGCATCGGCCAGCTTGTGGGTGATGTCGTCGGGCGTTTCGCGCCGGACGTACAGCGACGAGAAGGTGTAGGTCTCGAACTCGGCGAACCCCAGTTCGAGCATCGTGGGCACCTGCGGCACCATCCGGTCGCGGCTCGCGCCGGAGACCGCCAGCCCGCGCAGCCGGCCATCCTTGATGTGCGTGATCACGCCACCGA
>JBIKWU010000356.1:0-3429 GCA_044356115.1 Burkholderiaceae bacterium
CTCGGTGCCCCAGGATCTGCTCGCCGAGATTCGCCAGTACGGCGGTGACATGAAGGAGACCTACGGCGTGCCGGTCGAGGAGATCCAGCAGGCCATCCGCTATGGCGTGCGCAAGATCAACATCGACACCGATATCCGCCTGGCCATGACCGCGGCGGTGCGCAAGTACCTCGCCCAGCAACCCGACAAGTTCGACCCGCGCGACTTCCTCAAGCCGGCCCGCGAGGCCGCCACCCGCATCTGCCGCCAGCGCTACGAGGAGTTCGGCTGCGCCGGCCAGGGTCCGAAGATCCGACCGCAGGCGCTCACCGTGATGGTCAGCCGCTACCGTTCCGGCGAGCTTGCCCAGGTGGTGAACTGAGCGGCGCGCGCATGAGCACGGCCGCCACCGAGACCCTGCGCGGGGCGCTGGCCGCGCTGCTGCAGCGCAGCCTGCCCGGCTACCACACGGTGCAGGGCCTCACGCGGCTGTCGGGCGGGGCCAGCCAGCAGACCTGGGCCTTCGAGGCCCACGGCCCGGCCGGGGTGCTGCCGGCCATCCTGCGCCGCCTGCCGCCGGAGTCGGGTCCGGGCAGCATGGCCATCGGCCTCGAGACCGAGGCCGAGCTCATCCGCCGCGCCGGTGCCGCCGGCGTGCCGGTACCCAGGGTGCTGGCGGTGGCCGAGCCCCAGGACGGCCTCGGCCGGGGCTTCGTCATGAGCCGCGTCGAGGGCGAGACCCTCGGCAAGCGCATTCTTCGCGACGCCGTCTTCGACGCGGTGCGCCCCGAGCTGCCGGCGCAGGCCGGTCGCATCGCGGCGGCCATCCATGCGGTGTCGCCCGAGGGCGTGAACCTGCCGCGCCGCTCGCCCGCCGAAGACCTGCATCAGCTGCATCAGCGCTACCTCGCCGCGGGCGCGGCGCTCCCGGTGTTCGAGCTGGCCTTCGCCTGGCTGCGCGCCCACTGCCCCGCGCCCGATCGCTTCACGCTCGTGCACGGCGACTATCGCCACGGCAACCTCATGATCGGGCCCGACGGCATCCGCGCGGTGCTCGACTGGGAGCTTGCTCATGTCGGCGATCCCATCGAAGACCTCGGCTGGCTCTGCGTGGCCGCCTGGCGCTTCGGCGCCATCGACAAGCCGGTGGGCGGCTGGGGCAGCCGCGAGACGCTCTTCGCCGCCTACCAGGCCAGCACGGGCGTGCCGGTGGACCCCCAGCGCGCGCTGTTCTGGGAGGTGATGGGCACGCTGCGCTGGGGCGTGATCTGCCTGGACCTTGCCCGCTCCTATCCGCTGTTCAAGGCCACCGATCCCGGGCGCGCGGTCGAGCGCGCGCAGATCGGCCGGCGCGTCTCCGAGACCGACATCGACCTGCTGCGCCTGCTCGCGCCGCGCTGACCGCCCAGGCTGCCATGCACAACACCCCCACGCCCGATGAACTGCTCGAGGTGGTCGCCCGCTACCTCACCGAGGTGGCCATGCCGCTGCTGCCGCCGGCGGCGGCCTTCCATGCCCGGGTGGCGGCCAATGCCGTCAACGTGGTGCGCCGCCAGGTCGCGCTGGCCCCGGCCCAGGAAGCGGCCGAGCGGGCGCGGCTGGCCGCGCTGCTCGGCACGGCCCTGGCGGGCACCGATGCCGGCCTGGCGCAGGCCAACCAGGCGCTCTCGCAGGCGATCGCCGAGGGGCGCGTGGCGCTCGATGACCCGGCGCTCCTCGCGCATCTCTGGCAGACCACGCTCGACCGGCTGGCGGTCGATCAGCCGGGCTATGCCTCGTACCAGGCCGAGCTCGCGCGGGCCGCCGGCGCCGCGCCAGCCGGGGCTCAGCCGCCCTCGGACAGCGCCCGGTAGACCTCGGTCTCCATGGCCAGGTAGAGCGGCAGCGCCTGGTGGTCGGCAAAGGGCAGCACCTGGGTCAGGTAGACGCCGGCCAGGCCGTTGCCGCGGTCGATCCAGTAGTAGCAGTTGCTCAGCCCCGCCCACATCAGCCCGCCCGCCGGCCGGCCGGTGGGCGCGGCCGCCTCGTTGATCTGGAAGCTCAGCCCCCAGCTCTTGGGCACCCCGGGGAAGAACTCGGCATCGTTCGAGCGCGCCGGGTTCAGGCTGCGCATCGGGCTCACCCGCTGGCCGCCGATGTGGTTGCGGCTCATCAGGTCGACCGTCTCGGGTCGCAGCACCCGGGCGCCGTCATCGGCCAGGCCCTCGTTGAGGATCATGCGCAGGAAGGCCAGGTAGTCGGCCGCGGTGCTGTACAGGCCGCCGCCGCCGCCCTCGAACTCGGGCTGCTGGATGATCTCGAAGTCATGCAGGGGCCGCAGGCTGCCGTCGGCCTCGCGCTGGTGGATGCGGGCCAGCCGTTCGCGCAGGGCGGGGGTGAGCGCGAAGCCGGTGCCGCTCATGCCCAGCGGCGCGAACAGGTGACGCGCCAGGTACTCGCCCAGCCGCAGGCCGCTGGCCTGCTCGACCAGCAGCCCGGCCCAGTCGATGCCGATGCCGTAGTTCCAGCGCTGACCGGGGTCGAAGAGCAGCGGGGTCATGAGCGCCGCGCGCCGGCCGCTGGCCATCAGCGGCAGCCCCAGGGCCTCCTGGTAGCGACGCACCTCCGGGTTCCAGGTGTCGTAGCCGAAGCCGGCGGTGTGGGTGAGCAGGTGGCGCAGCGTGACCGGCCGGCGCGGCGCGCGGGTGATCGGGCGGCCCTGCGCGTCGAAGCCCTCGAGCACCGGCACGCTGGCAAGTTCGGGCAGCCATCGGAAGGCCGGCGCATCGAGCTCCAGCAGACCGCGCTCCACGAGCTGCATGGCCGCGGCGGCGGTGATCGCCTTGGTCATCGAGGCGATCCAGCCCACGGTGTCCACGCCCATGGCCTGCGGCTGGCCCAGCGTGCGGACCCCGAAGGCGCCCTGATAGCGGGTCTGCTGCGCGTCGGTGACCATCGCGGCCACGCCCGGCACCCGGCCTTCCTGCACCGCCGCCGACAGCGCGGCGTCGATCCGGTCCTGCAGACTCATGTGCGCTCTCCTGGCCGGCCGTGGCGCCCCTGCGTCATTGCGGCGGCTGGCCGGCAGTGTAGCGCTGCCGCTTCGGGCATCATCGGGCCATCGGTCCAGGGAGAGCAGCGATGACGCAGGATGCGGGGCAGGGCGTGTTCGAGGCGGGCGACGTGGTGCTGGCGTCGGGGCGCACCTTCCCCGGCATGCGCATCGTCTACCAGAGCTTCGGCGAGCTGAACGCCGATCGCTCCAACGTCATCGTCTATCCCACCTCGTATGCCGCGCAGCACCTGGATACCCGCTGGCTGATCCGCCCCGGCGGCATCCTCGATCCCACCCGTCACTTCATCCTGATCCCCAACCTGTTCGGCAACGGGCTGTCGTCCTCGCCGTCGAACACCGGATGGCCGCTGACCGGCGATCGCTATCCCGACGTCAGCTACCACGACGCGGTGCGG
>JBIKWU010000357.1:0-3398 GCA_044356115.1 Burkholderiaceae bacterium
GCAGGCCGAGACCACCCCGTAGGTGGGACCCTTGAGCCCCAGCATGATGGAGAGCTGTCCGGACACCATGTTGATGATGGAGCCCGGGACGAAGAAGGGGGAGATGCGCCGGGGCCCGCGCTTGACGTAGTCGCCGTGGTTTTCCTCGATCAGCGGCAGCCCGCCGATGCCGGAGCTGACCACCGCGCCGATCCGCTCGGCGTTGGCATCGTTCACCTCGAGCCCGGAATCGCGCAGAGCCTGAACCCCGGCAGCGATGCCGTAATGGATGAAGGTGTCGAAGTGCCGGGCTTCCTTCGCGGGAAGATAGGGGCTGATGTCGAAGCCCTTGACCTCGCCGGCGATCTGCGCGGTGAAGGCCGATGCGTCGAACCGGGTGATGCGATCGATGCCCGACCGGCCCGCCAGCAGGTTCTGCCAGGCCGAAGCCACCTCATTGCCTGTCGGGCAGACAATGCCCAGCCCGGTGATGACGACTCGACGACGGCTCACGGCGCTCTCCTCGGCGAAACCCGGATCAGTCCTTGGCGTGCGACTTGATGTAGTCCACCGCCTGCTGCACGGTGGTGATCTTCTCGGCTTCCTCGTCGGGGATCTCGGTCTCGAACTCGTCCTCGAGGGCCATGACCAGCTCGACGGTGTCGAGGGAATCGGCGCCGAGGTCATCCACGAAGGACGATTCGATCTTGATGTCGGCCTCGTTCACGCCAAGCTGCTCGGCGACGATCTTCTTGACGCGTTGTTCGATGTTTTCCATTTCTCTGCTCCTGGAGGGGATTCACGGCGGCGCCGTGATCCGGTGAGGGGTGAGCCCAGGGTGGGCGGGTTGCGAAGTCGGTGTGGACAGAACGGGGCTGGAGCCGACGATCACGGGTATGCGGCGCCCTCGGGCGGGACGAACGGCGCGGATTCTACCAGTTAGGCGCCGTCGACCCCCGAACCCCCGACCTGGCCGTTCAGTTCATGTACATGCCGCCATTGACGTGCAGGGTCGTCCCGCTGACGTAGGCCGCGCCGGGTCCGGCCAGGAAGGCCACCGCCGCGGCGATGTCCTCGGGCTGGCCAAGGCGGCCGAGCGGAATGTTCTGCATCAGCCCGCTGGTCTGGGCCTCGCTGAGCGCGCGCGTCATGTCGGTATCGATGAACCCCGGTGCCACGCAATTGACCGTGATGTTGCGGCTGCCGAGCTCGCGGGCCAGGGCCCGGGTCATGCCGGCCACGCCGGCCTTGGCCGCCGCGTAGTTGGCCTGCCCGGGGTTGCCGCTGGCGCCGACCACCGAGGTGATGTTGATGATGCGCCCGAAACGCGCCTTCATCATGGGGCGCATGACCAGGCGGCACAGCCGGAAGACCGCGGACAGGTTGGTGTCGATGACCGACGACCACTCATCGTCCTTCATGCGCATGGCGAGGTTGTCGCGGGTGATGCCGGCGTTGTTGACCAGGATGCCGGGCGCGCCGCCCTCGGCCTGCATCTGCGCGATCAGGGCCTCGGCGCTGGCGCCGTCGGTCACGTCGAGCACCGCGCCGCGCCCGTCGAGACCGGCGGCCGCGAAGGCCTCGGTGATGGCCTGGGCCCCGGGCTCGGTGGTGGCGGTGCCCACCACCCGGGCGCCCTGCCGCGCGAGTTCGAGCGCGATGGCGCGGCCGATGCCACGGGAAGCGCCGGTCACCAGCGCGACCTGCCCGGCGAGCGGACCCGCCGCGCTCATGCCGCGCTCCCGGCCACGGCGGCCAGGGCCGCCTGCAGCGAGGCAGGATCGAAGACGGCGAAGGCGCGCAGGGACTTGTCGATGCGCGGGATCAGGCCGGTGAGCACCTTGCCCGAGCCGAACTCGATGAAGGTGTCCACGCCCTGCGCCTTCAGGCGCTGGACCACCTCGACCCAGCGCACCGGCGAGGAGGCCTGACGCACCAGAGCATCGGCGATGCGGGCGGGGTCGGTCTCGATGGCGACATCGACATTGTTGACCAGCGCGATGCCCGGCGCACTCAGCCTGACGCCCTGCAGCGCCTCGCGCAGCCGCAGCCCGGCGGGGGCCAGCAGCGAGGAATGGAACGGGGCGCTGACCGGCAGCGGCAGTGCCCGCTTGGCCCCGGCCTGCTTGGCGCCGGCGCAGGCCCGCTCGACCGCGGCCTTGTGCCCGGCGATGACGACTTGACCGGGCGCATTGAAGTTGACCGCCTCGACCACGTCGCCGTCCTGGCTGGCCGCCGCGCACACCGCGCGCACCGGCTCGTCATCCAGGCCCATGATCACCGCCATGCCACCCGTGCCCACCGGCACGGCCTCCTGCATGGCCCGGGCGCGCACCCGCACCAGGCGCAGGGCCTCGTCGAGCGCCAGCGCACCGGCCGCGGTGAGCGCGGTGTACTCGCCCAGGCTGTGGCCCGCGACGGCCGAAGCCGGCGGCCCGCCAGCCGCGCGCCAGGCGGCGCAGCAGGCATACCCGGCCAGCAGCATCGCGGGCTGGGTGTTGACGGTGAGCGCGAGATCCTCGGCGGGCCCCTGGGCGATCAGCGCCGACAGCGGCTCGCCCAGGGCGGCATCGGCGGTCGCGATCAGGCTCGCGACCTCGGGCTGGGCGGCAAAGGCGTCGAGCATGCCGACCGCTTGCGAACCCTGGCCGGGAAAGACGAAGGCAATGGTCATGATGGTGATGTGGGGTGAAGAACGTCAGGAGGGCGCTGGCACCGCAGTGCGGCTAGATGCGGGCCAGGGCCGCGCCCCAGGCGAACCCGCCACCCACGCCTTCGAGCAGCACATGCTGCCCAGACCGGATGCGGCCGTCGCGCATGGCAAGGTCGAGTGCCAGCGGCACCGAGGCGGCGGAGGTGTTGGCGTGCCGGTCGACGGTGACCACCACGCGCTCGGGCGCGATGCCCAGCCGCCGACCGGTGGCCTGGATGATCCGGACATTGGCCTGGTGGGGAATGAGCCAGTCGACATCGCTCAGCCCCAGGCCCGCCGCCTCGACCGTCTCGCGCGCGACCGCGTCGAGGACCGACACCGCGAGCTTGAAGACCGCCTGTCCGTCCATGGTCAGGAAGGGATGGCCGCAGACCGCGCCGCCGCTGACCGTGCCGGGGGTGCGCAGGATGCCCTCGTGGCGCCCGTCGGCATGCAGGCGCGCGGCAAGGATGCCGGGCTGCGAGTCAGCGACCAGCACTGCCGCGCCGGCGCCATCGCCGAACAGCACGCAGGTGCCGCGGTCGTTCCAGTCGAGAATGCGCGAGAACACCTCGGCGCCGATCACCAGCGCGCGGCTGGCCATGCCGGTGCGGATCATGGCGTCGGCCGTTGCCAGGCCGTAGACGAAGCCGCTGCAGACCGCCTGCACGTCGAAGGCCGCGCCGCCATGGGCGCCGAGTTCCTTCTGGACGAGACAGGCGGTGCT
>JBIKWU010000349.1:0-3545 GCA_044356115.1 Burkholderiaceae bacterium
CTGGGCATCGACCCGATCCACTATGCCATCGTCATCGTGGCGGCGGTGGGCATCGGACTCTTCCTGCCGCCGGTGGGCGTAGGGCTGTTCATCGCCAGCGGCATCGCCGAGATCTCGATGGACCGGGCCTCGCGCGCCATGCTGCCCTTCATCGCGGTGATGTGCGCCGGGCTGCTCGCGGTGATCGCCGTGCCCTGGTTCACGCTGGTGCTGCCCAGGTTTTTCAAGCTGCTATAGCGCGACGTCGTTCATGCGGTAGACCCGGGCGGCCGTGCCGGCAAACAGCGCGGCCTTCTCGGCGTCCGAGCATCCTGCCGCGATGCGCTTGAAGGCGTTCCACAGCACCGCATAGCTGCAGGTGCCCTTGTCCACCGGGAAGTTGCTCTCGAACATGGCCCGCTGCGCGCCGAAGGCTTCGATGCAGGTTTCGATGTAGGGCCGCCAGGCTTGCGCCAGCGCCTCGGAGCGCGGTGGCTCGGGTTGCCGATGGAAGTCGAAACCGGGCGTGTGCATGCCCAGGCCCCCGAGCTTGATGTGCACGTTGGGGCATTGCGCAAGCTCCCGGATCAGGCGTCGCCAGTGGGCGAACACTGCCTCGCGCTGACCGACATAGGGCCCGATGCCCAGCGGGCCACCGACGTGATCGAGCACCAGCGTGGTGTCAGGGAAGGTTCTCGCCAGATCGAGAAAATCATCGAGCTGGGTGTGCACCAGCCAGGCGTCGAAGCTCAGACCGAGCCGCGCGAGGGCCGCGAAGCCGCGCCGAAAGCGGGCATCGAGCAGCAAGCCTGGCGGGGGATTCGCGCTGGTGGCGCGCAAGCCCGACGCGTGCCATGCCGAGACGTTGCGGATGCCCTTGAACCGGCCACCAGCAGCCGCGAGGTGCGCCTCCAGCGCCGGTTGAGCCTGGTCGCCCAGGGTCAGGTCGACATTGCCGACGATGGCGGCGCAGGCCCGTGTGGGCCCGAACAAGCCGCTTGCGCTCATGGCGGCCACCCCGTTGACGAACTCCGTCTCGCCAAGCGATCGGGTCTCGGCCGGTGCGCCGGCGCGGTACATGGCCCGACACTCCACGTAGACCGTGGCGACGATGCGATGACCGCTGGTGGTGTCGGCGAGGAGTTCGGGCAGCAGGTAGCTGTCGTTACCATGGACCCAGAGATGGTGATGCGGATCGATGATCGGCAACTCGGGCTCGAGGGCGGCCTCGGTGTGCCGGGCGAGCCATTCGGGTCGAACGGTGAGGAAGTCACCGGGGAGTTGCGAGCTCGGATTCGGGTTGGAAGACATGGGTATGCTCCGACAATCGGCGGGAGTCGACGGTGAGGATTGCGGCGCCGTCAGGCAGGGTGATCGGCCCGCGCGACAACGGCCCAGTTCTGCACGAGACGGGCGAAAGGGCGTTCAAGCGCCCGGTCACAACGGTTCACGAGCCCGGCCAGCCAGCGCGCATGACGCAGACCTTCAGGCAGGTGCGTGAACGGCTGGCGTGGCAGCGCGCCATAGGCATGCAGGTCGATCAACGACAGTCCGGCACCCTTGACCAGTTCCTCGATCTGCGCTCGATCGAAGCGATAGCGGTGATAGCCCGGCCACAGCGGCGGCTCGGGCGGCGCTCTGCCGATCTTCAGTGCCCGGGCAACGGCTTCGATCCAGCTGTAGCGATTGGGCAGGTGATAGCCGATGAAGAGTCCACCGGGACGCAGGATCCGCCTGATTTCAGTCAGGCTTTGCGCCTCGGAGCCGCCATGCTCACGAACATGCTCGAGCACTCCCACGCTGAAGACCTGATCGAAGCTGCGGTCCGGGAACGGCAGGCGCACGGCCTCCTCCTGCGCGCCCTGGACGTGCGTGACCCTGAGGGACTGCTCCGGGGTGAGGCGGCTCAGGATGTCGGGGGCGGGGCCGAACGAGAAAGCGGTCACCTGCAGCGGACGTTGCGCCAGATAGAAGGTGAAGTGGCCGTTGCCGGCCCCCCAGTCGAGAACCCGGGCGCCGGGCCGAGTGTGGCGATTCACCAGTCCGTAAAGACCCGCATACTGATGCGCGGTGGCGAGGCTTTCGAACTGCTCCAAGCCGGCACGGCCACCGCGATGCAGGAGGCTGACAAAGGCATCGACCTCCTCGTCGCCCCGGACGCGGCTCACGGCAATGCCATGCCGCCCGGCCGGGCCATGGTGGCGCCACCACGCGCAATCCGGACCCGTGCGCCGAAGGTTGCCTCGGGCGCGATCTCGATCGTGTCGGGCGCGTCGTGGCAGGGCGTGGCCGGCAGTCCTGCCGCGCGCAGGTCAGGCAGCAGCGCCATCGGGTCTGGGGCGTGCAGCACCAGCGCATGCAGACCGGTGGGGTGGGCGGCAAGGTGCCTGGCCAGCGCTGCGCCGACGGGTTGGGCCGGGTCGATGACCGAGACCAGCTCGATCAGCCCGCCGGCGAGTGGGCGCACCAGGGCGCTCGCGATGCCGCGCCCTGCATCGCGCACCGGCGCCTGCGCGCTCAGGCCGAGCTTGCGCCCGTAGGTGTCGATCGCCGCGTCGATGTCATTGACCGCGATCACCACGCGTTGCACCCCCGAGATGCCCCGACCGGTCCAGCCCGCAGGCGCCTGTCCGGTGAACGAGCGATCGGGGTAGACCCGGATCAGGACGCCGTGCGTGGCACTGGGGTGGATGTCCCGACCGCCCGCGCCGGGCATGAGCGGCAATACGGCGAGGCCGCGCTGGGCGAGGGTGATGGCGGCCTGGTCAGGATCGGGGGCCTCGAGCATGAGGGCGAAAAGGCCCGCGCCGCGGCGGTCGAGGAATCGTTGCAGGCTCTGGCTGAGTGGAGCCTCGGGTACGGCGGGACTCATCAGCTCGATGTGGCTGCCACCCTCGGGCACGCACATCGCGATGCGGGCGCCGAGTTGCGGCACGGTGCGCTCGGACAGATCGATGACAGGCAGGCGCAGGCCATGCTGGAAGACACGAACGATGCCGTCGAAGTCGGCGCTGGCAATCGCCAGACGGGGCATGGCGGTGATCATGACGGATGCTCCTTGCAGATGCATCGGGCAACTCCGGACGAGCCGATGCGCCCGTGTCGGGCTACTGCTGTTCCCACTTGATGCCGAACTCGTCGGACATCTTCTTCCAGCGCTCGAGCTCGCCGCGTGTGAAATCCCGGAACTGTTCCGGGGTGGGCGTGACCACCTCGCTGCCGGTTTCAGCCAGCCAGGCAGCGAACTCGGGCTCGCGGACCACGCGCGTGATCTCGGCATTCAGCCGGGTCACCGCGGCGCGCGGCGTGCCGGCGGGTACGAACAGCCCGGTCCAGGACATCATGTCGAAGCCGGCATGGCCCTGCTCCTGCAGGGTGGGCAAGTCGGGGAAACGCGCGATGCGTCGCGGCGCCAGCACGCCCAGCGGGATCACCTTGCCGGGCACGATGTACTGCTTGTCGACCTCGGCCAGAAACCCGATCGAGATGTGGACCTGGCCCGCGGCGGTATCCATCAGCATGGGGCCGGTGCCCTTGTAGGGCACGGTGCGCAACTGGATCTTGGC
>JBIKWU010000172.1:0-8322 GCA_044356115.1 Burkholderiaceae bacterium
GCGAGCAGCTCGCAAACGAAGTGCTGCCCGCTGCCGTGTCCGGAGGTGCCGCACAGCAATTGCCCCGGTCGAGCCCGGGCCCACTCGATGAGCGCGGGCAGGCTGCGGATGCCCAGGCCGGCATGTACCACCAGCACCGGGTATCCCAGCGTGAACTGGGCCACTGGAATGAAGTCCTTGACCGGGTCGTAGCGGATCGGCATGCCCAGCGCCGGCACGGTCACCACCTCGGTGTTGCCGCCGAACAGCGCGGTGTAGCCGTCGGGGGCGGCGCGCGCCACGAACTCGGCCCCGATCGTGGTGGAGGCGCCGGGCCGGTTCTCGACGATGATCGGCTGTTTCAGCAACTCGGCCAGGCGGGCGCCGAAGCGTCGCGCGCGGATGTCCACGACGCCACCCGCCGCCGAGGCCACGACGAAGCGAATCGGCTTGGTCGGGTATTCCTGGGCTGCTGCCCGGGGCGTGATTGCCAGCGCCGCAACGCAGCCGAGCAGGGTGAGCGCCGCACGGGCGGCCGCGCTGAAACGAAGTCTCGGAGAGGGCATCGCGGGTCTCCTGGCGTTGATTGCAGCATTCTGCCTCGCAATGCTGCCGCGGTTCGTGGCTCGCGGATCGGAATCCTCGCGCAGCGTCCTGCCGGCAGGACGGTGCGCGTCGGCCGCCGGGCGGTAGGTCGCCCGCCTGATCACGCTGCTAGCCTTGATCACCACCCCGATGGCAGTCCCCTCATGTCGCTTCGTGCCGCAGCGCACTACCTCAGCTCTTTCGTGCTCCTGCTGATCTACGGGGGGCAGATCTGTCCATTCCTGGAAAGCCTGTCGCCGATCCAGCTGGGTGCACCGATCGCGGCATGTCTGGCGGCGACCTGCCTGCTGCGCCAACCCCTGCACACCTGGTTGACCGACCGCGCGACGCCTGTCCGACAGATCCGCGCGGCCTTCTTCCTCGACTGGGGCTTGTTTGCCTGCGCGGGGATCGTGCTCACGGTTTTCAACGGCGTCATCCATGGGTTTCCGGCCGGCAGCGGCCTGAAGCTGTCGCTGGGGCTGATCACCCTGGGCCTGTTCGCGGCGGTGGATCTGTCGCTCGAGCGCGAACGGGCGCTGGTGGCGCGCCTTCAGCGCACGGGCGAGCAGATGACCATGGCCGGGCGCCACCTGCCTGTAGCCGTCAGGCTGGGTGTGTTCGCGACGCTCACGGTGATCTTCACGATGGGGGTGCTGTTCCTGGTCATGAGCAAGGACCTCGACTGGCTGACCCGTCCCGAGCGACCCCTGCCGATCGAGCAGGCGCAGCGCGCGATCCTGATCGAGTTCCTGTTCGTGGCGGCAGTCATGCTGGGTCACCTGCTCAACACGACCTTCTCGTATGCCCGGAACCTGAGCCTGTTCTTCCGCAACCAGAACGGCGTGCTTGCGGCCGCCACCGGCGGCAAGCTCGATGGCCGTGTGCCGGTCAGCAGCAACGATGAATTCGGAGTCATGGCACGCTACACCAACCAGATGATCGTGAGCCTGCGCGATCGCACCACGCTGCTGCAGCGAACCCAGGATGTCACGATCCTGACGCTGGCCTCCCTGGCCGAGACGCGTGACAACGAGACCGGCGCGCACATCCTTCGGACCCAGCGTTACGTCCGCGCGCTCGCGATGCGCTTGCGCGATCATCCGCGCTTCCGTGCCGAACTGAGCGACGAGGCGATCGAACTCATCTACAAGTCGGCGCCGCTGCACGATGTCGGCAAGGTAGGCGTCCCGGACGCGATTCTCCTGAAACCCGGCAAGCTCACCGACGAGGAGTGGGCGGTGATGCGAACCCATCCCCAGCTCGGCGCCTGCGCGCTGCAGGCGGCCGAGGACTCGCTCGGCAGCAACTCGTTCCTGCGATATGCCCGCGAGATTGCCCTGACCCATCACGAAAAATGGGATGGCAGTGGCTATCCGGCCGGACTGGCCGGTGAGGCGATCCCGGTTTCCGGGCGGCTGATGGCGCTGGCCGATGTTTACGATGCCTTGATCACGAAGCGTGTCTACAAGCCGGCATGGTCGCACGAGCAGGCCGCAAGAACCGTGCGCGAGGGCGCCGGCAGCCACTTCGATCCGGCCGTGGTGGCTGCCTTCAGCGCTGCCGAAGACGAGTTCCGTGCCATTGCCCGGCAGTTCTCGGATGCTCGGTACGAGACTGGCAGGACACTCGCGGGCGAGGGGCGACGCGAGCACGTGGTGTCGGGTGAGGATGAAACCCGCGGGAGCGAGGCCCTGGCCTGAGCCGGGCCGGGGTCGTCGGGCCCCCGCGACCCGCGACCGGACCCCGCGGTCAATCCACCGGCAGGTTGAGCGCCTGCACCTCGCGGATCCATACCGGGCCGTCGTCGCGCCACATGCGCTGGGCCTCGTTGCGACCAACGATGAGATCCGTGATGCCCATGGCCTCGCGCATGGCCTTGGCCCGGGCCGTGTCGTTGCTGTCGACCGCGGCCTTGCCGATCAGCTCGAGGATGGGCGCCGGCACCGCCGAATGGGCCACAAGGATGATGGTGGCTTCCAGTCTGGAGATCGGGCCGCTGAAGCCCTGCTCGACCATGGTCGGCACCTCGGGCTCCCGCGGGGATCGCAGCTTGCCCGTCACGCCGATCAGCCGCAGTCCCTTGTCGCGCAGCTTGGCGAAGGCCTGGTAGCTGCCGATCGCCACGTCGAGTTGGCCGCCGGCCATGTCCACCCACATCGGGACCTCGCCCTTGTAGTGGATGAGCTCGAACTTGCAGCCGTGCTCGCGGTTCCAGTTCTCTGCCAGGATCTGCTGATACGAGCCCTTCACGTAATTGCCCATGGTGGTGCGATTGCGCTTGGCGTACTCGATCATGCCGCGGAAGTCGCGGATGCCGCTGCGCTCGGTGGCGGCCAGAGCGAGCGGCCCGGTGGGGAAGATGGCAACCGGCACGATCTCCTTGTCCACGTCGTAGGGCAGGCGCTTGTAGAGCACCCGCGCCTGGAAGAACATGCCGGTCGACCCGAAGGCGACCGTGTAGCCGTCGGTGGGTGACTTGACCATCGCTTCCAGACCGACGATGCCGCTCGCGCCCGGGCGGTTTTCGACCACCGCGGGCTGGCCGTAACGGGCGGTGAGATGCTCCGCGAACATCCTCGCGTAGTTGTCGGTGAGACCACCGGCCGGCGAGGCCACGATCAGCTTGATCGGCCGGTTGGGGTAGCCGCCCGCTTGGGCGCGGGCGGCCCGCTGCGGCAGGACGGCGGCGGCGGCGGTGCCAGCGGCAGCACGCAGCAGATGGCGGCGATCGGGACGGTTCATGGCGATGGCTCCAGACGGGTAAGGGCGATTCGCGCGCGATTCGCCCGCGTGCGCTGCGCGTCAGCGCGAGGCATCGTACGGCCCCTGCCGCTTGCGGGTGTGCGCGAGCGCCGGAAACCGGACGCAGGCCGCTTCCGTGCCAAACTCGCGATTTCACCCATGGCCGGAGCCGTCATCGGGGGCATGCGCCCTGGCGGCATCGGTGCTCAAGCTCATCGGAGGGATCCCCCGTGCTGCACGTTCGTCGTCACCTGCTCCTGCTGATCGCCGCGCTGGCGGCCAGCGCCCCCGCCCTGGGTCAGTCCTATCCGACCAAGCCCATTCGCGCCATCGTGCCGTTCGCGGCCGGCAGCGCCACCGACCAGATCGCCCGTGCCCTGGCCGAGAAGATGTCCCAGACCCTCGGGCAAGCGGTCCTCGTCGAGAACCGACCCGGCGTCAACGGCATGCTCGGCGCCGACGCGGTGGCCAAGGCGGCGCCTGATGGCTACACCATCCTGGTCGGCACCAACAGCACCAACGCTGCCCTGAAATACCTCATGAAGAAGCTGCCCTACGATCAGGACACCGCGTTCGCGCCGGTGGCCTACATCGGGTCGGTGCCGCTGATGATCGGGGTCAACAACGATGTGCCGGCCCGAACGCTGCGGGAATTCGTCGAGCTGGCCCGGGCGCGCCCGGGGCAGGTCAGCTTCGCCTATGCCAGCACCTCCCAGCAGGTGTCCTCCGAGATGCTCGCCAGCATGGCCGGCATCCGCATGAATCCGGTGCCCTACAAGAGCGGCCCGGCGGCCATGACCGACCTCATCGGCGGACAGGTGATGATGTTCACCGCCGATTTCGCGGTGACGGTCCCTCAGTACAAGGCGGGCAAGATCCGAGGCCTCGCGGTCACCTCCACGCGGCGCTCGGCGGCGGTGCCCGATCTGCCCACCGTGAACGAGGCCCTTGGCCTCAAGGACTATGAACTCACGGCCTATTTCGCGGTATTCGCGCCTGCCGGCACGCCCCGGGAACTCATCGTGCGCCTCAATCAGGCGGTCAACGCCGCGGTGACCAGTCGCGAGGTGCTCGAGAAATTCGAGCCCAATGGCTTCAGCGTCGAGCCGGGCAGCCCGGAGGCGCTGGCCAGCCGCAATCGTCAGGAGATGGCCAAGTGGGAGAAGGCCATCCGCGAGGCGAAGATCGAGGCGCAATAGCGGCGACGCACGTGCCTCAGCGACTGAACCGGCGGATCACGTTGTCCAGGATCCGCGAGATGTCGTTGTCGAACCCGTTCACGGGCAGCGATCCGCAGAAGGTGATCGAGCCCACCGAGAACACCTCGCCGCCACCGGGGCAGTCGAAGTAGGTCATGTCGGCCCGGATCAGCTCGCGGTGAGGCCGCCCCGGGATGGTCGTGATGTGGGTGAGTTGTTCCTCCGGTACCAGCACCCAGGGGGCCTCAGGGGGGTGATCCTCCGAGGAGGCAATCACCACCGCGCTGGCCGGCGAGCCCAGGCGCGTGTCCACGCGGTCCAGTTCGAAGCCCGCCGCGCCGTGGCCCGAGAATCCTTCGCCGCCCACGGTCTGCGCACTCACCCCCTCGAGGATCCAGTCCACCCGCGGGTCCTGGCGTGCTTCCGGCCGGATGCGATAGTGCGAGCCCACGAAGTTGCCCTGGGCGGTGAAACCGACACCCACCAGCTTCTGCGGCGGGCGACCATTGCGCCGCCAAAGGCCGCCGTAGTGTCCGTCGAACTGGTTGTGGTACTCGCCCGGCTCGGCCGCCCAGGCGCGAATGCCGCCTTCGCCGCGGCGGACCTCGATCACGCCTTCGCGGGTGGGGTCGAGCGCGATCTTCCAGTAGAAGCCGTTGCCGCCGAGGTAGACCAGGCGCCCGCCCTGGTCGCGGTAAGCCTGCAGCGCGTCGAGCATGGCCGAGGTGTGGTACTCGGGGTGGCTGCCGGTGACGACCACCCGGTAGTTCGCCAGCAGCGCGGCGCCCTCCTGCTGCAGTTCGGCATCGGTGATCAGGTCAACCGCGTGGCCCTGGTGGGCCATCCACATGAGCAGGTGGCTGTCGGCCGGATAGTGGCGCAGCCCCGAGGCGCGGATCTCCGGGTAGGGATAGGTGAAGTAACCCATCCGCAGATTGAGCATCGGCCGGCGCCAGGTGACCAGCCCGATCCCGGAGCCATCGGTGTGGTAGTTGTAGGTCGACAACCCGTAATCGCGGTGCTCGCCCGGGTTGTAGGGGTAGGCACCCCAGGCGCGGGCCTGAGCCACATGGGCGGCGCGCCAGGCCGGATCATTCATCCACTCCGGGCGGGCATGGTTGCCATAGACCGTGTAGGTGTAGGTGGAGACCAGCACCGCGATCCGGGCGTTCGCTTGCCCGCGGGGCGGCACCACGAAGAACGGGATGTTCTCGGCCATCTCGCCCGCGGTGAGTACCAGCGCGTAGGCGTCGGAGCGGCAGTCCTCGGGGACGCGCAGTTCGTGCGTGGCCGGCCAGCGGCAGTCGTCGAGATCGTCGTCATGAAAATGGATTGCCGCGTACTGCGCGGGCGCGTGCCGGAAGCAGTGCTCCTCGCCGTTCCAGCGCGAGCCGCAAACCGCTCGGGTGGGCGTGTTGAACAACTCGCCATGATGGCCGTGCGGCCCGGCATCGATCACTTGCTGGCTGGGTATCGCCTGGCTGAAGTCCCAGGCGGCCAGGCAGTCGGGGTGGCTGGCGGGTTCGACGCTGGTCAGGTCATCCTGGTCGAGGGCTCGGGTGATCAGCCAGGGATTCTCCAGGCGACCGTTGAAGCAGTCCTGGGGGGCATCCGAACGCGCGCTCGCCAGGCTCAGGACCGCCTCATCGCTGGCAGGCACGAATCCGCCGGGCAGGGGGGCAATGGTCATGACCGCGGCGGTGCCCCGCGATGCCAGCGGGCGCACGGACAGGCGAGCCTCGTGGCTGGCGGCGTCCACCACCAGACTCGCGTCGGCCCACGCGTGCAGGTCGAGTGGCTGCTGACCCTGGAGCAGCACCTCGCCCGAGGGCGTGGCGATCCGCGCGAGCAGGGTGCGGGCCGGGGTGAACTCCAGGCTCAGGCCACGCCCCTGGGAGTCCCGGCTGGACAGGATGACCTGACGGCGCTCGAGCGCGAGGGTGGGCATCAGGCGCAGGCCGATGCTGATGCTGCGCGCATCGCGCAGCAGACCGGCGGTTCCGAGCGCCGCGTACGAGCCGAGTGGCACGCGCTGCGGGCCGGGCGTCGCGAGATTGCGCACATCCAAGGCGACCGGTTCGGTGCTCACGCCGCCAATCGCCGGGTTCGGATCGGCGCAGATCACGCGGACCACCGCGGCGCTCACCGGGTGGCCGGTGGCGTTGGCCACATGGAAACGCAGGGTCTCGCCGGGACGGACGGAGAGTCGTTCGGCATAGCCGGTCAGCGGCAGCATGGCGGTGGCTCCAGCGGGGTTCGATCAGGCCGCGATGGTGGGTGGCCAGGGCCGTCCGGTCAAGGCGCAGGCGCGGACAAGACCTGCCTGGCCGGGTGGCGAACGCGGGCCGCCGGCCCCGGTGCGCGAGATCGGCCGGTGTCCGGAAATCATGCCGTCCCCACCCGCTCCACGAACAAACCGGTGCACATTGCCGGCATCCGGCAGGTCGCTTTCTCCCAGGAGCCCGCTTGTCATGACGCCGTCCGATTCCTCCCTGCCGCTCGCCGGCATTGTCATCGTCGACCTCACCCGGGTGCTGGCGGGGCCGTACTGCACCCGGCTGCTCTCCGACATGGGTGCCAGGGTGATCAAGATCGAGCGACCCGTGACGGGTGATGACACCCGCTTCGTCACCCACCAGATCGAACCTGGCCGCAACGACCAGAGCACCTACTTCAACCGCGTGAACGCCGGCAAGCAGAGCGTGGCCATCGACCTGTCGAGCGCGCAGGGCATCGCGGTGCTGCTCGACCTGGCGCGGCATGCCGATGTGTTCATCGAGAACTTCGCGCCCGGCGTGGTCGACCGCCTGGGCTGCGGCTACGACGCGGTGAAGGCGGTCAAGCCCGACATCGTCTACTGCTCGATCTCCGGGTATGGCCAGACCGGGCCCTGGCGCAACCGGCCGGCCTTCGCGCACACCACCAACGCCATCTCGGGGCTGATGCACCTTGAGCAGGGCGACGAGGCCAGCCCGCGTGCGTCCAACCTGCAGGCTGCCGATGTGCTGGCCGCCACCCAGGCCGCGGCGGCGATCGGTGGCGCGCTGCTGCGACGCTTTCGCACCGGGCAGGGCGCACGCATCGATGTCTCCATGCTCGAGACCCTGGTGGGTGCCGACAGCGTCACCTATCCCTCCGTGCTCAATGGCGGCAGGGAGCATGGCAACCCCCGTCCGGGCATGGTGGTGCACGGCATCGGCGGGCGCTACCTGGCCATGCAGATCGTTGGTGGCACCGACCTCTGGCAACGGATGCTTGGCCTGCTCCAGCGTCCGGAACTGGCGAGCGATCCGCGATTCGCCAGCACCGAGGCCCGCTCCCGTCATTGGCCCGAACTGCGGGCGATCATCACCGTCTGGCTCGACGGCTTTGCCAGCGTCGAGGCCGCGCTGCAGGCCCTCGAGGCCGCGCGCGTGCCCTGCGCGCCGGTGCTGCGCCCGGCCGAGGTGATCGCCTCCGAGCATCTCGCGCAGCGCGCTTTTTTCCCCACGCTGCACCATGCGGTGGTCGGCCCGGTTCGTGTCACGGCGAGCCCCTACCACCTCGACGGACATCCGGTGCATCCCCGTGGGCCTGCCCCGCGCCTGCCGGGCGATGACACCCGCGCGGTGCTTGGCGAACTGCTGGGCTATCAGGACGAGCGGATTGCCGCCCTGGTGCGCAGTGGCGCCGTGGCCGAGCCCTGAGCCCTCGGGCCCCGCATGGTGCGCGCCCCCTCCCTTGCGACGCAGCCGATGGGCCGACCACTGGCGAGCCTGGGTTGCCTCGTGCCGCCGCCCAAGCGCTGACCGACTGCGCCGCCGCATGAACGCCG